>NZ_JBXWNC010000024.1:0-42882 GCF_059610165.1 Ruegeria sp. YTSA135 | reverse complement strand
AGTTTTGATCTGGTCACCTTCTTCGAGATCACCTCGCCCTGATCGGTGATCCCGTGGATGTGAAACGACTGTTTGCCCAAGTCAATCGCAAGTAACTGCATTCTGTGAACTCCTTCTGCTTGCCACGTCTGCCGAAAACTATCGGCGTCGGTGCAAGGGGCGTCCATTCCATAAGATGAGGAAGAAACCCGGAACCAAGCAGAGCCACGGTGAGAAAGTTGTAAACGACATCCGCCGCGCCACACGCAAACAGTACTTAAGCGAGAGGTCGCGCCGGGTTTGGATCATTGGTCGCACAAAGGCCCCAACAATCGAGCTGAAAACATTCATCTCCCTTTCCGAAGCCGGGAAAGGGCGATGCCAGGCTATCGCTCTCCACCAGGGTTGCGAAGGTTCCTGGCTACCCACTCAGTAATCCGCAATTGCTTTAGCGTCCCGGCTCTCGGCCGCTCCGCCTTAACAATCAAATATCACCGTCTCGAGGCATTAGACGCTTGGAACCCTGCCACTCAAGCCATTTGAAATCCGAAAACCAGGATTTCTATGTGGATCGCGAGTTAACGTGACAACACCGCAGATCTTTTGAATCACCGAACTGTCGGTGGATTAAAGCTGCCGAAACTCCGCCGGCGACATTTTCGTCTCTTTTTTGAACATGCGAGCAAACGCTGAATCAGACGCATAGCCTGCACTTTCGGCCGCATCCGTCAGCGATGACCCTGATGATAGAAGAACTTTCTTAGCAATTTCCATGCGCCACTTG
Organism: Ruegeria sp. YTSA135; assembly: GCF_059610165.1. NCBI lineage: Bacteria > Pseudomonadati > Pseudomonadota > Alphaproteobacteria > Rhodobacterales > Roseobacteraceae > Ruegeria > Ruegeria sp. YTSA135. The sequence goes on along the minus strand of NZ_JBXWNC010000024.1, from coordinate 42,119 downwards.
GTGACGTAATCTATCGGCGTCATATCCATTGCTTTTTGAAACTGAACAGCAAAACTCGTCCGGGACATACCTGCGACTTGTGCAAGTGTTTCGACTGTCCAACTGTTGGCTGGGGCCTTGTGAAAGGCATCCAGCGCGCGACAGAGGTTTTTGTCCGCAAAAGCGCCCAACCCTCGCTCCAAAGCGTCACTTCCTTCAATGAAAGTTCTGATGGCTTGCGCTAATATTGCTTCGGACATTTTCAGAGCTATTAAATCGCCACCCAAATTTTGCCCACCGGTTTCTTCACCGATGATCCGCAATGTTGCTTCCATCCAGCGCCCTGCGCTTTCACCGTAGTTCTTGAGATGAATAAAAGAAGGTAGCCGTTCCATCAGGATGTGCCGCGCGTGGGGATCAAAGTCAAAATGACCACAAATAACCTGTGTTTCACTTTGCGGCTCTTCACCGCCATAGACGAGCACCCCTGAGCCATTGAAGCCTGAGGCTTCGAGAACCGTATCGAGCGGCAGGATCGTGTTTTTAGGATCTTGACCGCAGTATAGAACGTGAGCCGTGCCGTGGGGGATGATAACCAAATCCCCTTGCGCTAGACCGATGGGTTCATCGACACCATCGACGCGAATAAGACAGTTGCCGCGATGCGCGAAGTGAAATCTCGCGACGTTTCCATAGCTTGGAACTGCGACGCCCCACGGCCTTGTGAATGATGTGCGAAAATAGATCGTTCCGCGCATGGAAAGACTGGTCAGGATGTCACTCAGAAGATCAAGCATGGTAAAACCATACGGCACAAAGCGAACGTGTACAGAGGTCTCAACGAACTTGTACAGAGGTCTGAACTATCTGCATGACATTTGGAACGTTCGCGCATTCAAACACATCAAATCCTGTGGGTACTCATACGGTATCGACAATCCAAAGGAAATTCCGGCATGAAAAAACTACTGACCACGGTTGCAATCGCTCTGTCCATGGCAGGTGTTCAGGCGTCCGCAAAGGATGTTGCTGACATGAGTGATCTTGAATACGCACATATCGCCTACACGGCTGATAACATCGATATTCGCTACGCGTATCTGGCGCTCGCCCTATCGAACAACCCCGACATCCATGAGTTTGCAAATACAATGATCCGCGACCATACAGCGGTAAACGAAGCCGCATTGGGCCTTCTCGACAAGCTTGGTGCATCGGCACAAGACAATGCATTCAGCCAGAAGCTTAATGCAAATGCAGACGAGATTATTGATGGTTTCGTAAAACTGCGCGGCGCAGAGTTTGACGCGGCATATGCAGCCAACGAACTCGCCTATCACAAAGCGGTGAACGATCTGGTCGAGAACACGATGATCCCGAATATCGACAATGCCGAAGTAAAGGCGCTGTTCGAGCAGGGCCTTGAAATATTCAAGGCCCATGAAGGTCACGCCGAAATGATGGTTAAATCGCTGCAGTGAAGCGGGATTTACCAACACGCAGGGGCGTGATTGTTGGAGCGGCTGCAGTAGCAGCCGCTCCGATTCCGCAGCTTCTTATGGCCGAAACGCCGGTGGTGCACGAAGTTGAGATTCGATCATTCGAGTATCTTCCTGCCGTGGTCCACGTACGCATTGGCGATACCATACGATGGACGAACAAGGACATTGCTCCTCACACGGCAACCGCTGATGAGTTTGGGTGGGAAACCGAGACCCTGGAACGGAACGACACGGCTTCAATCGAGGTATTTGAAGCTATGGAGTTGTCCTATTTTTGTGCTTTCCACCCGCACATGAAAGGTCAGATCGAGATCATCGAGTAGCGGGCCAAAAAAGCACAGCGGATGCTTAGGCGGGAGTTGCATACAAAGAAGAGCAGACATCTGAGTGGCCCGCAGCATATGTCGATTTGGGCGCAGAGCAGACCCCAGAGGCGGTGCTGCATCGCGTGGTATGTACTGTCGGTTTGGCTGCTGCTGTTGGACTTGATCGCAGTTACGACCCTCGCTGTCGGCGGTGTGCTGGGAGGCGAGCTTGTTCACAAACAAGGCGCCACTTTGAGATCATCCTCAGGACAGCCGAATTCCTCTCGACCGGAAACATCTTAGGATCTTCAAAAACCCAGCCTGATCAAAGGCCCGCTCGTAAGACACACCCGGCGTCCCAGCCTCGTTTCGAAATCCAACTGAATCAGAACGCAAAGCAAAAACAGAACCCATGAAACAAATCACTTCCCTCACTGCGATTACTTCTTTGCTGATATTCGCATCCCAGGCGAATGCGCATGTTTCCCTTGCAGAAACCGAGGTTGCGCAGGGGGAAACCGCGCGTCTGACGCTGCGCATTCCCCATGGCTGCGGAGACGAGGCAACCTTGCGCGTCCGTGTACAAATTCCAGAGGGATTAATCGCGGCGCAGCCGATGGTCAAAGCCGGATGGGCACTTGAAACAGTGATCGGCGAGTACCAGAACAGCTACGAATACTATGGAAGTACCGTCTCGGAAGGTGTGCAGGAAATCATATGGTCGGGAGAGCTTCTGAACGCTTACTACGATGAGTTCGTATTCCGCGCCTGGATCAGCGATCGTGTTTCTGCAGACGAAATCCTCTACATTCCCGCGATCCAGGAATGCGCGAATAGCGAGCGACACTGGATCGAAATCCCTGAGGCTGGGCAAGACGGTCATGACCTGGAAGCTCCGGCACCAGGTGTTTTGGTTGTGCCGGCGAGTGCTGATGAGGGCCACAGCCACTGACTGGGCCCTGTCACGTTAACCGCCGTTCGGTTGCTCTTGCCTGGATTAGGACGTAGGGGGCATCGATGAATTCATCCAGGTGCCATCTGTCAGCCGCTGTATGCCGGTCGCGCTTAACACATCTGGCGAAATGCCGACCAAACCGGTTAACCCATTTGCGGACGGTTTCCCGGCTGACAATTCGCCTCGCTCGGCAAGCAGGTTCTCCACGTCCGCCGTGCTAAGTGCGAAACGGCGGTACGCCCACACTGCATAAGCGATAATCTCACGTAGGAAACGGAAGCCTTTCAGGCGCGGCATATCAGCTGGAATATTCATAGTCACCGGCTAGACGCCCTCAGGGGGTGCAGCAAGTCTGCAATCCCAGAGGAACTGCTGCTGCAGGAAATCCTGACTGCAATTGAGACAACACCAATGGAAGTACGCACTTACCGCTGAGTTTTGCACTCAACAATATTGCTGCAGTCGGGAAATCATTTCTTTTGGGTGAGCGTTCAACAAAGCGAGCAGCCTATATGCTGGACCTCCGGGGCGGCGTGTTTCCTGTTCCCACATCCGATAGCCAAACTCGGTCATCCCGATAAGTTCGGCCATTTCCGATATGGTTAAGCCGACCTTTTCGCGCACCTCAAGAGGTGAGGCTTCAGCGAATGACCTGGTCTTTTTTTGAGCGCCTTGCACCGGGTCAGCGGGTAAAAGATTGGGGTCCGGTTCCGTCATAATCTGCTCCTTTCTTGTTGCCCTTTGACGCATGACCGTAAGTCATGCCTAAAGTTCGTAATTGCGCAGAAATCACGTTCTGCCGCGCAGGTGTTTTTCTACCGTGCGCAGTCCGCGCGTCGCCTGTGCGATATCCGCCTGAAGGCTCCTGAGCTCATTTAGGATATCCCGCATGTTTTTTGAGGCCAACGAAGCATCGACGGGGTCAGGACCACCTTCTCCCTCACCGCTTAGAAGCAAAACCAGAGATACCCAAGAATGCCGGACATCATCTGCGCTTTGTTTGCACGTGGCTCTGTGCGGTCTTCGTCCCATCTCTGGACGGTCTTCAGCTTAACGCCCAACCTTGAGGCAAGTTCCTTTTGCGAATACCCCACGGCTTCACGCGCGGCGAAGATCCGGTCTCCCAGAGTTGCGGTTGCTTTACGGCTCGGATTCTTATTCGATACGGTCGTGTCTACGTTCATTCCACACTCCCACTTTCGCAAAAAAATAGAGGCGCTCCGGCCGCACGCTCAGAGCGACTCCCAAGGCGGATCGTCACAAGATTGCTGTTTTCGTGGCGGCGAAAAGGCTCCAGCGCTTGGGTGATGAAAGGCTGGATATCCATCCGCGACCGTTGCCACCTTGCAAACCGACGAAACAACGCCCAGTTCCGCTTGTCGCTTGATGGAATGACGGTCTGAACACGGGTTACATCGGCACACACGTCCCGCTGCATCACCTGCCCCAGCATGAGCGAGGCAAGTCCTTTTTCAGCCTCACTCTCAGATACATACACTTGCCAGATAAACAGAGTTTCCCGGTCGTAGGGGGGAATATAGGCCAACATCGCGCCAACCGTTTCCCCATCAAGTTCAGCGATGATCGAGAATTTATTGTAATCCTCGAATTTCGCGAGTTCACGTAGCAAGTTTCCGAAAGTTTCTTGATCTGCGCTTACGGTCAACGAAGCTACCGCCATGCCGTCTTGCGGCAAAAGGGTACGTAATACCGGAAATGGTTGTTCGAACAATTCCAAAAAATGCTGCATACAATACTCCATCATTAAACTTTGATATGCTAACTATCACAGAGAAGAGAAAAGACAAAAAAGCGAATTTTAAACTGATAAATTTTCCATATAGCTTTTGCTTTATGTTTCGCTAGGCTAATAAAATTTCAGGACAATTCGATTTGAGCTATCGACTCGGTTTAGACAATCTCGTGCTCTTTGAGCCAAGAGTAGATACTTGCATCGTATCGACATCAACCTTGTCGCCTCGCGCCAAGTTCTGTGTGCCGCCAAGATGTCTGGCCCGAATTTGGAGAAATCCGCTGGGCTGACCGAGGTCGATCCGTTGAGGATGCCCCAAGTCCTCGACAAGAGTGGGTTTAGACAGATGGAAGAACGAGAAAGATCAACGATTGTAGCCGTGCTTGAGCGGGTTGCCAGGGTGCTCGATACCAAAGACCTTCCGGACGGTGCAAATCTGACGACAGGTGAGTTTCAAAAACCGGAATGAAAAGGGGCCGGCGCGGCCGGCCCTTTCGTCTTGCTTTCCTGGCACCTTATCCGAGAACGGCTTTTACCGCCTGTACCGTCCCGGCAACTACCTGATCGGCCTCTTCGCGGGTCAGGCAGAAGGGCGGCGCAAAGCCCAGGATGTCACCTTGCGGCATGGCGCGGGCGATGACCTTGCTTTGCTCCAATAGCTTGGCCGAGATTTGCGGACCGATTTTGTCGGCTGAGTCGAAGAAGGTACGGCTATCCTTGTCTTTCGCGAATTCCACCGCACACAGCATCCCTTCGCCACGGACATCACCGACATGGGCGTGATCGGTCAACGCCTCGGCCATGGTCTTGTTCAGATAGGCGCCCACTTCACCCGCTTTTGAGACCAAATTCAGTTCGTCAATTAGCTTGAGGTTGGCAACACCGGCCGCAGCACCGATGGGGTGCGCCGAATAGGTCCAGCCATGTCCGATTGGTCCGTATTCATCCGTACCCTGTTCCAGCACTTCCCAAACCTTGTCACTGACAATCGAGCCGGACAGCGGCGCATAAGCCGATGTCAGACCCTTCGCGATGGTGATGATATCGGGTTCGATCCCGTAGTGATCAGAGCCGAACATGGTGCCAAGGCGACCGAAGCCAGTGACGACTTCATCGGCAACCAGCATGATGTCGTGTTTCTTCAGCACCGCCTGAATGGCCTCCCAGTAACCTGCGGGCGGGGGAACGATGCCGCCTGTGCCCAGAACCGGCTCACCGATAAAGGCGGCGATCGTGTCTGCGCCTTCGCGCTCAATCAAAGCTTCCAGTTCGGCAGCGCAATGGGCGACGAATTGCTCTTCGGTCTGGTCCAGATTTTCACGGCGATAGTAGTAAGGAGCCTCGGTGTGGATCACCTGTTCGACCGGCAAGTCAAATTTCTTGTGAAACAGTTCCAGCCCGGTCAGCGAACCCGTCACAAGACCCGAGCCGTGATAACCACGCCAACGCGAGATGATCTTTTTCTTTTCCGGGCGGCCCAGAATGTTGTTGTAATACCAAATCAGCTTGATGTTGGTTTCATTCGCGTCCGAGCCGCCGAGGCCGAAATAGACCTTGGACATGTTCGCAGGTGCCCGGTCGAGGATCATTTTCGACAAGGTGATCGATGCCTCGGTGCCGTGGCCTACATAAGCGTGGTAATAGGCCAACTCTTTGGCCTGCTCGCCGATGGCCTCGGCAATTTCTTGACGGCCATAGCCGACGTTCACACAATAAAGTCCGGCAAAGGCGTCCAGCAGTTTGTTCCCGTCACGGTCTTCGATAAAGACACCGCTGGCGGTCTTAATTACGCGGTTCGGGCTTTCACCACGCGCGTGCTGTGCCAGATGGGTCGAAGGGTGGAAAAAATTTTCGCGATCCCACTGGTCGAGTTGGTCATTCTTCAACATTAGCTTTCCCTTTGTGTCACAGCAAACTTACACCCGATTGCGGCGGTCAGCAGTCTCGGAGAAAATTGCTTGTGACAAACACTCCGCGCCCTTCATTGGTCTGGGAAGGGCACAAGACCAAGAGTGGATGATGTTTCAGACTTCGGACAAGTGCAACCCATGCGATCTGTGGCCAGGCAAGCTTCTTTGACAATGCCCGTCCACGCACCACCGCCTGTTGCCTATCGCGAGCTTAGTGCCCTGATCATTCCGCATACTATTCACTCCTATACCACGTAGTGCCTTTGTGGGTGCGGTTGCAGACCAACCTTGCCGACGCATCTTGAGATGTTAGGTAATGAGGTTCATGCGGCCTTGCCAAGTTGGATCATTGCAGACTTGGTGATCAGCGCCTCATGCAACGCAACGATTGCGTCACTGGCTGCATCGCGCGGAACAACGAATTGAATGTCCACATTGCGTGTCGTTTGTTGCGCCGCAATCACGTCTATATCCGCCTTTTCCAGCGCTTGCAGACCCGCACTGAAAGACTGTAAGCCGGACAGGTCGCGCCCTATTGCAGAAACGACGGCTACGGAGCGCGCGCTAATGTCGGCGGAAGGAAAAGACTTCTCCAAATCTGAAATAACCCGACGGACAGTTTTCAACGAAGCCTCTACATAATGAGTGATCGTGTTGGCATTCGAAGACTTCGAAGCAATGCGTACATTGTGTCTCCGCAATGCTTCCAACGCTGTCGCATCGTAACCTTTTACCCCCACCATGTCCTGCTCGAACAACTCTAGCGCCACGACATCCAGACCCGTTATAATCTCGACGGCCGGGGATTGAGCGGGCTGATCATCAACCAATGTTCCGGGGTCTTCCGGATCGAACGCATTGGTCACGCGCAGAGCAACCTTTGACTGGCGGAGGATCTTGGCAGCATTTGGGTGAATAGCCTCCATGCCCATGTTGGAAAGCTGGTCAGCGACATCATAGTTTGTATGCCCCAGCTTGCGCACAGCTGCCTCGCCCACCAGTGCGGGATCGGCGGAAGACAGGTGAAATTCCTTGTGAATTATCGCTTCTTTTGCCTTGGTATAGGCAGCAATATTGGAAAACGTAACCTCAGAGTAACCGCGATCGTATTCGCGCATTAATCCTTCACGGCACTGCGCATAGCCTGTGACAATCGGCATTTCACAGGACAGGTCGACATCGCCAAAGCCGCTGGCGATACGTTCCTCAAGTGACCGTTCGATTTCATCCCGCCAACCACTGAGATCGACAAAGCGTGCATTAACGCCCGCGCGCTGCAACATCAGCGTGGTGACAAAGGCCGAGTGTGCTTCGCCCAGTCCGGACAAAAGCTCGCGTACGATCATCATTTGACTGGACAGGCGAAAATGCCCGTACGAGCATAAACGTTGCAGGTCGAACAGGCAACTCCGGGCGCCCTCAATGCGCTCGCGAACGAAATCCTCAGCCAAGGCGCGATCACCTTGATTGCCCAAGACCGCAGCATGCGCTTCGGACATTGCCTTTGCGACCCGTGAAAGGGCATCAAGCCAGCCATGATCGCTGTCGTCATTTGCAAAAAGTGCGTAAACGCCGGGCTCACCGGTTTTCTTGTGTTCCAACAATAAGTTGGTGATGCCGCCAAAAGCTGACACAACGAAAACACGATGATACAGGTCGGCACCCTTGCGGTCACCGATGAAAAGCGTGTCGCGCAACTCGCGGACGCGACTCATTGATGTTCCGCCGATCTTTTCGACGGTGTGTTCTGGGAAAGTCACAGATTGTTCACCCGGCGCGGGCCGGGGCCTCTTTAGCAGGTTTCCAATGCGTATGAGCCGTCTTCGCGGTGCACTTCGGCTCCGGTGACGGGTGGGTTGAACACACAGGCCATGACCAGCTCTTCTTCGGCACGCAAGACGTGGCGGTCATGCTTATCAAGCGCGTACATGACGCCGGGCTTGATATAGTGCGTCTCACCTGTTGCGACGTCTGTGATCGAGCCCGACCCCTGCATGCAGTAGACACTTTCAAAGTGGTTCTTGTACTCGAACGTGTGTTCGGAACCCTCTTCCAGAAACGTTATATGGAAAGAGAAACCCATGCCGTCTTGTGCCAGCAGCATGCGCACAGAAGACCATTTTGCGTCAGAGACTACTCGGTCTGGGTCGTTTTTTATAATGTCGTTGAAATCGCGTACAATCATGATGCTACTCCGCCGCCATTTTGTAGGTTTTCATTGCGTTTCGGGATGCGTCTATCAGGATAGAAAGACCTTTTCGGAAGGTTTCGTCCGGTGTCGTCAATGGGGCCAGAACCTTGACCACTTGATCATCGCTACCGGATGTTTCAATAATCAGCCCATCTTCGAAGGCGCGGCGGCAAATCTCGGCGGCCAACTCGCCAGACTGAACGTCAACGCCCTGCATCATCCCGCGCCCTTTCAAAGTCGCACCCGGAACCTTTTCTGCCACCTCGGCCAGAGCCGAGGTCAAAACCAGAGCCTTGGCGTTAATCTCTTTCTGAAACGTCGCGTCCGACCAGAACTTCTCGATTGCAACACGGGCCGTGACGAAAGCATGGGTGTTCCCACGAAAGGTTCCATTGTGTTCAGCCGGGCCAAATACGTCGTGTTCCGGGCGCACCAGCATGAGAGCCATCGGCAGACCGAACCCTGACACGGATTTCGCAAGCGTCACGATATCCGGGACAATCCCCATTTCTTCAAACGAGAAAAACCCACCGGTTCGACCGCATCCCGCCTGAATGTCGTCAATGATCAATAGCGCGCCGTGTTCCTTGGCAAGTTCGGCTACACGTTTCACAAATTTTGGCTGTGCCGCGTTCAGACCGCCCTCGCCCTGCACGGTTTCAAGCAGGATTGCTGCCGGGGCATCAATTCCGCTGGACCTGTCTTTAAGCATGACATCCAGGAAATCGGCGGCATCGTGATCACCTGGAAAAAAACCGTCATAGGGCATTCGGGTTACGCCATTCAGCGTGGTGCCGGCTCCTGAGCGATGGTATGAATTACCGGTTGCTGCCAAAGCCCCCAGAGTAACGCCATGAAACCCGTTGGTGAAGGCAATTATATTGTCCCGGCCGGTTACCTTGCGCGCCAGTTTCAAGGCAGCCTCGATCGCGTTGGCACCTGTTGGCCCGGTAAACATGACCTTGTGATCCATACCGCGAGGCTTCAAGATATTGCGCTCGAATACTTCGAGGAATTCAGCCTTTGCATCGGTGTGCAGGTCAAGCGCATGGGCCAGACCATCGGACGTGATGTGCTCGATCAATGCAAGCTTCATATCCGTGTCGTTGTGGCCGTAATTCAAGGACGAACAGCCCGACAAAAAGTCGATGTAGGTATTGCCGCTGGTATCGGTCAATTCCGAACCCTGCGCATGGGCAAAGACCGTATCGAAGTTTCGACAATAGCTGCGCGCCTTGGATTCGCGACGTTTGAAAACAGAGATTTCGGCTGACGTATCAGTCGGCATATCAAGTCCTTTTGGGATTGGGTAATTGAAAACAGGTAATCGCCACATAAAGTCGGCACCTCTTTATGCGGCCAGTCTAGTTGCTTCCGGCAAGTCGATCGTGACCATGTATTCCGTGCTTTGACGGTCGCAAAAATGTTGCGTTTGGGTGAAATGGGCCTGACTTTTCAACACAGCACCGCGCGCTTGGGAAAATTTCCGGAACAAGGCCCATGAGGCCATGTTGTCGCGCGTGATCGTGGTTTGAAGGCTTTTAATGTCTCTGCAAGCATCGCGTCGCAAAAGGGAGCTGAGCATAATAGAGCCCAATCCTGTTCCCCGCGCCGCTTCAGACACAGCCACCTGCCAGACAAACACAGTGTCGAGGTCGTGGGGAAGAATATAGGCAGATATCCAACCAACGACTTCGTCATTCAGCTCTGCCACCACACAGGTGTCCCTGAAGTGGTCACACTGGATCAGGTTGCAATACATGGAGTTTTCATCAAGCGGTTTGCATGAGCGCACTAGGTCCCACACCCGGGGGCCATCTGCGGCTTCGGGCTTCCTTAAAGCGGGAAATGCTTTGCGAGGAAAATCTCGTGCATGTTGCATTGATAACACTGTCTCCATTTGCTTTGAAAAACTAAGTAACATCAGTCACAGATGCTTTCAAGTCGATGGCAAACTAAAAGGCATATTTCCGAAATTGGCCTAAATTTAACCAGTCTTTGTGACGTTGTGGAGAAATTTTCGTTTTGATGATCTAATAAAAAATCAAAATTCTCCTCTGTTGATCTTCTCGCCCCTGTCTGACAAAACCGAAAAATGAATAGGATTGACACCAGCCTTGTTGCCTTGCGCCGAATACTACGGGCAACGGACTTGTTCGGCCGCGAACTGGCACAGTCCGTAGGATTGACGGCGGCCCAGTTCAGAGTCTTGCAGATCATTGCTGAAACAGGACAATGCACTGCAACGGCAATTTCGCAGCGCATGCGCATTTCACAAGCAACAGTGACCTCGCTTGTCGACAAACTGGTTCGACAGAACATGGTGGTGCGTGAAAAATCGCAAACAGACAGGCGGCGAACCAACATTGTGGTGACAGAAAAGGGAAAACAGGCAATTTCAGATGCCCCTGATCCTTTGCAGCAAAGGTTCGTTCGAAAATTTGATGCCTTGGAAGATTGGGAACAAGCTGCGTTGATCGCGTCACTTGAACGCGTGGCCGCCATGCTGGATGCGGAAGATATCGACGCGGCTCCTGTTCTGGATGCGGGTGAATCTCTTACACCTTCGTGACTCTATGACTTTGGTCGAAACAATAACATTGTTTTCGGCGAATCGTTGAATGATTGTTGGGCAAACAAGTTGGCAATGTCGGCGGAACTGAACTTGGTATCGAAAGCTCCCGCAAAAGCGCAAAGCGCATAAGCGCCTAGACCTTCTCGCGCATTATCGCGTTCCTGACAGGGCCATTAGAAACCCTGCTATGGCGCGTATTGCTGCATCCATGTCGTCGCCAGTAGCAAATTCTTCCGGCTTGTGGCTGACTCCGTCTTTACAGCGAACAAACAGCATTGAGATCGGGCACAGATCGGCCATGGCCGAGGCATCATGGGTCGCTCCGGATGGGAGTCGCGGCGCAACCCGGCAGATCGCATTGGCAGAGGTTTCAAGCAACTCGATCAACGAAACGTTGCAGGGAACTGCTGGCTGTTCATATGTACGCGTCATGGAGAAATCGGCGTAGCGTTTTTGCGAAATAGCTTTGCCCTGAGAGCGTGCAAGCTTGGCGAAGTTCTCTCGGACGCTATCCTGCAGAGCGCGAATTTCTAGCGTGAGTTCGACTTTACTTGGGATCGCGTTCACTACGTTGGGATGCAAAGACAGGAATCCCACGGTTGCGCGCAGATCGGCGACATCACCAGCGGCATCATGGATGGCCGCGATGAAATCCGAAGCGGCCACCAAGGCATCACGGCGAGAACTCATGGGTACGGTTCCGGCATGTCCTGTGTCACCGGTAAATACAACGGTATTGCGTTCGATCCCGCAAATGCCCGTGACAATGCCGAGCGGTGAATCGACTGTTTCAAGTACCGGCCCCTGTTCGATATGGGCCTCCAGATAGCCCAAAGTGTTCTCTGGATCACGGGCAAGCGTCACAATCCCGTCCGGATCGCCGCCAAAGGCAGTCAATGCCGCGCGCAGCGTTACGCCTTTGACGTCGGTCATGGCCAGAACCGATTTGTCGAACGTTCCTGCCAGCGCGCGTGGCCCTAACAGCGCAGTGGGAAAACGCACGCCCTCTTCATCGGCGAAGGCCAGCACCTCGACAGCAAAGGGTAGGTTGACGCCCTCAGCCGCCAGTTTCTCCAAGGCCAGGCATCCTAGAAGCACACCCATGATTCCATCATAACGACCTCCATCGCGAACAGAGTCCTGATGAGAACCGATTAGAAAGGTTGGTGCGCCCGCGGGGCCTTCCTTCCGCCCTACAAGGGTTCCTGCCGCATCCATATGCGAGTCCAGCCCTGCCTGCGCCATCCAGTCGCGTATGACGCCAAGCGCCGAATCGTGCTCTGGAGTGAACGGAAACCGTGTGACGCCGTTAGACTCCAGGCTGCAACGCGCGATTTCTGACAAACGCGTCTGAGCAATTTCACCCCAGGTCACAATTATCCCCTATTTATCATGATAAATTTACCACTACACATGCACTATGGACGTGTCTATATTTTTATCATGATAAAATTTGAGGTGCAGAATGGATGGCGGCGATACATTACCGATCAAACCCAAAAGATCGCGACCTGTTCGAGTTGCCGATGAAATCAAACAGTGGGTTGTCAATCGTGATTTGAAGGACGGGGACAAGCTGCCAAATGAAAGCGCGATGATCGAATTGTTCGGTGTTTCGAAAGGTACGGTGCGCGAGGCGCTTCGTATACTGGAAGCCCAGGGATTGATCGTGACCAAGACAGGACCCGGCGGCGGCAGCATCGTAGGAGAGGTATCGGCAGAGCGTGCCCGATCTCTGCTTGCCAACTATTTTTACTTTCAGGAACTGTCGCTTGCTGACATCTATCAGATGCGCAAGGCACTTGAGCCCGAGCTTGCGGCCAGCCTGGCTGGTCACCTCAGCCCGTCGCAGATTGACGAATTGCAAAGCTTGGCAGAGCGCTATCCCGAACCGGCAAATTCTGCCGCGGAAGAGAAAGAGCAACACATCTCGTCCTTGGTCTTTCATGCCCGACTGTCGGAATTTGCCGACAATCGGCTGCTTGGGTTCGTCATCGGGTTCATGGCGCGAATTCTCACTGACTTAACGGTCTACCGTAAACTTTATGACCTTCCCAATATCGAGCTTTGGCGCAAAGGCCGGGAACACCAACTGCATTTGGTCGAAGCACTGCGCAACGGCGAAGCGGACAGGGCACGTGAAATTATGGCGTCGCACATGAGTATCGCGGAAGAACTGATGCATGTTCAGGAAGCCCGGCTAACTCGCCAATTCATAGGAGAATAGTTTGCCCTTGACCGAACGCGCCCTGCGCTATCTTCAGTACCAAGTGGTTCGTCAGCATGATTGAGGCTCGCTCGCACAATACGCCCCCGAACCCTTCTCGCGCCCCAAGGAATAGCCCGCAATCTATGTCTTGCAGATGGCCATTGCCTGAACGCATTGGCTGCGGACACGCCATTTTAATTTCAACACCTGCGCAGGTCTTCGTACTTGCAGTGACCTTAGGTCGGCTCGGCGATCAGTTTTGGAAACGTGTTAAACGCGAACCTTGTGGCATATCGTTCGACACCATCGTGTTAGGGGAGTCTGAATACGATCGCCCCCGCATCCCATTCGTAAACGCCGAGGCAGAGCACTTTTGAGGACCTGCGGCCTTGATAAAACGGTCAAACGGGCGGGCCGTTTTCTAAGGCGCGCATGAAACCTTGTTGGGGGCACGGGTTTTGTCCGCCTTCACGGGAACTTCGGACAGCCAATCGAAATAGGGTGATTGCCGTGCGCGTCGCCACAATGTCTTTAACTCTGAAATCGGCTCTTCACTGCAATCAATGCGCAGATCCAGGGGAGGGTGATCCGGCGCGAGAACCAGCAACGCAGCAGACATGAGCCCTCGGCTGTCACCTCCGGCTTGTTGGGCTGCTTCGAGGACGCGCAACATTCTTTGATCAACGGGGCTTTGTTCTGCCCGAGCCGTGTGTCTCATCGCCTCTAACACATCTGGTCCGTCCAGCATGTTTCCTGCGACTGCCAATCCAGGTTCGGTAATGTGGCTCGCAAATGCAACGCTATCCTCGCCGGTGAAGCCATGGGTAGTCCCTTGCCGATCCATTGCGATCAGCTGCCGATATGAGCGCCCTGAATCGGGCGTGGTTACTAACTCAACCGCCTCCCGGGCAGACTGTCCCTGATACATGGCCCGCAAGGCGTCATCACGCCAGAAGGTGCTGGGTGCAGTTCCCTGAGACGCTACTAGGCCCGATTCGATATCTCCGCGCAAAACCCAGCCCCCCACACAAAGGCTTCCGGTCGCTGCAGCGGCAGCAAAAACGCCTGTTTTGTCTTCAAAGGTTAGAATTGAGAAGGTCATCACACAGTCCTATCACATTTATCTTGAATTTATCATGATAATTTGTCTAAATGCAATTCTTCATGATAAATTGTTAGGGAGGACAGCTCATGACATTGTTGAAATTGACCCGCCGAGCAATGCTGGCGGCTGGGGCTGCAACTGCCCTTGCCCTTTCACCGCTGGGTGCATCCGCACAATCACCATCTGAAGTTCTGATCGTCGGTCAGATTGCGGAACCCAAAGCTCTTGATCCAGCGGCCGTAACAGCCGTCAACGACTTCCGAATTCTGATGAATGTCTATGACGGTTTGGTGCGCTACAAGGGCGGGACGCTCGAGGTTGAGCCCTCGCTGGCTACCTCGTGGGACATCAGCGAAGACGGAACTATCTATACATTCACGCTGCGCGATGGCGTGACCTTCCATGACGGCAGTGCCTTCAACGCCGATTCGGTCAAATTCAACTTCGATCGGATGCTGGACGAAAACCACCCCTATCACGACACCGGCCCCTTTCCGCTTTCCTTCTTCTTCTCGGCAATTGAAAATATCGAAGTTGTGGACGACTTGACCGTCAGGTTCACGCTTAACGCACCCTACGCACCGTTCCTGTCGAATCTAGCTTATCCGACGGGTTTGATCGTCTCTCCGTCCGCTGTTGAACAGCATGGTGCAGACTTCGGACGCAACCCCTCTGGTACCGGCGCTTTCAAATTTGCCGAATGGCGTTCGAACGAAGCCGTAGTCGTCGAGGCCAACCCGGATCACTGGGACGGCGCGCCGGAATTGCAAGCCGTAGTCTTCCGTCCAATCAGCGACGCCAATACACGCACCGCCGAAATGCTTGCAGGTGGCATCGACCTTATGGTTGAAGTTCCGCCAGTAGCGCTCAGCGAATTTCAAGGTGATGCCTATACAGTTCATGAACAGGCGGGTCCTCATGTCTGGTTCCTGATCCTGAATGCCAAAGAAGGCCCCTTTGCTGACGTACGGGTGCGGCAGGCGGCCAACTACGCCATCAATAAAGAAGCCATCGTGAACGATGTTCTCGAAGGTACGGCCGAAGTTGCAGCAGGTCCAACCCCGCCTGCCTTTGCATGGGCCTACAACGAGAACCTCGAGCCCTATCCATACGATCCTGACAAAGCGCGCGAATTGATCGCCGAAGCAGGGGCCGAAGGGTCTGAACTGACTTTCTATGTTACCGAGGGTGGCTCTGGCATGTTGGATCCGATTGCCATGGGCACCGCCATTCAGGCTGATTTGAATGCTGTTGGCCTGGATGTGAAAATCGAGACCTATGAGTGGAATACCTTCCTAGGAGAGGTGAACCCTGGCCTTGAGGGCAAGGCGGACATGGCCCAGATGGCCTGGATGACCAACGACCCTGACACCCTGCCATTCTTGGCGTTGCGCACAAGCGCATGGCCGGATCAGGGTGGGTTCAATTCGGGCTATTATTCCAATCCCAAGGTTGACGAGTTGTTGGAAGCTGCCCGCGCGGCAACCGAACAGGCTGAACGCGCACGCCTGTACCAGGAGATGCAAACCATCGTTCAGGAAGACGCGCCCTGGGTGTTCGTCGCCAACTGGAAGCAGAACGCGGTAACGTCTGATCGGATCGAGAACTTTTCCTTGCAACCGTCCTTCTTCCTGCTGCTGGACGACGTCATCAAAAACTAACACCAAGGATGCAGCCGCACTCACTCTGCGGCTGCACCGCTCTGGGAGGGGACATGGCAGGGTATATCCTAAAACGGCTGATTTCAGCGATCCCGGTTCTGTTGGGAATTTCCATCATCGTATTCGTGATCATGGCGATGATTCCCGGCGATCCTGCCACGGCGATCCTCGGCTCTTACGCGACGCCAGAAAATGTTGAGAAGCTAAACCGCGACCTTGGATTGGATAAGCCCATGGTTCAGCGATATTTTATTTGGCTCGGCAATATGCTGCAGGGTGACTTCGGGCGCAGCTTCTCCCTCAATCGTGATGTTCTGGATGAAGTCCTCGACCGGTTCGGGGCAACCTTGGTCCTCGCCGGCACTGCCTTTGTTCTGTGCTCGCTGTTTGGGATCGCTGCGGGCGTCATTTCGGCGGCACGCCAATACGGTGCGGCCGACAAGACCATTACCTTTGCTGTTTTGTTGGGAATATCCATTCCATCATTCTTTCTTGGGATGATGATGATCCTCGTCTTCGCGGTGAAACTGCGCTGGTTTCCGGTGTCGGGCATGTGGCCTGTTTACGGCGCGCGCGACCTTTCAGCGCTAATCAGTCATCTCACTCTGCCCGCCTTAGCGCTCGCTGTCGTTGCAACTGGCGTCATCGCGCGCCTGTCACGCTCGGCCATGCTTGAGGTTTTGCGGCAGGATTTTATCCGGACCGCCCGAGCCAAGGGTGTGCATGAGCGGTCGGTGATCTGGCGCCATGCCCTGCGCGCCGCCATGGTCAGTATCATTCCGGTTCTCGGGGTTCAGGCCGGATTTGTCCTGTCCGGTGCAGTCTACATCGAAATGGTGTTCCAGTGGCCCGGTGTCGGGCGCATGCTTGTCGACGCCATCCTGAAACGCGACATTTTGCTTGTTCAGGGTGGGGTCGTTTTTGTCGCGGCCTGTTACGTGCTGTTCAACATCGCTGTCGACGTTGCCCAGAGCATGCTGGACCCGAGGATCAAGACATGAAGAATTTCCTTTTGCTCTTGGCGCGCAACCGGCTTGCCCTCGGTGGCCTTGTCGTGATGGGGCTGGTTGTTCTGCTAGCACTTATCACACCACTCCTTCCGCTTGCCGATCCGGATGTGACCGACACGGCAAATCGCTTCAAGAAACCGTTTTCCGAAGGCGCGATTCTGGGTACCGACCATCTGGGCCGCGATCTGCTGAGCCGTTTGCTTTGGGGCACGCGACTTTCCCTCGCGGTTGGTTTTGCAGCCGCAATTCTGGCCGCCACGTTCGGTGCGGCAATCGGCATTATCGCGGGCTTTTATGGCGGACGGACGGACAATGTCATTATGCGCGGCGTCGATATGCTGATGGCCTTCCCCTATATTTTGCTGGCGCTGGCTATTGTGGCAGCACTTGGTCCGGGGCTCCTGAACGCGCTGATTGCTGTCGCCGCAGTTAATATCCCGTTCTTTGCCCGAAACATCCGCGGTATCACCGTTGGCATCGCACACAAAGAGTTTGTGGATGCCGCACGGCTCTCGGGCATGAGCGATGCGCGCATCATTCTAAGCGAAGTACTTCCCAATGTGATCCCGGTGATCGTGATCGCCGTATCGACCACCATTGGCTGGATGATCCTTGAGACTGCTGGCCTCAGCTTTCTAGGTCTTGGCTCGCAGCCCCCGCAGGCCGACCTTGGCTCCATGTTGGGCGAGGCCCGTTCGGCCCTGATCACCAACCCACACACATCTATCGTTCCCGGCGCGATGATCCTGATCATCGTCATGGCTATCAACCTGCTGGGGGATGGGGTGCGCGATGCGTTGGATCCGCGTCTGAAATCTGGTGCCCTGTCACGCCCGATGCCGACAACAATGGTAAAAAGATCGGGTCCAATCCCCAAGGCGACAGACGACACGTTGCTGGCTCTGCGCGACCTGAAAACCCAGTTCCATGTCAAAGACCGTATCTACAAAGCCGTTGGCGGTGTTGATTTGCGGGTCAATCCCGGCGAATGCCTCGGCGTGATCGGTGAAAGCGGCTCGGGCAAATCCGTTACCGCGCTCAGTATCATGGGGCTCGTCGCCTCGCCTCCTGGCATTATCACCGGCGGCGCGGTGCACTACAAAGGTGAAGATCTGATAGGCGCACCCTATGAAAAACTGCGCTCGCTCAGAGGTGACAGAATTGCCTATATCTTTCAAGATCCGCTCGCCACGCTGCATCCTTTGTACACGGTCGGCGACCAACTGATTGAGGCTGTTCGCGCGCATCATTACATTGACAAAACCAAAGCCCGCGCCCATTCCATCGAGTTGCTTAAATCCGTGCGAATACCCAATGCCGAACAGCGCGTAGACTCTTACCCTCATGAATTGTCCGGAGGTATGCGGCAACGCGTGGGGATTGCGATGGCGCTTGCCAATGATCCCGAGGTGATCATCGCCGATGAGCCGACCACCGCATTGGATGTCACCGTTCAGGCGCAAATCCTCTCTTTGCTGGATGACCTGCGCCGTGAACGGGGCTTGGCGATCATCTTCATCACTCATGATTTTGGTGTGGTTGCGCAACTTTGTGATCGGGTCGCTGTCATGTATGCGGGCCGGATCGTCGAAGAAGGCCCGACGCAAACCATCCTGAACGCACCGGCCCACCCCTATACCTCGGGTCTGATGGCCTGTGTTCCTGAGCTGGGGCAGGGCCGCCGCGAACTGGCTGCAATCCCAGGGCTTCCTCCGATGGTTGATAAACTACCCGAGGGATGCGCGTTTGCAGAGCGTTGTCACAAAGCCGCAAATACCTGTCGACGGGGCGATATTGAGCTGTCCCCGCACGGAGAGAATAGTCTGGTGCGCTGCATCGCACCGGAAACTCAACTGCAGGAGGTAGGGCAATGACAACCGCGCTAAAACTCACGAACCTGAGCAAGGTCTTTCCGGTCGGCAAACGCATGTTTGGTCCCCCACGTGCACTTGTGCACGCCGTTCAGCCGCTGTCTTTGGAGGTTCAGGAGGGCGAAACTCTTGGTATCGTCGGCGAGTCGGGTTGTGGTAAATCGACATTTGCCCGGATGCTGGTTGGACTTCTGGCACCAAGCTCCGGCATGATCGAAATAAATGGCGAACCTTTGGATAATGCCGACCCCGCCTTGTTCGGCCGCAAGATCCAATACGTGTTCCAGGATCCGATCAGTAGCCTTAATCCCCGCAAGACCATACGCCAAATCATGGAAGCGCCGCTAAAGCACCTACACGATATGCCCGCTTCAGTCCGGTTGGAGCGCATTCGCGAAATCTTTGCTGCGGTAAACCTGCGGGAAGAGTTCCTTGATCGCTATCCGCACGAGTTCTCCGGTGGGCAGGCTCAGCGGATCGGGATCGCCCGAGCATTGGCAGCTGATGCGCGCATTCTCATTCTGGACGAACCTGTGTCTGCGTTGGATGTTTCAGTGCAGGCTCAGGTTCTGAACCTGCTTTCCGATCTAAAAGCGCAATTCGGCTTGACCTATCTGTTCATTAGCCACGATTTGGCCGTAGTAGAGGCGGTCAGCGACCGGGTCGCCGTTCTGTACTTTGGGACCGTGGTAGAGATCGGCCCGGCGGATCACGTCTTTTCCAAGCCCAAACACCCCTATACAAAGCTGCTGGCCGAAAGTGCGCCGGTGGTTGGGCGGCCTCTGACAGCTCCTGAAGGGCGCGAAACCGAATTGCCCGACCCCCTGAACCCGCCCGAGGGCTGTGCTTTCAGGGCAAGATGCCTTTATTCCAGCGAACAATGCGGCCGCAAGGCACCGCACCTTGCCCAACAAACGGACGGGGTATGGGCAGCCTGCTACCACCCGCTTGAGGGAAAGGAATAGAGTCCTTCGAATTTGTACGGCGTTGGTGTTACCGGTTTTTTCGAATGTTTACCTGCCAATCGATGAGTTGGGACTTTCGCGTTGGCTCTATGTTGCAAAGATTTTCTGGTTGAAAGTTGACCACACAGCTATTGGTTGAATGTGATGTTACCTTTGACATCTGGCTATTTGTCGTGGAAATGGCTGTTTGTGATAGCGCGGATGGGTTTGACACCCTGCAGTTCCATTTTGGCGTCATGCTCGCCGATTAGGCAAAAACCAAAGTTCTGGGCGTACGCATTGACTGCTCGCCATAGGTAGCACCTTCTGCCTCCCACCCCGATGAATGTTCCTTGGTTGAGCAGTAGCTATCGGTAAGACTGGGATTGCCAACTTGTTTGGGCTCTTTTTGTTGGCTACGCGTTTGCGATGAACATCCCCTTGACCATGCCCCGCCTGAAAGGTTACCGCTTCCCGCGTGGGATCGTCGTCTATGCGGTCTGGGTCTACCATCGTTTCGCTCTCAGCACGGCCGATGTGGAGGATTTGCTCGCCGAACGGGGTGTGAAAGTCAGCCGGGAGACGATCCGGAAATGGGCGAACCGTTTTGGCTGCCATTTCGCCGCTTGCATCGACCGCCCGCCAAAGCCAGAATTTCACGCCAGAAATTGAAGTAACGACTTCAACAAGGTGCCTTCTATTCCCAGGCGAAAACCGATCTCTCTTGATGCTTTCCGCAAAGTGTCGGCCAAAACGATTGACCCGAAGCGGGATTGCTTCACGACTTGCAACGACCTCGCGCTCGGCAAGAACGCCTTCGATATCAGAAGCGTTCATGTTGAATCGCTGATAGACCCAGACGGCCTAGGCGATGATCTCATGCAGGAAGCAAAAGCATTATAGGCGAGACACGGAAATCGGTACGATCATTGGTCGCTGTTATCGCAACGACGAAGCAAGAACAATTTGGCAGTACCCAGTAAATAAATCCCATATCTGAAACCAGTCTTTTACCGTTTCCGCTTTACGAGAGCGAAACGCCGAAACTGCGTTTTACGTTTGGAAGGAAAGAAGATGTCACCCGAACACGCAAAAGTTCTCTCGAAGTTTGGCCTGAATGGCGAGGCGAGAGGCTACCTGACCAAGGGCGGGGAATTAATTGTTCCCCTGCTGCCGGAGGTTCTGGATCACTTCTACGCCATAGTTACCGAAGACCCGGAAACGGCCCGGTTCTTTCCCGACAAAGCCCTGATGGAACGAGCCAAGGCAGGGCAGCAGCGGCACTGGGAGATGCTGCTGTCTGGAGAATTCAGCGAGGCCTATTTTGCGTCAGCCTATCGTATTGGTCGGATTCACCCCAGCATCGGCCTGCCGTTTCTCTTTTATCTGTCTGGCTATGCGAACGTGGCCTCCCATATCCAGGAGCTGTTGCTGAAAAAATACGGCGGCCTGAGCGGAGCATGGAGATACAGAAACCTGTCGGCAGTTTTGACCGCTTTGACCCGTGCTTTTGCACTGGATACGCACATCATATTGGATGCGCATTTTGCAGCCGAGAGGGAAGAGCAAGAAGCCGCATTCCGGCATCTTATCGACGGCATTAGCCGGATGGCTGCACGGGATATGACCGCACCTATTCCCTCCCCTAAGGACAGCGACTTCCCCGAGCGGTTCAACCCTGTCAGGGAATCCTTTAACGGGCTCATGCAGACGCTGCGCGAGACTATGGTCTCGGTCCAGGACACTGCCAACAGCCTGCACGGCATGGCGAATGAGGTTGCGCAATCGGCGGAGGATCTTTCCAAGCGCACCGAATCTCAGGCAGCTACTCTAGAAGAGACCGCAGCCGCTTTGGAGGAAATCACGGTAAGCATGCGATCGTCAGCGGAAGCGACAGCGGCAACCAACCGGACCGTCTCTGAGACGCGCATCCACGCTGAGCAAGGCAGCGACGTGGTCAAAAATGCAATCCAGAAGATGCAGGAGATCGAGGAGTCATCCAGCAGAATATCCCAGATCATCAGCGTGATTGATGATATCGCCTTCCAGACAAATCTGCTCGCACTCAATGCAGGTGTCGAAGCCGCTCGTGCTGGAGAATCCGGACGCGGGTTTGTGGTCGTGGCCTCGGAGGTGCGGTCACTCGCACAGAAGACGACTGAATCGGCAAATGAAATCAAAACACTGATCAATGTCAGCTCGGCGCATGTCGAAAGCGGTGTTGCTCTTGTCGATGAAACAGGGAGCGCCCTTGATCGAATGGTTGCTGACATCAATCGGACATCAGAACTGACCGGGGACGTGGCGAGTTCCGCTCAGGAGCAATCGACAGGCCTTTCCGAAATCAACACCGGTGTTGTGCAGCTTGACCAGGTTACCCAGCAAAATGCTGCCATGGTCGAGCAGACAACGGCTGCAGCTCTCTCAATGCAGCAGGAGGTGAGCATGCTCGCTGAGCTTGTTGGGTCTTTCCAGGTCACCAGAAAAGAAAAGCATGCGACCGCAGAGGATGCCCCCAAGGACCACGCCCGACCTCCAGAGCTCCAGGTTGTCGGCGGGAAACCCTGAAAAGTATGCAGTGGACCGCGCTGCACATGGTTTGATCTGCGGTTCCGTTGCAAGGTTATGGCCGTAAATCCGAAAAGGTTGATCCAGACCAGTTCGAGCGCGCTCTTGAAGACATCGAAACCGGGATTGCTCGGGTCGAGGCCGAGGGCGAAGCCAATCCGCTTGTCACGCCGACGCGAACCTCGATGCCACGCAAGTCCAACCGGGTATCATTGCCCAAAGATTTACCGCGCATCGTCGAGGTGACCGAGCTGGACAGCACGGTTTGCTGTTGTGGCTCTGACCTGCATGTGATTGGCGAGGATGTCAGCGAGCTGCTTGATGTCATTCCCGCCCAGTTCCGCGTGGTCGTCACCCGCCGCCCGAAATATGCCTGCCGTTCCTGCGAAGAAGGTAACGTCCAAGCAACCGCTTCGGCGCACCTGATCCTAGGTGGGATGCCGACCGAAGCCACCATTGCGCATGTGTTAGTGTCAAAATATGCGGATCACTGTCCGCTCCACAGGCAATCCCAAATCCTGGTTCGTGCAGGCATCAAAATTCACCGGACCACTTTGGCTGATTGGTTCGGCAAAGCCGCCTTCCATCTGGAACCGGTGGGTGTCGACTGGCAGAACACCTGAGGGCGTCCATGGAGCTATTCATGCCCTCCCGGCAGCATGCTTCGCATACGCCTGCCGGGTAATAGATCAGACAACCGCACCAGTCCTGCACCCCGGCCGTAAGAAGACCAAAACCAGATATGTCTGGGCCTTGGCGCGAGATGATCCTCATTGGGGTGGTGATGATCCGCCCGGTGTTGTGTTCTTCTACGCCTCCTGATCGTCGAGGCGGGAATGCGGTAAAGTTCCTCACGGGCTTCAATGGCATTCTGCAGTTGGACGGTTACCAAGTATACAATCGCCTTTTCCGCACTACACCCAAGGGCGGCGATCCCATTGTTGTGGCTCATTTCTGGGCCCACGCCCGCCGCAAGCTCAAGGAAATCCACGACCGTGATAAATCCGAGGTCGCAGCAGAAGGCCTGCGCCATCGAAAAAGAAATTCGAGGCACATCCCCCGGCCAGCGTCTGTCTGCCCTCCAAGCGCAAACAGCGCCTCTGATCACCGCCTTCGACGAGTGGTTGCAAGCGCAACGCATGCGCGTCTCGGCCAAGTCTCGCCTCGGTGAAGAATTTGCGTATATCCACCGCCATTTGGACGGATTACAAACACTCCTCGATGACGGGCGCGTCGAGATAGACAGCAACCAGGTCGAAAATCTGATCCGCCCGATTGCCCTAAATCGCAAAAATGCACTGTTTTCAGGTCACGACAAAGGCGGCAAAGCCCGGGGGCCGCATCGCATCTCGGATCGAAACCACCAAAATCAACGGCATCGAACCCTTCGCCTATCTCAAAGCCGCTCTCGAAGCCGTCGCCGCAGGACACCCAAAAAACCAGATCGACGACCTGCGCCCGTGGAACTTCAAGCCGCCAAGCTGAAAGCCCAGCGGTCTTCAGCCACCGCTTACGTCTCAGCGCATCGTGTCTGACGTCAGCACCATTTACGACCAACCCACGGGTTGCTTTCGTAATACTTCAACGCGGATTGATCCAACGGCGATGACTTTCGTTCCGTCCTTCAAACAGGGACAAGCCGGATGTCCTCAGGGGCAAAACCAACCCGAAGGGTTTCACCCAACTGGTATGGATCGGCGCGGGGTGGGCATATTGCAAAAAGCGGGCCGACTGGTGTTGCAAGCGTATACTGAACCGAGTTTCCCAGCCAGGCTGCATAGCTGATCTCGGCAGGTATCACGCCTTGGTTGGGATCGCGGCTCAGCGATATGTGGTGCGGCCGCAGAACCATCTTTGCTGGTCCTTGTATTTCGCTGTGGAAAGGAAGCAACAAGTTCTCACCCAGCAAGGAAACCTGAGTTTTTTCCCCGGCCTGTATAACATCAACTTCAATCAGGTTTGCGTCGCCAATGAAGTCGGCAATGAACGCGGACGCAGGTCGGTCATACAGGGCGAAAGGGGAGCCTGTCTGTGCGATCTCGGCATTGTTCATAACGATAATCTGGTCCGACACCGCCATCGCCTCTTCTTGGTCGTGCGTCACGTAGACCGCGGTCAGGCCCAACTGTTGTTGAATCTGGCGAATTTCTTCACGAACATGGCGGCGCAGCTTGGCGTCAAGGTTCGACAGTGGCTCGTCCAGCAGTAAGACCTCGGGCTCTAACACAATGGCGCGCGCAACGGCGACACGCTGCTGTTGACCGCCCGACAGTTCGGAAGGAAGCCGGTCGCCAAACCCTTTCAACCCGACCATCTCAAGCCCGTTTTCGGCCTTTTCACGCGCCTCGGCCTTTGGGGTCCGTTTCACGCTCAAGCCATAGGCCACGTTTTCAAGCACGGTCATGTGCGGGAACAGGGCGTAGGATTGAAACACCATCGAAACCGCGCGGTAAGTGGCCGACAGATGTGTGACGTCCTTGCCACCGATCAGTATTTTGCCCGAACTTGCGCTTTCCAATCCGGCGATCAATCGCAGCGTTGTCGTCTTGCCGCAGCCGGACGGGCCAAGCAACGTCACCAGCGAACCCGGTGCAATATCCAGAGAAAGCGGCTTCAGTGCGGTAACTTCGCCGAAGCGTTTAGTGACATTTTCGAACCGAACAGACCCTTTGGTCATATTGCTCTCCTCAGTCATGCGGTCTCGATACGGTCGGTGCGACGAAGCCGGCGGCGCCCGATTACAAATTGAAGGATTAGGATTGCTGCCAGCATCGTTACAATCAGGACAGCCGAATAAGCGATGGCTATGCCATATTCGCCATTCTCGACCCGTCCCACGATGAAGGATGTTGCCATGTTGTATCGCGCGGACACCAGGAAGATGACAGCTGAAACCGACGTGATTGCCCTTACAAAGCTATAGGTCAAGGCGGCCAGGATGGCTGGGCCCATCAAGGGCAGGATGACCCTGCGCAGCGTTGTCGCGGAGTTTGCGCCCATCGTTATTGACGCTTCGTCCAATGATTTATCCAGTTGACTCATCGCTGCGATACCGCCGCGCACGCCGACCGGCATGTTACGAAAGACAAACACGATAACCAGGATCAGACCGGTGGCCGTCAGCTCGATCGGCGGAAAGTTGAAAGCCATGACATAGGCCACGCCAATCACTGTGCCGGGAATTGCGAAAGACAGCATGGTCGAGAATTCAAACGCGTCTTTTCCCTTGAAGTTTTGCCGAACCAGCAGATAGGCCGTAGCCAGTCCGACAGCGGCGGTAAGGGGGGCGGCGATGGCAGCGATGGACAGCGTGGTGACAAAACTGTCCCAGGCTGCTCCTGTAAAGTGGATGCCATTGCGAACCACGATGCCAAATGCCCGATGGTAATGTTCCAGTGTCAGCGTGTGGTCATATCCCCAGAGCTTGACGAAACTGCCAAAAATGATGAGCACGTACAGAACCAGAGTAAAGACCGCCCAAGGCAGCGCAACCAGGTAGCACGTCCAGCGCAGTGCTGGGTTTAACGCAGCATGGCGTCCGGAATCAGCCTTTCCGGTAACCGTGGCATAGTTCTTTTTTCCCAACCAGCGGCGTTGCGCAACAAAGGCGATCAACGTCAGTGACAGCAGGATCATTGAAAGGATCGCTGCTTTTGCAGGGTCTGCCACGGTACCGACGATTGCAAAGTAAATCTCAGTCGACAGCACATTGAAGTTGCCACCCAGAACAAGTGGATTCCCGAAGTCCGCGACACTTTCGATGAACCCCAGAAGAAATGCGTTTGCCAGGCCCGGTCGCATCAGGGGAAGGCTGATGTTTCGGAACGTTTGCCACCGGTTAGCGTCCAGCGTCTGGCTCGCCTCTTCCATGGACGGGCTGATGCCTTCGACCACTCCGATCAGAACGAGGAATGCAATTGGAGTGAACGACAGCATCTGTGCTAGCCACACACCCCAGAAACCGTAAAGCCACCGGGTTTTTTCCCATCCGAATGCATCGGCGAAAAACTCCGTTATTGTACCCGACCGTCCAAGAAGCAAGATCAGCACCAGCCCGATCACGAAGGGCGGTGTTATGATGGGCAGAACCGTCAGCACGCGAAGCAGACGCTTTGCCGGAAAAGCAGTGCGCGTAAAAATAAGCGCGAAGGCCAGTCCCAACAGCATTGTGCCGGTTGCCGTGGCAAGGCCCAGCAGGGTCGAATTGACGGCCGCGCCGCAAAACCCACGGCCTGTCAGGCACGCAAGCGACCAGATTTCTGGCGCAAAAAACCTTGGCAGGAATTCGGACACGCCCAATCCAGCCCCGTCGCGCAGTTCGAACGCACGGATCAGGATGAACAGCATCGGATACAGCACGAAAACCGCAACCAAGGCGACTATGCCGCCGACAAGGCCGGTGATGAAAGCATCGCCGCGTCCACGTCCAAGGCCCGAAATACCAGTCGTGGCGATAAACAACAGCGATGCGGCGGTGACAAAGCCGCCCGCGCCGATACCTGGCTGAGTGAACCCGTCCAGAACCCCCAGACGCGATCCATTTCCGAGGATCAATAAGCCCTGGGCAATCATCAGGAACAGGCCAAGACCCCCGCCGAAAACCAGCCCGCGGGCCATGCTCAGCCCTGAGCGGGCGAACCTCAGCGACAGAGCCGCGACCGCGAAGCCAGCCAGCGGTGCGACAAGCCAGGGACGGCCTACCAACGTCCAGACCAAAGCCGACACTTCACCGTCGGCAAGGCCGCTTAGCCAGCCAAACGACCAAAACCCGCCCATCGTCACGTACCAGGGCAGCAGGGCATAGCCCAGCACCCCGGCCAAAAGCCATAGCCCCGCCGTGCGTCGCATTTTGAAATTCCCGAAGTCCAGTGGTGGCCCACCCGATCAACGGGCAGGCCATTTCAGATTATTCTTCGAAGTTGCCGCCCTTGGCTTTCACTTCCGCGCCCCAGCGTTCAAGAAGGCGACCTCGCGTTTCGGCAGAGCCGTAGGTCGCAAAGTCGTAGTCGATCAACTTGACGGCCGCCATGTCCGGTGCATCTGGGTCGGTTGCCGATTCAGCGTTCGAGGGTATGTTGAAAACCCCGACTTCCAGCCCACGCGACTGCGCCTCTGCACTGATTACGTATTCAACCCACTGTTTCGCTTCTTCCATGTGCGGCGTTCCGTTTATGACCGATACAGCACCGACCTCGTAACCGGTTCCTTCACAGGGCGACACGATCTCAACCGGGAAGCCCTGTTTTTTCAGGTTAACCATGTCATGCATGAACCCGACCGCGATGGTGGTTTCGCCGCGCGCTGCCATCTTGCCCGGCGCCGAGCCAGATTTGGTGTGCTGGTTTACGTTTGCGCCAATGTCGCTCAGCAGGCTGAACGCCTCGTCTTCGCCAAACAGCTGCACTAGCGTGGCAAGTTGCGTGTAGGCTGTACCCGAGGATTGCGGGTTCGCCACAGTGACCTCGCCCTTGTATTCGCTCTTTGCCAGATCGCGCCAGCAAGCCGGAGCAGGTATGCCTTTGTCGCTCAGAACTTCGGTGTTGTAGAGCATACCCAGCAGACCCACGTGAACGCCAATGGCACGGCCCTCTGTCATCTCTTCCATGTTCCGCGCCCATCCAAGCAAGCCGGACGTATCTACGCCAGAGGCCACGGTAAGCCCCTCGTTCGCAGCGATTAAATGGGGGTCGCCGGTGCCGCCCCACCAGACATCAATCTTGGGGTTCCCGGCCTCGGCCCGAACTTGCGCCAGAACTTCGCCCGTGGATTTGCGCACGATGGCGGTGTCAATCCCGGTATCGATCTCAAAGTTCTGTGCCATGAGATCACACCATGACTGTTCATTCGAGCAAACGACATTTAATGCCTGCGAATACGCGGCAGTGGCGCCAAGCCCTGCGGTCAGTGCAAGAGCGCTGAGCGTAAGTTTCTGCGCTTTCATTCTTTTTCCTCCCTGGTGGTTTCCCGAATGGGTCTACGCCGGTGAAGGTTGCACAGACACCGCTAGTGCACGAGCGTTCTTGTATTAACAGCATTGCACGTGAGGGAAAGAAATATGAACAGTGTTACAATCTGGCACGATGGCCGTTAACATTTGAAACATGATACGGGTTCTCTGGCACGATTACTTGATTGGAACATTGGTGCAAAGCACATAACTTCGTTCCAGGAGGAAAAGTAATGCTCACAAACGCCAGGCCAGAGACTCTGGCGCGTGGGGACGCAGCTCACCCGGTCGTTGCGGTTATCGATGATGATGCAGACCTGCGCCACACAGTTGCCGCTTTGCTTGAGGACAGTGGGTTCATACCGGTGGCCTTACCGGATGGTGCTTCGTTTTTTGATCTTGGACCAGCGCCTGGCGTCGATTTGGCATTGGTTGATTTACGCTTGCACGGTGAAAACGGCCTTGCCCTGGCGTTGCGCATTCGCGAACGCTTTGGCGTCCCTGTCGTGATGCTCACAGGACGCGGAGATGAGATGGACAAGATCATTGGCCTGGAAACCGGGGCTGATGATTACATGATGAAGCCATTCAACCCACGCGAGCTGATCGCACGGGTGCGCGCCGTGCTGCGCCGATCTGGTCATCCGGCCATGGTGCCGACGGATCGGTCCGGAAACCGTATTTGCAGTTTCGGTGACCTGCATCTTGATCTGACACGGCGGGAATTGTTTGGACCGGATGGCAACGAAATACCGCTGACCAACGCCGAATATAAGTTGCTGAACCATTTTGTACTTCACCCTGATCAAGTCATCTCGCGGGCTGACCTGCTGATGGAACTTGGCAACGACATTTCGTTGTATATGGACCGTACAATTGATGTGTTGATCTTACGTCTGCGCCGCAAGATCGAACCAGTGCCATCCAAACCTGTTCATCTTCAGACCAGACGAGGTCGCGGTTACATATTCGTAACCTCGAAAACATGAAGCGACGAATTTCTGTTCGCGCTCGGCTGTTGCTGGCGCTGACACTCCTGGCCGCAGCAACATTGACCATTGGTGCGATTGCATGGGTCGGCCTGACGAATGGGGCCGATCGACTGGATCGGTTGCATGGCGGTACCCTAACCGAGGTTGATCGCGCTCTGACATTGTCGCGGCAGGCGGCTGATCTGGCTACATTGGCCCCTTACTTGCTGACTTTGGACAGCACTTATCGGATAAGCACAGTCGGCGAGCAAGCCACCGCTCTGGTCGATGCAATCACGTCAGGGCTTCCTCATAGCGCGCGCTTGCGGGACCAGATGCAGAGGACACGACTGGCAATCAGGCAGGTCGTCCGCGAAACACGTCTGTCTGCAGGGCTGCGCGACGCAACCCTGCGGGTCAATGCCGAATTGGCACGAGCCGAACGGCGCTTTGCGGCACGTTCGGCCCGCTTGGACACACCATTGACCGAAAGACAGGATTGGTTGGCGTTGCAGCGGCAGGTCGCGGCCCTGCTAGGGGCCGGACGCGCCGAAAACCTGATCGGCGTCGGAGAGTTTCATCGCGAATACTTGGCGTTGTCATCCAAAAACACATCCGCAACCACGGCCGAGATTAATACCCAACAAAATCGGTTGAGCGATATCGCTATTGGCCCCGATGGGCTGTTCGAGTTGCGCAGGTTGGAATTGGCAAGCCAGCTTCGCGCCGAAGCGGCACTGGTACGCATTCGCGAGGGGGCCGCTACCGCTACGGCTTATGCCGTCTCTGTCACCAATGATGCGCAGAACACGATTGCTATCGAACGAAACCGGGCCACAACGGCGATTGGATTCACAAAAAGCACGATCCTGGTTGTCGGGTTGTGCAGCGCGATCTTGGCGCTTGTCGCAGCGTTGTATGTATCGGGTTACGTTACCGCGAATTTACGCGCCATTTCCAATGCGATGATACGCTTGGCCTCGGGAGATCGTCAAACCCGTCTGCCACGCGGCGAGGGATCGGGGGACGAGATCGGAAAGCTGCTTCACGCCTTTCGTTTCTTTCGCGCAAATGCCTTGCGACTTGACCGGTCAAGCCGGCAAATGGCGCGGCGAACGGCGTTGTTCGACAACATGATGGAAGGAATTAGTGACGGGGTGGCGATCCTGTCCGACCAAGGGACCGTTCTGACATCCAACCAACGCATGAGTGAAGTGTTACGCGTAGGGCAAGATCAGCTGTCGGGGCGGCCCTGCTTGCGGGATGTTATCGCCGCAGCGGGGTGGACGACGACCGTCGGGCCCAGCGGCTATGCTGAACTTTTTCTTGGCCCGTATCACTATGCTGAGTTGCGCGAAAGTGCCCTTCCGGGTGGGCAATCCGTTGTGCTGATTTCCGAGGCGACGGAACGGCGGCAGGTGGAAAAACGCCTTCAACAGATTCACCGTATAGAAGCGCTTGGTAAGGTGTCCGGAGAAGTGGCGCATGATTTCGGAAACATACTGTCCACTATTTCCGGCAGTTTGCACTTGATGGAAACCGCCGCGCCCGAACGGCAGAGCGAACTGCGTCAAATGGTTGTCAGTGCCGTAGAACTCGGCACTTCACTCACGCAGCGGCTACTGTCATTTGCGCGGCGCCAGCAGCTTGAACCTGAGACAGTTGAACTGAATGCTCTGGTCGAGGGCATGGGCGATCTTGTCGGCTTTGCCCTGTCAGATGAGGTTGAACTGGAGCTTTGTCTCCACCCAACTGCTCTATGGGTAAGGGTTGATCCAGGACAGATGGAAAGCGCCATTCTGAACCTTTGCCTGAACGCGGGACAAGCCATTGCCGGGACAGGACGTGTGTCGGTTGCGGTCGATGTTCACGATGGCCTTGCGCGCGTCATCGTGACCGATAATGGCGTTGGCATGTCACAGGATATCTTGTCCCACGCGATGGAACCTTTCTTCACAGCACGAGCGGATGGCACCGGCACCGGGCTGGGGCTTGCCATGGTGTATGGCTTCATTGGTCAGTCCGGAGGGGATGTTCACATCGACTCTAGCCCCGGTGAGGGTACGAGTGTAAGCCTGTCCTTACCCTTGCAAGCACGACCTGCAGAAGATGCACAAAACATTCGGTTGCCGCAATTTGAGAACGTGTTTCTTGTGGAAGACGACACTGCAGACATGGCCTATGCTTATGATCTGCTGAAAGGTGCCGCGAACAACCTGGCAGCTTTTGATGATGCGGGTCAGGCTTTGGAACAAATCGCGCAAGATTGCCCCGATCTCATACTGACCGACTTGAACCTGCATGGTCGGATTGAAGGCTGGCGATTGGCGCAAGCTGTTCTTTCCGCCTCGAAGACGTCGCTCGCGATTGTGGTATCGGGTCATTTACCGGACGTCACGCCTTTGACCCCGCGATATGGGAACCGATTGGCCGTAATAGAAAAACCCCTGACGGCGCAAAATCTGGTCCAAGCTTTTGATACTTTGACCACCAACCTAGGAAATATTGATGACACGGCAACCACAAGCGGTTCTGTTCGACTGTGATGGCACATTGCTGCTGACGGCTGACCTCCATTTCAAGGCGATTGAAAAAGCGATAGCGAATGAGGGCGCGAGGCTTCCAAAGGATTGGTACCTGGCCCGCACCGGCTTGGGACGCCATGACTTGCTGACAGCCTTCAACCGCGAATTCGCCCTTGAATTGGATGTCGCCAAAATGTGCACGGGGAGTATCGGAAATACACTTGCGATGGCTGGGCTGGCTTGTCCCAATCCCCCGGTTTATGATTTGGCACGACGCTGTGCAGGGCATATTCCCATTGCCGTCGTGACCAATAGCGAACGCAGGGTCGTCACCGCGCTGCTGAGCCAATCCCAGATTCTGCCCCTGTTCGACACGGTCGTCTCTGTCGATGACGTGCCGTTACCAAAGCCAGCGCCTGACATGTTCTTGCTGGCGGCAAACCGGTTAGCTGTGGATCCTGCCACTTGCCTGGTTCTGGAAGACAGTGATCAAGGGGTGGCTGCAGCGATCGCTGCGGGAATGGACGTTGTGGACGTTCGTCGAAAAGATGCAGTGCAAAAGTTGGAAGATCTTGGGCCGATGCCGATTCTGGATTGATACAAAAAAGGGCAAACGCGTCTTGCCGACGGTTTGAGCCTTCGGCCTTTATCTGCTTTCAGCGCCAAGCCCGTGCCACCGCGCCCAAGCGGTGGCACGGTTTCCCGATTAACGAGAGTGAACAGTCCAGAGATCCTGCCAGTCTTGTAGTTTCAGGTAATCTTGGTCCGTTGTGGCCGAATTCGTCACATGTAGCTGATCTACATAGTTGGTAACGCCGGAGCCTTCTGCTTCGGGCATGGGGGTATTGATGTTGGTCGCGATTTTACCGTCTATCAGCTGAGGTTCCATGCCCTCTCCACGCATCATGAAATGTACGAAGAGTTTTGCGGCGTTCGGGCTGTCTGTGCCGCTGGCGATCACAGCCACGCGCGGGGTCAGTTGCCCGGCAAACGGTTCCATCCCACCGCAGATCCCCATCTCGTAGCCATATTTCGCACGGAAGATTGCCGTACTGACGAAGCCAAAGTGCGGATCCTCAAGACCGGGCGTACCAACGGCGGGCCCAACTTCGCTGTCTTTGCGAGTGACGTTCGGGCCGTTTTCAGCGAACCGCTTGACCCATTCACTTGTCGCGCTCTGGACGTCATCCGGCAGATCAGTGCCGAAATGGGCCTGGTAAGCCTCGCGCATCGCGTCGTCATTGTGGGTTTCCAGTTGATTGAACCAGAACATCGTTTCGTTACGCAACAACGGATCCGGAATGCTGACACGGCCAGCCCATTCCGGTTCGGTCAGTTCCCAGATGTTTGAGACCGGGCAAGTCTCGCCGTATTTCTCGGTGTTGTAGGACCAGACCCACGGGTTCAAGCTTGTCACCGCCGGGGTTTGGTAGATGGCCGGTGTGGTATCAACAAGATCGGGTGGCATCCAGCTGACGCCTGCACCGGTCGGCAGAATTTGCGTGGTCACCGACGGTAGGTTGCTCATGTTGAAAACATCATGCGTGACGTTGCCAGCTGCGGCTTCGCGGTTAAGGATCAGCTCTTGCTCCTGACCGCCGAGTTTGACGCCCGTGGCTTCGATCCCGTAAAGCGCGGTGAAGTTTTCAGCCATCGTCTTGATTTTGCCGGTGGCGTCGACAACGATGATCGGCGGTTCATTCTTGGCGGCTTCAATCAAAGCCTCAAGCGAATAGTCTTCATCCGAAATGCCCAGTTCTGCTGCCTGTACAGCGGGCGTGGCAGCAAGCGCGGCCAACACTGCCCCGGAAAGTTTCAAAGTCTTGGTGTTCACGTCGTTCTCCTCTGTTGACGTTGGTTAATTTGTGGATCTCGGGTTGAGCCGATCTCCTTCGGCATCAAACGCGTGCAGGTCATCCCTGTTGATTGACAGCTGAACTGTTTGCTCCAACTCCAATCCCCGCACGTGGGCTTTCAGCGCGAACAGCCGATAGCCCGAGATGTTGAGTTCGATGATCCAGGTACCGCCTGTTGGGACGAGATCGACGATTTGTGCCGTACACGTAGGGCTGTCGTCGGTAGGCACACTGCCTTCGGGTACGAGGTTTATTGTTTCCGGGCGAATACCGACAGAGCTGACGATGCTCTCTGACAAAGACACAAGTGCCAGGTTCTCATCCAGCCAGTTTCCAATCGCGGGATTTTCCAATGTCGCCAACTCGATGATATTGATTGGAAAAGTCCCGACGAACTCTGCAACAAAGCGGTTTGCCGGGCGATCATAGATGTCTTCGGGTGTGCCAATTTGCTGAAGCCGCCCTTCGTTCATCACGGCGATCTTCGTCGCCAACGTCATCGCCTCCCACTGATCATGGGTCACGAAAACGAAGGTTGACCCAAGCTCTGCATGAATGCGCTTGAGTTCGGCGCGCATATCCAAACGCAGTTTCGCGTCCAGATTGGACAAAGGTTCATCCAGAAGTATGACTTCTGGGCTGACCGCGATCATGCGGGCAAGCGCAACCCGTTGCTGCTGGCCACCTGAAACCTCGGACGGATATCGGTTTCGGTATTTCTCGATACCCAGTTTTCTCAGGACGGTGTCAATGATGGATTTGCGCTGGTAGGCCGGTGTTTTCTTGATCTTCAGGCCGAACTCGATGTTGTCCTCAATCGTCATATGCGGCCACAGGGCATAGTTCTGAAACACCATTCCCAGATCGCGCTTTTCCGGTGGTACGAAAATGCCTTGAGCGTTGGAATCAACGACCTTGCCCCCGATCGCGATTTCGCCGGAAGACAGGTTTTCAAGACCCGCTATCATGCGCAGGGTCGTCGATTTGCCGCAGCCGGACGGCCCAAGCAGACAAAGAAATTCGGACGTTGGGATTTCCAGGTTCAAGTCGGCGACAGCGCGGGTGCTGCCTTGTGTGTATGCTTTGTTGACATCACGTATGTGAATACTGGTCATCCGTTATCCTCCGAGACCACTGCTGAGATTGCTTTTTCCGACCTTTTGGCCAAGCCATGTTCCGGTGAAGGCAATCAGGCAGATCATGATTGCGATTGCGTTCGCCGCCTGGGTGTATCCAAAGTCCACCAGGCGAACCGCGTAAGTTGTCAAAAGATCAGTGCCCGGGACGGCCAGAAGAATGACCAGGCTCAGCCCTTTTATCCCCGAGATGAAGGGCAGCAGGATTCCGGAAACCAGGGCACCACGGTGGATGGGCAGGACGACAGTGATTGCACGTCGCCACCACCCGGCACCGGCGATCTGGGCTGCCTCTTCGGGATCGCGACCCATTTGCATCATGGCGGCGATGCCAGCCCTAGACGCAAAGGGCATCTGGCTTGCCAGCAGCGCAATGACCAGGATGTATTCAGTGCCATAAAGCGAGGGTACGGGGCCACGCGGTACGGCAAACATCGACAGGTAAGCAGCAGCAAACGCCACGCCCGGCACAAGATAAGGTAAGAAGGTGACTTGTTTCAGGAAGGACCCAAGAAACAAAAACGGAGAGCGGACCACGATGTAACCCACCACCAAGCCCAGCAATCCAGCGCCAATAGAGGCCAGTCCAACCATCCAGACCGTATTCCAGGCGGCAACCCAGAAGTCCTGGGTAAGAAGCAGACCTTGCGGCATCGCCGTTGTCAGAAGATCACGCCCAATCCAGTAATCGAGCGTAAAATTCTCCATCTCGAACACGCCCGGCATGTGCATCACGGTGGTCAGGAACAATGCCCCCAGCGGGATGACGGCGCTGATCAATACGAAGAAACCGGCGAAACAAAACGCAGGCAGGCGCCATCTGTTAAGCTCGCTGATGCGGTGTAGCGACCCTTTGGACCCGATGGTAACGAACCGCTGGGCAGATTTCAGAAGCTTCATGTCGATCAAAACCGACGTGGCCCCCAAGATGACAATCGCGCCAGCTAGAACAGCCGACATTCCGGCTTGACCCGTCGAAATCGTTCTGAGCAAGGAAGTTGACAGCAGATCCAGTTTAACCGGGGCACCACTGATGTAGGTGACCCCGACATCCCCCAGGCATTTTGCAAAAACCAGTGTCGAGGCCGAGATGATCGAAGGGCGCAGCAGGGGGAAGATCACCTTGCGCGCGACCAACATCGGGTTGGCGCCCAAGGTCCGCGCGGCCTCTTCCAGCTGGCTGTCAAATTGCTTCAGGGCGTTACCCACAAGCAGTATGACAAACGGCACATAGTGAAGGGCGAGGATAACGGTGATTGGCAAAAAGCCATAGGCCAGCCAATCCGGGGGTGTGAAACCCATGCTTTCCAACCAGCCTGACGGACCGCCCAGCTTCCGGTTTCGGAAAATCGCCATCCATGCCAGCGCGAAAGTCCAGGACGGCACCATGTAAGGAACAATCAGCGCGGTTGAGAACCAGCTGCGGCCCGGAAGATCGGTGCGGCTTACCAGCCAGCCAAGCAAGCCCCCGACAACAAGCGTCACAATGATGACGGACACGGAAACAAGCGCCGTATTCACGAGCGGTTTCCAGAAGATATAAGTAGAGATCGGGGAAAGCAGCGCGCGCTCGAAATAGTAGGTCGTCAATTCGCCAGCAGATTTGCCGGTTCTGATCTGGTCGGCAAAGTCGACAGTGATCGCATCCCAAAGCATCAATAGCACCGGGGCCAGGATCAAATAGGCGGCCAGAATGGTAAGCACCACACCCAGAGCAACTGTTGGATTCGTGGCCCAGGATCTGGACTTGTAGAGGGTTTTACGCAGTTGGCGACGCAGCCCGGGTCTGGTTTCTAGTGGAACTTCAGGATGGCTCACGAATGGTTTTCCTTAGAATCATGACAAATGATCCCCGCCAGCGCCGCAGCACTGCTTTAAGCATCAGGGAGTGAGGGTAAGTGGACGGGACGGATTAGTTCTGCATGGCGATGCCACTTTCCAAAACTGCACGCACGGACAGCCAATCCTTTTGGTAACTCACAGGTACAAATCGGGTATCGCCCTGGAATTCTTCGACCATTAGGGGCGAGAACTCGAAGGAAAAGAAGCATTCGCGCAGCGTGTCCTTCAAACTTGGCTCCAGATCATGGGCATAGGCGAACGAGGATGTTGGGAAAGAAGGGCTGGTGAACAGGACTCTGAAATCTGCGCGGTCAATCCGGCCGCGCTTGGCCATGCGTTCAAATACATCTGACGCCACAACCGCCATGTCGTAGTCGCCGCTGAGCAGGCCCAGGATGGATTGACCGTGCCCGCCGGTCATTATGGGGGTGTAGTCCTCAAATGGTGTCAGATCGTTTTCAGGGAAATAGTGCAGGGCTGAACTGTGACCGGAGTTCGATTGATAAGAGGTATGCGCAATCCTGTGACCACCAAGCTCTTTCAGGGATGTGAAGGCGCTGGAACTTCGCACAATCGCAATCGAGGTGTAGCGTCGAACGCCACTTTCAGTACCCTTCGCCGCAAAAGGATGTGCTCCTGCTTGCCGGACGGCGGCCACTGTTGCCCCCGTCCCGAACCCTGCAAAATGCAGTGGCCCGCGCTGCAAGGCAGCGATCTGGGCTTCTTCGGACTGCACCGGATAGTAAATAATCTGGCGCTGGGTGCATTCCTTTAGATGCTGCGTAAACGGACGGAAGAGTTCCGCATAGATCGTGGGATCTTCGATTGGTGCATAGGCCCAAACCAACGTTCCCGGATCGCGCAAAGCCGAATTTTTTGCGGGCGGATCGGCAAGAAGATCACAATCCAAATCCGAATAACGCGACAGCAACTGAGCGTTCTCTGCGCACTCAGCTGCGGCTGCGCCGCCTGTCACTGCCGCGATAAGCGCGAAATACCCAAGGAGAATATTGCGCAATATTTTTGGTGGCGCTAACATTCGGGGCGTTCAACCTGCATTTCTGGCTCCACGGCTACGATGGTGATTGAATGGGATAATGCACAGCTAACCTGTCAGAGTCCTGTCAAGTAAGGAGCTTGAGAATGAAAGTTTTAGTGATCGAGGATAACGAGGATGTTGCGTTCGCCGTCAAAGAGCGCCTGAAATCCCGTGGAAATATGGTTGACCATTCCCCTGATGGCAACGAGGGGTACGAACTTGCGCGGACCGGCGATTACGATTGCGTGTTGCTCGATATCAACCTGCCGGGAAAAGACGGTTTTTCTGTCATGTCGAAGCTGCGGAAAGACAACATCGAAGTCCCCATCCTTGTTCTGTCCGCGCGGGGCGAATTGCATGACAAGATAGATATGTTGGATTTGGGCGCGGATGACTACATGGTAAAACCTTTTGCCCTGGATGAGGTCGAGGCGCGGCTGCGCGCGATCTCGCGCCGTCAGACGGGACAGGTGGATTCAGTGCTGGAAGTAGGCGGTTTACAGATTGATCAATCCAGCCGGTCAGTTCTGTTGAATGGCGAAGCCCTGGACGTGGGGCGGCGGGAATTGCAGCTGCTTGAGTACCTGATGCAAAACAAGGGCAAGACGCAAAACAAGGAAAGTTTGGTATCCAAACTTTTCGGGTTTGACGAAGCGGGTTCACCAAATGCGATAGAATTGCTGGTATCCAGGCTGCGTCGAAAGCTGGTTGGTGCAAACGTACAGATTCTTACACGGCGCGGGGTTGGATACCGATTGGTGGACCTTGGCGACGATGGTTCGTGAATGAAGCTGAATTCGATACAGGCAAGGCTGGTTTGCTATTCCACGCTTGTGTTCTCGGCTTTGACGCTAATGTCTGGCGTGTTTGTTTTGAAGGTTTCGACACGTGCGGCAGATGAAGCTTATGACCGTGTGCTTGGCGCCGCCGCACTTTCGATTTCAGAGGCCATCACGGTGCGCGATACCTACGCCAGTGTGGATTTGCCATATGCGTCATTTGCCATTCTTGGAACGTCGGGACGTAACAGGATTTTCTATCGTATAGTGAACCCCAAGGGTGAGCTTGTAACAGGCAACCCGGTTCTGGGCATCGATCAAAACTTGCTGGCCCAAGATCAAACC
Organism: Ruegeria sp. YTSA135; assembly: GCF_059610165.1. NCBI lineage: Bacteria > Pseudomonadati > Pseudomonadota > Alphaproteobacteria > Rhodobacterales > Roseobacteraceae > Ruegeria > Ruegeria sp. YTSA135. Next base: position 3,141 of record NZ_JBXWNC010000024.1, on the reverse strand, counting down.
CGATTTTTTGACAGTTCGTACAGGGGTCAGACAATTCGAGTGGCGCAGGTGGCGCAATACCATCAGGGCCGAGCAGGAGGCGGGTGGTTCAACGTCTTTGTAGGTGAAACACGTGAGGCACGTGATCTGCTTTCACGCAGGATAGCGGGATTTGCGTTGTTCCCCGCATTTGCGGCGATCCTGGTGGCCGTAGCCCTTCTGATCTTGGCCATTCGATCCTCATTCCGACCTCTCAATCGTATTGAAAATATGCTTAAAAATCGCAGTCCGGCAGATCTGTCGCCAATCAAACCGGGCGTTCCCTCAGAGGTTGAGGCGCTTGTTGATGCGATCAACAATTTCATGGTACGCCTCGAAGGCGCGCTGGCAGGGCTACGCCGTCTGTCTGCCGATACTGCGCACCAACTCAGAACGCCGTTGGCAGCGATGCGCGCAGTGTCCGAGCTGGCGCTGGATGGAAAGCCACCGCCGCCACATGAGGGCTATGTTCAGCGCATTCACTGGAATGCCGTTGTTGCCTCTGACTTGGTCGACCAATTGATGACAGAGGCACGGTTGCTGCATTCCATGGAGTCCGGGGCTGTTGAGCACGTGGACCTTGTACAGGCAACGAACAACGTCCTGCGTCGGGTCCGCAGCGAGTGGTGGAAGACGCCAGTCGCCCCCACTCTTCGGCTGGAATACGGCAGACTGGCGAACACTACCATTCATTGCAATCCGGTTGCGCTGGGAGAGTTGCTCAAGAACCTGGTCGACAACGCGATCAAACACGGCAAAGACCCAGTCACCATCGTTCTGAGCGACCGCGCCGATCAAGTGATCATTCAAGTCAGCGACCGGGGAAACGGGATTGCCAAAGACCTGCGCGACCAGGTTTTTGAAAGATTCGTGAAAGGGCCCGAGGCCAGGAATGGCTCGGGTCTGGGTCTTGCGATCGTTCACCAGATCATAGAGGCCGTAGGCGGTGAAATCCGCTTGACCAACAGAAAAGCAGGCGGGCTGACGGTAGAAGTGCGTTTGCCCAGATGGCCGGCAGCAAGGCAAAAGTATGGGCATTAGATCAATAGTTTGCCGGTGGCTGATACAAGTGGCGCTTGCTGCACTTTTGGCCTCGGCGGTATCGGCGCAGAACGTTCGGGGCGCGTTTTCGGTCGTAGGAACGGCACCGGCCTCTCTGTTGGAACCACTGTTCGCGCATGCAAACGAACGATCTGCCGGGACGGATATCAGGTATACCCAAATGCGGCTGAGCGACATTGTCTCTGCGCTTGCAGGGGAAAAACCCAGCCCGGTCACAATGGATATGGCGCTGTTGCCGACGCCGGATCTGGGCGTGCAGCTCGCCAACGAAGGCAATCTGGCCCGTATTCCGGCCCTACCGGCGCAGCCACATGATAGCCATTGGCGGCAAGAAGTTTTTGCCGTTTTCTATGACCCCGCTGTATTAATTGTGCGCGCCGATCGCCTGGATTTGCAGGACTTGCCAAAGAACAGGCAAGCGTTGGTTGGGTTTCTTGAGGCCAACGCAGACACACTGCGAAACAGGGTCGGGCTGGTAAACATAGGCACCGCGCCGCAAAGCTATGGTTTTGCTGTTCAGGATCAACTGAGATCCCTTCTTTATTGGCAACTCACACAAGCAATTGGCGATCTGAACGCACACGTTTTCGAAACCAACCAAGAAATCGCGGCGGCCCTGCAAGCCGGGCAAATCGACTTGGCTTACAACGTTCCACTGTCTCATCTGGCGTTTGCCGAACTTAACGACTTTGAAATCATAACGATGGAAGATTACACGGTGGCTTTGCCTTGGGTAGCGGTGGCGCCTCAGACCGCGCAAAAGCGTGCCGTAGCGGATGTTGTCACGCGTCTTCGGCACAGCAGTGAGTTGGTTTATTTTCCCACTTTAAATCGAAAAAAGTCCAATACGATGTCTTGGCGCCACGAATTTCAGCGCGTGAAACTGGGCCCGGAGTTACTGGTGTTTCTTGATCCCCTCAAGAAAACAACTGTTCTTGAAAGCTGGTTACCAGCTGTAACGGGGCAATAGGTTTTCAATCTGCGACTTGGGCCAAGTCACGCCAATTCAGGAAGGGTTGTTGACGTCTTGATGTGCCCATGCGTGGCACGAATGCAGAGGGATTTGCCAGAGGTCGAAAGCATCGGCTCTGGCGTGGCGGCATGAGATGGTGGAGAGCCGATATCGACGGGTGCGGAAGATTGTATTGATCAGGTCGTGGGCGGCGCGTCACCGGCGTTTGATCGGCTGGGGCGCTGCGATTCAGTGTAAGCAGCCTTCCGGCCCTTAATGGTGACCACCTCATCGCCTTTCAGGTTCAGAGTCCTGCGGGTATCTCCGTTCTGGAACTCAAAAGGGATCACCCCCATGCCCGCAAGGTTTGAGCGGTGGATACGCTCAAAGGTCTCGGCAATGACTGCCTTGAGGTTCTGTTGCAGTCTTTTGAGAACGGTGACCTGTTTTAGCGATTGCAGTGGAGCTAAGCGGCCAGTTCTGCGAATTGACGAAGAGGACAGATTCGGGGCGTGAACTGACCCTTATGGATCATGTTCGCGACTTTGATTCCGTCCAGCGTTGCAACTTTTGAAGCGAAGGCCTGGAAACCCAACATCGGTCGAGTGCGCCGCTTTATGAAACAGTGGTCCTGCTCGACGATATTATTCAAGTTTCTTCGCCTCACCAATTCGATCGGAATCGGTCAGGCGGAAATACCTCAATAACATCATTGAACAGGATCACCGTTGCGTTAAACGAAGGATCAGACCCATGCTGGGCTTCAATTCTTTCGCTTCAGCCGCATCTGTCCTGACAGGCATAGAACTGATCAACATGATCCGCAAAGGTCAATTCACGCCCGGACTCCGTCCGTTTCAGCAGTTTATCCAGCTGGCGGGATAACCGCTTCTCCCGTTTCGTCGATTCAGCCCTCAAAGAAATTTGCAACAGAACCTTGCCGAGAGCCTGTATTTTCTTGTCGAAGGAATTCCTTAAGGCTAGAAAGAGTCGGCTGGCTGTTGTCACCGTCCGCGCGGCTCAACCGACACTTGTCTTTTACCATCATGGTGGTCACACTGCTTTCCACCATCGCCATGGTCGCCTATCCCGCCGGGCTTTTGGCCCTT
>NZ_JBXWNC010000023.1:0-44209 GCF_059610165.1 Ruegeria sp. YTSA135 | reverse complement strand
CGATGTTGTGCGTGTGCAGCAGAAAACTCCGAAACCGGACTTTCACGGCGCCAGTCATGTATGTCTCACTTGCGGACAAAGCAGACGTTGGCGACTGTGCAGTGTGCTCGGGCTGTTTGATCGGCTGTTCGCCGAACCGACTGCTCTCTTGCGTCAGTTTTGTCTTGAGCAAGATCAAAGCTAACGTCGCAGTTTCTGGCAGAATCTCCTTGCATTCTGATCGTGGAAAAGGAGGAGGTTCAGAAGATGCTTGAGGACAAAAAGTCACCGCAACTGTTCACCGGAACAAACCCGCTGACTGACAGTTTTCGGCGGGAGATGGAAACAATGATGTCGCGTTTCTTTGGAGGCGCTTCACCATTCGCGCCACTTGAGACGGCTGCACAACGGACTGGTTTCCCGTCGCTTGATATGACCGGCGCGGTTTCACCCGCCATAGACATCACCGAGACAGATACGGCTATCGAATTGACAGCCGAGTTGCCTGGACTGTCAGAAGATGACGTCGAACTCGAACTCAAAGATGGAAGACTGACGATCCGCGGTCAGAAAAACGTCACGCACGATGACAAGGGCGATCTGCGCATTAGCGAGCGGAGCTACGGCAGCTTTGCACGAACGATGACGTTGCCTGACACGGTAGACATCGAAAACATCACCGCTGAGTTTGACAAAGGCGTTTTGCACATCACGATGCCCAAAAGCGAGCCAAAAGAACCAAGCCGGAAAATCAAGGTATCTTCGAAATAGCCGCCCAGCCAGTCCCAAGCGGCTTCAAGCGCAAAGCCGGATTTCGTGAACACTCAGAACGAAGCGTGGCTGAGGGCAGCGCCCCTGGTCATGTCGTCTGGTCGTCCATTTTAGCATCTGGCGCGTTTGTCATAACAGACGATATCCCTTTGTCCCGAGCAGCTTCGCTGCTGTAGGTTTCGCTTGTACCGATCACTTGTCCGTTCGACGCTTTCAAATTGAACATTGGTTGCCCGGAAGATGCGGTCTTGCGTTCAAATCTGCCGTCCATCGCAGCATTTTTTCGAACTGACTCGATCCCGTTTTCCGCGCTGGCTTTTTGTTTGTAGCCCTCGCTGGCAAGGATAATCTCACCGTTTCCGGCCTTCAGCCGAAACCGGTACTCCCCGGCTTTGTCTTTGTAGAGTTCGAACTTGCCCGCCATAAGAAATTACCTCCCAACCAGTGTGTTCACATGCGTACAATGAGGTTAATTTTAGCGTTTTGGCAAGAAACTCCGGCAATTGCCGCCAAACAACGCTGCGCGGCACATCGCACCAAAGCGCTTGGGAGTCGGAGACCCTCAGCGTCACGCTGGGAGCGGCCATTAGGTGGCCAGACGTGAACGACTGCTGTGCGGGACAAAGCCGATATTCATCCTTGATTATGGCTTGACCTGTCTATGGCTTCACACCTTAGGACGACTCCAACGGTTGAGATTGGGTGTGAGCGAACAAGGCGGCGGATGTATCAGATTTCTGAATTGGCAGAGAGCGTGGGTCTTTCGCGCTCCACGCTGCTCTACTACGAGAAGCTCGGTCTGCTGAAGGGCAAACGGCAGGCAAACGGCTATCGCGTCTACACGGACGCCGACCGACAGCGGCTGCGCCTGATGCAGCAGCTTCAGGCCGGCGGCCTCAGCTTGCAGGAGTGTCAGGCCTGCCTCGATGGGAAACTCGACCGCGACATGCTGGGACAGCGGCTCGAGACGCTGGAGCGCGAGATCGCGGAAAAGACGCGGTCGCGTGACCTGCTGGCAGCGCTTCTGGGGCGCACCAGCCTGAAGGACTGGCACCAGGAGGTGGAACGGGTAGCGCCCGACCTGCACCGCTCCTGGCTGATGACACAAGGCTTTTCAAGTGAGGAGGCCGCGCGGGTCGCGTGGCTGTCGAAGGACATGAACGCACATGACGACTACATGGCGGGCTTCATGGAGGTCTTCTCCACGCTCGACCGGTGGGGACCGGCGACAGAAGCGGCGACGTTAAAAGCGCTTGCCGTGGTGCCCTTCGCACCGCAGAAAATCCTTGAGATCGGCTGCGGCCCCGGCATGGCGACGATGACTTTAGCTGAGGCCACTATGGCGCAAATCCTTGCCTGCGACACGGCTGAAGGCGCGCTGGACCGGCTGCGCGAACGGGTGGCGGCGAGAGGTATGGGTGACCGGGTCGAGGTCCGCAACGTCGACATGGCGCAGTTGCCTTTGCCTGATCAGCCTTGGGACGTAATCTGGGCCGAGGGCAGCGCCTACATCATCGGCGTCGAGCGCGCGTTGCGGGACTGGCGGCCGCTCCTGCGCCCCGGCGGCGTGCTAGTCTTCTCTGAAATGGTCTGGCGCACCGATACGCCCTCGGAAGACCTGCGCGCTTACTGGGCCTCGGAATACCCGGCCATGACCCGCGTTCCCGTGCGGCTCGAGCAGGCGAAACGCGCTGGCTATCGGCTGCTAGGGCATTTCGACATGGGGCGCGAGGCGATGGACGCTTATTACCGCCCGCTCGGGGCACGCGTCGCGGAGATGGAGGCGCGCCTTGATGGCAGCCGCGTGCTGGACGATTTGCGTGCGGAACTGGCCGCCTACCACGCCTGCGACGGGATCGTGAGTTTCGAGATGTTCGTGCTACAGAAGCCCTGACAGGTAGCGCGACCCCATCTTTCGATTACAGAACGGCAAGCTTATCCGCGCCGATGGAGACAGGAATATGGACTTTTCGACCGAATATGAGACCCACGCCGAGGCCGTCGCCGACCTGTTCACGGCGAGCTTCGCCGCCTCGGAAGGTGCGGAGGAAGGAGCGCTGATCGGCGCTCTCGCGCGCCGCCTGATTGCGGAGACGCCCGCCGAGGACCTGCGCGTTGTTGCCGCCTGGGAGGACCGTGCGCTCGTCGGCAGCATCTTCTTCACGCGGCTCACCTACGAAGGCGATCCCCGCACAGTCTTTATGATGGCGCCCGTGGCAGTTGCCACTGAACATCAAGGCAAGGGCATAGGGCAACGTCTGATCTCATACGGCCTCGATGAACTCCGGCAGGAGGGCGTAGACATCGTGGTCACCTACGGCGATCCGGCCTTCTACGGCCGTGTCGGGTTCAAGCCTGTCTCGGAAACCGACCTGCCTGCGCCGCAACCACTCGGGCAGCCACAGGGCTGGATTGCCCAATCCTTGACCGAGGAGCCCCTCACGCCTGTGCACGGACCGTCCCGCTGTGTCGCTGCCTTTGACGACCCGGCGCTCTGGTAGTTCCATGGTCCGCGACTACTCCGCCTTCTTGCCCGGTGGCGCACCACAACGGCGAGAGCCCACCGCGCTCGAGCGACTGGGCTGGGGCCCGACCTTCGCCCGGCAGATAGATGCCGACGCCTTGACCGAAACACCTCCCGTCCGTGTAATCGCGGTGCATCGCAGCGGCCTGCACGTGCTGGGTGACGGCATTGACGAGATGATCCCGCCGGGGCCCGCGGCCACGGTGGGTGATTGGCTGCTATTCGATCGCGCGCGACCGCGGTCGAGTAGCGTGCTGGAGCGTATGAGCTTGATCAAGCGCCGCGCGCCTGGCACGGGCCGGGAGGTGCAACTGATTGCCGCGAACATCGACACGGTCTTCGTCGTTACCTCCTGCAACGCAGATTTCAACTTGGCGCGGTTGGAGCGCTACGTGGCATTGGCCTTTGAGGCCGGGATCGACCCGGTGATCATTCTGACCAAGGCCGATCTCGCCGAAGACCCCACACCTTATGTGGAAGCCGCACAGAAAGTGTCAGACCGCGTGCCAGTCGTGGCCCTCGATGCTCGCGGTTCGGAACCGGCACGGGCGCTGGCCGACTGGTGCAAGCCCGGCCGGACTGTTGCATTCCTCGGTTCCTCCGGCGTGGGTAAATCCACCCTGACGAACGCGCTGCTTGGCGCGCAGGCCATCGCAACCCAAGGCATCCGCGAGGACGATGCGAAGGGCAGGCACACCACGACCCGGCGTGAACTGCACGCTACCCAGGGCGGCTGTCTTGTTCTCGACACGCCGGGCATGCGCGAATTGCAGCTGACTGACGCCGCGACCGGCATTGCCGATGTTTTCGACGATATCGAGGAACTGGCCGCAAGCTGCCGCTTCACCGACTGCCAGCACGAGACCGAGCCCGGGTGCGCTGTCCGATCCGCAATCGAGGACGGCAAACTCGACCCAGCCCGTCTCATCCGCTGGCGCAAGCTTCAGGCCGAGGACGCTTTCAACTCGGCCACCTTAGCAGAGCGCCGCGAAAAAGACCGCGCCTTTGGCAAGCTGGTGCGCAGCGCGGTGAAGGCGAAATCAGATCGAAAGCGATAAGCCCTTTCAACATCCTGCGCATGGTCCCGCATCACGAAGTAGTGGCTCAACATCTCCGCGATCGCCACCAACCCGTCCGCTTCGGGCTCGCCTCGGTCATCCGGGTCTTTTTATCAGATGACTGCTTTTCTGCGCTAAGCGGCCGTAATTCCACTGGACTTGTGCGCCAAACAGAGCGGTACTGTCTGTGTCGCGACGCACTTGGTGCTGTGTGCCGCCTTCTCCGCCCGGGCCTCCGGGTTTTGCTCAGTGGCAGGATCAATTCCGACCTGTTTGCACAATATGGAGAAGACCTATGACAAAATCGACGAAACCAAAAACCAAGAAAGCACAGCTCATCCAGATGCTGACCCGGAAAGCCGGGGCGGATGTTGCGACGATCAGCGACAAGCTCGGGTGGCAATCGCATACGACGCGGGCGGCACTGACGGGCCTGCGCAAGGCGGGGTTCGAGATCTCCGCGGAGAAATCAGGGGACGGGAAACCGCTGAGCTACCGCATCACCGCCCTACCGGCGGATGCCGCCTGATGGCTGGTCACCAGGATATCGCCGCGCGTTGGGAGGACCTCGGCCAGATGGACCGGGCGGCCCTGCGCGTGGCCTGGGCGGAGGCGTTTGGCGACGCCCCGCCGCACTTCCTGTCCATGATCTTCATGCGCAAGGCGCTGATCTGGGATGAACAGAATCGGGCCTTCGGTGGTCTGACCACCGAGGTGAAACGCGCGCTGAAGGCCGCCGCAGGCGGAAAGCAAGTCAGAGCGCCAGCGCCCGCGATCAAACCTGGCACACAGCTTGTTCGGGAGTGGAACGGCCGGCGATACCAGGTGGAGGTGCGGGACGACGGGTTCGTGATGAATGGTGATCATTATAAATCGCTGTCCGCCATTGCGCTGCAAATTACCGGCACCAGCTGGTCAGGGCCGCGGTTCTTCGGTCTCAACGGCAGGGCAGGGACGGACGCATGAAGAAGATCCGCTGTGCCATATACACCCGCAAGAGCTCTGAGGAGGGACTCGAACAGGAATTCAACTCTCTGGATGCACAATATGAGGCCTGCGCGGCGTACATCGCCAGCCAAAAAGCGGAAGGCTGGGTGCTGCTGCCAGAGCGCTATGACGATGGCGGTCTCTCTGGCGGCAGCATGGAGCGGCCCGCGTTGCAGCGCCTGCTCGCAGACATCGACCGGGGTGTCGTGGATCAGATCCTTGTTTACAAGATCGACCGCTTGACGCGTTCACTGGCGGACTTCGCGAAGATGGTCGAACGGCTGGATGCGGCAGGTACGTCGTTTGTGTCGGTCACCCAGTCCTTTAACACGGCCACCAGCATGGGGCGGCTGACACTGAACATGCTGCTCAGCTTCGCCCAGTTCGAGCGTGAAGTGACTGCCGAGCGCATCCGCGACAAAATTGCGGCCTCAAAGAAGAAGGGCCTTTGGATGGGCGCAACGGTCCCGCTGGGCTATGCCGCTGATGGGCGGTCCCTGAAGATCGCTGAGCCGGATGCCGGGGTGATCCGCACGATCTATAACCTCTACCTTAATCACCGGAACACGCGCATCGTTAAAGAAGCGGTTGATGCCCTCGGTCTCAAGACACCGGTGCGCACACTTATCTCGGGTAGGGTGAAAGGGGGCGCGCAATTTAGCTATGGCCATATACACTATATCCTGACGAACCCGGTCTATGCCGGTCGCATCCGGCACCACGCGAAAGTCTATCCCGGCCAGCACCCACCGCTGATCGACCCTGAGGTCTGGGACAGCATCCAGGATCAACTCAGATCCGATGCGTTGAAGGATCGGACATTCACGAAGCGGAACCGCAAGGGCGCCAAAGCATCGGCATCGCCGCTGGCCGGCAGGATCTACGATCAGACTGGGGATCGCCTGACGCCCAGCCATTCGAAAACGCCAAAGGTCGCAAGTTGCGATATTATGTGTCTCATCGGCTGGTGCGCGGAACAGCGCCACGTGATCCATCGGGGTGGCGGTTGCCAGCACCGGAATTGGAAGACAAAGTCGCTGATCTGATCCGGCGACACCTCGGTCAACCAGAGGTCCGCGCGAATATCTTGTGCGACGCGACCGCCGATAAAACTTTCGGGGTCGGAGCCCGCTTATCCGAACTGTTCGAAAGCGACGCTGCCGCAGTCAAGGATGCAATACGCCACTGCCTTAAACTGGTCGACCGCATCGATATCGCGCCGGGCGACATACGCATCACCTTGTCAGGCGAACATCTCGCACATCATCTTGATGTGGATGCGACGCGCATTCTGGAAGAACTGCTGACCATCACCTCAGCGTTCCAGCATCGGAAGCGGGGCGTGGAAACCAGGCTGATCATCGGTGACGCACAGTCGGAGATCGACACCACCCTTCTGCGCAACATCGCTTGCGCACATCGGTACTTCGATCTTATCCGGTCGGGCAAAACCTTTGCCGAAATCGCCGCAGCCGAAGGCGTCTCAAAACGCCGTGTTCAGCAGCTGATCGAGCTGGCCTTCCTGGCACCGGACGTGATCCGGTCCGTCCGCGAAGGCCGGCAGCCCGTTGGCATGACATCCGACTGGCTCAAGCGGCATGCATTCTCACCCATCTGGACTGAGCAGCGCGACGCATTCACCGCATTATAAGCCACTGCATCAAAATCAATTTTTACGTCCATGGCGCTGATCGTCGCTGGCTTCGTCCTCCGGCAATATGCCACTGGGTTATGACCGCACGAAAGGCGATGCTACCACCATCACATTCGCCCAAACTGCTACCGCGGAAATGGCGATTCCAGACTTTTCGAGGAAACGGGCTGAATATCGGATATCTGTCGGTCTGGGGTAAATTGACACCTCTGAAAGCGCCCGAAATGACGCGTTGAAATATAAAAATCTACATTATATCAATAACTTAGAGGGTGGTGGCTGGGGTGGTAGGATTCGAACCTACGATACACGGTACCAAAAACCGCTGCCTTACCACTTGGCTACACCCCAACAGTGAGGCGCTGTCTACGATTGTTGTTTGGAGGGTTCAAGAGCTTTTAGGCGAAAAAAACAGCTTTGGGCAAAATTATTTTTAGTCACGACCGACAGCCAGGAACAGCAAAACTGGCGCCAGTTGAGCGGCATGGCGCAAACGGTGCCGCCTCAGCATCATCCGGAGTTCGTAAGTCACAGAATGGTGAAGGGTGCTGAGTTAGCAAACCTGCGTTTTGAGGGTCTTTCGTTAGCATCATGGGCATACAAAACATGGGCGCGCACTGTCATTCTGTGAGGGCTTTTCAATTGCTGAACACACACTTTGACACATTGAAAAGAATAAAAATATTTGGAAAGCCAGCACACCTACCTAGCCGGGCATAGCCTGTTCTTTTCGCAGGCAACCAAGAAACCGGAGAGGACAAAGCTATACCCAGTTGTCGCGGCGGCCCGATCGCCGTGTTATTCGCGAATTTCAGAGGGGTCGACGCCCCAGAGATTTGATTTCTCCGCCCAGCCACGATACCCGCCAGCCGAGATGTGGCACCAATCCAGGCTGCATTTGCCAAGGCGTGCCACCACACCGGATTCGAATTTGGCGCTGACTTGGGAATTGGGGTCGGGGTTTGTGTAAACGGACAGCAATTCGGAATCGATCAGGACGGTACGTACACCTGAAAGCAGGGCGTAGTGTACCCATCCCCCAGCTCCGTCACGGTCCTGCACTTTGCGCCAATTGCCGTATTCGGCCGTGATTTGCAGCGGCATACCGCGCCGCTTGAAAACCCAATCGATTCGATGCGTCAGCGACGGGCCGCGGCGCACGTTGCCCTCAGCGGCCTTCATCGAAACATAGCGGGGTATCGGCAGGTTTGTGACTTGGCCCCGTTTGTCTTGTGCGCTGGCGCTGAATGCCCCCAGAAACACAAGAAATGCGCACGAAATCACCAAAAGGCGGTGTTTTACCGTTAGAAAACCACTCACTGACTGCCTGCTCTTGTGCCTGTTGATCTGGTTTCGAAAAAAGGTCGTCTCAATGCGATTGGGGTTCTTGTGCCCCGCCTGATCCTGCGCCACGATGCCATGGCGCGCAAAGATTTGCAAAGCGATGGGAGGGCAAAGGTGCCAAGAGAACGTCTGAGTGTTGTCGTAACGCGACGGTTGCCCGAGGCAGTGGAAACCAGGCTGTGCGAGTTGTTCGATGTTCAACTGCGCGACGATGATGCCCCCATGTCGCGCGAAGAACTGGTCGCCGCGGTTCAAAGTGCGGATGTACTGGTTCCCACAGTTACCGATACAATTGATGGTGGCTTGTTGGGGCAGGCGGGTGAAAATCTGCGCCTGATTGCCAACTATGGGGCGGGTGTCGACAACATCGACGTCGCGACAGCACGACAGCGCGGTATCCTGGTCTCTAACACACCCGGCGTTCTGACCGATGACACGGCCGACATGACGATGGCGCTGATCCTTGCCGTCACACGACGACTGCCCGAAGGCATCAGCTTGATGCAACAGGGGGATTGGTCCGGCTGGGCGCCCACGGCCTTACTTGGTGGTCGGATTGGTGGCCGGCGTCTTGGGATTCTGGGAATGGGCCGGATAGGGCAGGCCGTGGCGCGACGTGCCAGCGTGTTTGGGATGCAAGTGCATTACCACAATCGTCGCCGGTTGCGCCCCGAGATTGAGCAGGAGCTTGACGCGACCTATTGGGAAAGTCTTGATCAGATGGTGGCGCGGATGGATGTTATCTCGGTCCATTGTCCGTCGACTCCATCCACGTTTCACCTGATGAATGCGCGCCGTTTGAAGCTGTTGAAACCCTCCGCTGTGGTTATCAATACCTCTCGGGGTGAGGTGATTGACGAAAACGCACTAACCCGACTGATCCGGTCTGGTGATATCGCGGGTGCGGGTCTCGACGTCTATGAACACGGCACTCAGGTGAACCCGCGTTTGCGGCAATTGCCGAATGTCGTTCTTTTGCCCCACATGGGCTCGGCCACGCTGGAAGGGCGGATCGAGATGGGGGAGAAGGTCATTATCAACATCAAAACCTTTGAGGACGGACACCGCCCGCCGGATCAGGTTGTACCATCTATGCTGTGACGCGCCCGCGCCGCAGAAACAGTTTTCTGGAGGATACGATGAATAGAAATCTGATTTCGGGGTTGTTTTTTGCGGCGTTGACCTTTGGCGGTGCGTCCTTTGCGCAGGAAACGGCAGATACGGTCGCGCCCGAGGGTGCCTCTGAAGGTCAGGTTCAGGCTCTTACCGATGAGGTCATCGCTTCGCTTGAGGCGAAAATGGCGGGGATACCTGTGCACTCTGACAACTGGATGGTTGCTGCGGCGCATCCGTTGGCCGTAGAGGCCGGGGCCAAGGTGTTGCGTGCCGGTGGGTCGGCGGCTGATGCAATGGTCGCCGTTCAAGTCGTTTTGGGTTTGGTCGAGCCGCAATCCTCGGGCTTGGGTGGCGGTGCGTTTCTGGTCTGGTATGACGCCGCGACTGGCACATTGACCACGCTGGACGGGCGCGAGACAGCACCTCTGGAAGCGAACCACCGATTGTTTTTGGACAAGGACGGTGAGCCGTTGCAATTCTTCGATGCCGTTGTTGGCGGTCTTTCGGTCGGCACGCCCGGTACGCCTGCGCTGATGGAAGAAGCCCACCGCCGCTGGGGACGCAGCCCATGGCCGGGCCTGTTTCAGGATGGCATCAGGTTGGCGGAAGAAGGGTTTCTTGTGTCTCCGCGCCTGGCGTCCCTTGTCGAAGCGGATGCTGAACGGCTGTCACGCTTTCCGGCCACAGCCGAGTATTTCCTGCCGGGCGGCGAGCCGTTGCAGCAAGGTCAGCGTCTGATGAATCCGGATTACGGAGAAACTTTGCGCGCATTGGCCAGCGAGGGATCTGCCGGGTTCTATGGTGGCGAAATCGCTGCCGGGATCGTCAGCACCGTGCGCAACGCCCCCGGTAATCCCGGTGTTCTTTCCGGTGTCGATCTGGCGCTGTATCAGGTGATCGAGCGTGAGCCCGTCTGCGCCACCTATCGCAGCTTTGAGGTTTGCGGCATGGGTCCGCCGTCGTCGGGGGCGCTGACGGTTGGGCAGATTTTGGGCATGTTGAACGATTATGATCTGGCCGCGATGGGGCCAGAGGACGTAAATGCCTGGAGGCTGATAGGCGATGCCTCGCGTCTGGCCTTTGCGGATCGCGGTCGTTACATGGCGGATCATGATTTTGTGCCGATGCCTACGCAGGGGCTGGTTGACCCCGACTATCTTTCTGAACGTAGTCAGTTGCTGAACGCTGACGGCGCACTGACGGACGTAGCACCCGGCAACCCGGAATTCGATCATGCATCTAACTGGGCGGATGATGTGTCGCTAGAACTGCCTTCGACCTCGCACATCTCGATCGTCGATCAGTACGGAAACGTGTTGTCGATGACCACCACCATTGAGAACGGATTTGGCTCACGCCTGATGACCAATGGGTTCCTGCTGAATAACGAGTTGACGGATTTCTCGTTCAAGACCCACAGCAACGGTGTGCCAATCGCGAACCGGCTGGAACCCGGCAAACGGCCACGTTCATCCATGAGCCCAACCATCGTTATGCAGGACGATGCCCCGGTGCTGGCGATCGGCTCGCCGGGTGGTAGCCGGATCATCGGGTACGTGGCCAAGTCGATCATTGCCTGGGCAGATTGGGATATGGATGTGCAACAGGCGTTGTTGCTGCCGCATCTTGTCAATCGGTTCGGCACCTACGATGTCGAACAGGGTACGGCAGCCGAGGGGTTCTTGGATTCGCTGATCGAACTGGGCTATGAGGTCAATCCACGCGATCTGACATCTGGGTTGCACGCGATTGAAATTGACGAAGGTCTGATCGGTGGCGCAGACCCGCGCCGCGAGGGCATCGCTCTGGGCGAATAAAGGGAACTACACATGGTGCAGGCTGTAGCTTTGGCGCGAAATGAGGCCGGGATTGAAACGGCTGTGGGCATTCTCAAGCAGAAATTCGGGGATCGTCTGCAGACGGGCCAAGCTATTCGTGAACAGCACGGCCACACGACCACCTGGATCGAAAATCAGGTGCCGGACGCCGTGGTCTTCCCCCAGTCGACCGAGGAGGTTTCGCAGATCGTCAAAACCTGCGCCCAACACAGGGTCCCTGTGATTGCCTTCGGCACCGGCACCTCGCTTGAGGGGCACGTGAACGCTCCGGCGGGGGGAATCTCGGTAGACCTGTCACAGATGAACAAGGTGTTGGCGGTGCATGCAAATGATCTGGACTGCGTTGTGCAGCCCGGGGTGACGCGCGAAGATCTGAACACTCATTTGCGGGATCAGGGCTTGTTCTTTCCTATCGACCCGGGGGCCAATGCCTCGCTTGGTGGTATGGCGGCAACGCGGGCGTCAGGTACAAACGCCGTGCGTTACGGCACGATGAAAGACAATATCCTCAGCCTTGAGGCGGTGATGCCTGACGGTCAGATCATTCGCACCGGGCATAGGGCGCGGAAATCTTCTGCCGGGTATGATCTGACCCGCCTTTTGATCGGGGCCGAGGGCACTTTGGGCATCATCACCGAGCTTACCCTACGCCTGCAAGGCATCCCCGAGGCGATCACCTCGGCCCGGTGTTCCTTTCCATCCGTCGATGCGGCCTGTCAGGCCGTGATGACGACGATCCAGTATGGTGTGCCTGTGGCCCGGATCGAGCTGCTGGACGCGTTGTCGGTCAAGGCTGCCAACGCCTATTCCGGGCTGAGTTTGCCAGAAACGCCGTTACTGCTTTTGGAGTTCCACGGCTCGGATGCGGGCGCGGTCGAACAGGCGGACACCTTTGGACAGATCGCCAGAGAATTCGGCGGTGCCGATTTCGCCGCCACCTCGACCACAGAAGAGCGGAACAAGCTGTGGCAGGCCCGGCACGATATGTATTGGGCCAGCTTGCAACTGCGCCCTGGTGCACGGGGAATCTCAACCGACGTTTGTGTTCCGATATCGCGTCTTGCGGAATGTGTCACGACCACTCGGGACAAGGCCGAAGAGATGGGTCTTATGGCACCAATTGTCGGGCATGTGGGGGATGGAAATTTTCACACTCTGCTGCTGATTGACATGGACAATGCCGAGGAACTGGCCAGTGGAGATGCGTTCGTTGGCTGGCTGAACGATCTGGCGATCTCAATGGAAGGCACGTGCACTGGTGAGCATGGAATCGGACAGGGAAAACGCCCCTATTTACTTAAAGAGCTGGGTGCGGCGGTCACTTACATGGATGCCATAAAAAAGGCGCTGGACCCGGATAACATTATGAATCCAGGTAAAATCCTGTCTTTCCCCGGAAACTGACCTTCGACGAGAATCTGGCCTTGTAGCCATATGGCTGCCCTATTTGCAGACTATCTTTCGCGCTCAAGAGCAGTGATTGATTTTAGGTTCTCAAATGGGCGTTTTACGGATTTTGGGTTTTGCAATGATCGTGTGTTTGGTCATCGCTGGCCTTGACTATTTCCAGCAGAACAAAAAACACGACGGCAGTTTGTCCGTCAGTGGTTATGTTGACACGATCAAGCAGCGTTTCGCGCAGCAACAGGGCGAACGCGAGGCAAAAGCTGTAGAACGTGATCGTCAGAACCGGTGGAATGCTGGGGCCAAACCCTATCTTCCTGCGGCCGCATAGGGTTGGGATCGGCATGAGCTGACAGACCTCGACAGTGCACCGGTCGACACTGTGCTTTCGGAGTATGACCCAACGCCGCTGATAAGCTCGGTTTCTGGCACGTCAGAGTTGATACGCCTTTCCAAAGCGGGAAAAGAGAGCTTCGCCCGCAAGCTAAGCAAGTCGGGGCTGGTCTATGCCAAGGGGGATGAGGTTGCCTGGTTCGACATCAGTCTCAAGCCCAAATCCGCGCGCAACTCATTGGTTGGTATCGCTTTGTCGCGGCAGCAGAATTTTGTAGCCATGACCGAGATCACCAAAGGTTTCGCGGTCATTGATGGTGTCGCGTTCATGGAAACCACATATTCCATGTTGGAGTCTGACGAAGCCCCAGACTATCGCAGGATTACCGGACGTATCGGAATCGATGAGGAAGTCGTGATCCGAATGAACACCAATGCGTCCGACGAGGCCATTCTCGAACTGTTACGAGCTGTCGATTATGCCGCCCTGAATGCGTTGCTAACCTTCCCTTCGCCCGTCGTGGGGGCTGGTGTCCTGATTCCGCAAGACCGGCAAGCGGAAGTCGCAGAGAAAATGGATGACTTATACTCTTAGATGATATTGGTTCAGGAAAAGATGACCGACGAAAAACTCGAGAACCTTAACTATGCTGCGGTGATGGTCAACGCGATGACTGCATGTGGGTATAGTAGCGACGGTATCATGGACATTACCGGTGGCATGGTGTTCGAACACCAGGATGTTCTGCAAATCGGATATGGTCGGGCGCAAAAGCTGCTGTTGGAGTCCGACCAACGCCAAGCCGCGCTTGCTGACGACACGACGCAAGGGTCGGGCTTTTTCAAGAGGTTGAAAGACAAATTGCCGGCCTTTGGGATACCAGGGGTCACGGGTGCGTCTGCGGAATCTGCTGCGCCTAAGAAGTCGTCGCAGCCCGTGCGCGTGCACAAGGGCGGGTTGGGGGCATCCTGCGCACAAGTTGGCAGCGTAAAGCGATGTGCAGCCGCCGGCCAATAGGTCAAATCCATTGAATCGACGGCCCGTATTGAATAGCGGGTCGTTTTCTTTCTCTCACTGGTCGGATGAATGTCGCGCCGGGGTCTTCAATTGCGCCATATGGTGTCAACTGAATTCAAGGGGAGACGCCCGGTTATGAAAACCCAAGTCAAAGCATTGGTCGTTGGCGGCGGCGCCATCGGGACCTCGATTGCCTATCACCTGGCCAAGGCGGGCTGGGACGATGTGATGTTGATTGAACGGGATGAGCTGACGTCAGGCTCAACCTGGCACGCAGCCGGTTTGCTGCCGTTGTTCAACATGTCCTATGCAACAACCCACATCCACAAATACTCGGTCGATTTCTACAAGATGCTTGAGGAAGAGACCGGCTTGAACGCGGGCTTTGCCGTGGTCGGGAACCTGCGCATGGCGCAAACGCAGGATCGTATGGATGAGTACATGCTCTATGCGTCCACGGCCGAAACCTGCGACGTGAAATACGAATGGCTGACTCCGGATCAGATCAAGGAACGCTGGCCGCTGATCGAAACGGGCGATTTGAAAGGCGCGATCTATCACACCGAGGACGGCTACATTAACCCTGCGGACGTGACGCAGGCGATGGCCAAAGGTGCGCGTCAGCGCGGTGTTGAGATTGTACGCAAAATGCAGGCCGACGCCTTTCATTGGAACGGCACCCACTGGGAAGTCACATGCACCAAGATGGTCGAGCAGGGCGGTAACCTTGTCCCATCAGATGAGCAGGTTGTCATAACGGCCGAACATGTTGTGACTGCATCGGGCAACCATGCACAGCGCACGGCCAAGATGCTGGGCATCAAGATGCCCGCAATCCCGGTTGAGCACACCTTCATCGTCATGGACAAAGACCCCGAGTTGGTCAAATGGCGTGAGGCAGGCAACCCCGAGCATCCCGTTGTGCGCGACGCTGACAACGAATCCTATGCGCGTGAGGAACGCGGCGGCTGGATTCTGGGTATCTACGAACACGGTGCACCCGCACGGTTTGAATACGGTGTGCCGGACAGCTTCCGTGCGGATCTGTTCCCGCTGGATCTGGATCGGATTGCTGAGCAATACATGGCGATGGCCGAACGCGTGCCGTCCTGCGCCGACTCGGGCCTGAAGGACGATTTCAACGGCCCGATCTGTTATACGCCTGACGGCAACCCGCTGGTCGGCCCGGCTCCGGGTCTGCGCAACATGTGGTTGGCCGAAGGTTTCTCTTTCGGGATCACCGCTGCAGGTGGCACCGGCTACTACCTGGCGCAGATGATGGTCGATGGAGAAGCCGAGATTGACATGGCCTCGCTGGACCCCAAGCGGTATTCGTCCAACTGGATGACCACCGAGTTTGCAGCCCGCAAGAACGAAGAGTGCTATGAGCATGTCTATATCCTGCACCACCCGGATGAAGAGCGTGAAGCCTGCCGCCCGCTGCGCACCGTTCCGGCCTATGACCGTCAGAAGGCGCGCGGCGCGCAGTTCGGCTGGGTCAACGGTTGGGAACGTCCAAACTATTTCGGCCCGGTTGATGCACCGGACAACTTCGACAAGGAAAGCCGTTCGTTCCGCCGTGGTGGCTGGTGGCAATATGCCGTCGAAGAAGCCAAAGCGATCCGCAACGGCGTTGGCCTGATCGACGCGTCGGCCTTTACCAAGCATGTCGTCAAAGGCCCCGGCGCGACCCAGTTCCTGGATTGGTTCACCTGCAACAAGCTGCCCAAGGTCGGACGCATCAACCTGACCTACGCGCTGACCTCGCACGGCACCACCCGCACCGAATACACCATCGTCCGCAATGGCGAGAACAGCTATTATATCGTCTCTGCCGGTGCCTGGACCGAGTACGACGCGGACTATCTGCGCAAGGCGGCTGAGGACAAGATGGAGGAGTTCGGTTACATCGAAATCCAGGACGTGACCACTCAGTGGGGTGTCTTCGCCATCGCCGGACCAAAGTCGCGCGATGTTCTGAAAGAGGTCATCAAAGACGCCGATCCGGAAACCGCGCTGTCCAACAAGCGCTTCCCGTGGCTATCCGCGCGCCAGATCGAGCTGGGCATGTGCCCGGTCAACGCGATTCGTGTGGCTTATACCGGTGAGCTGGGTTGGGAACTGCACCACCCGATCGAAATGCAGAACTATCTGTTCGATCTGTTGGAAAAAGCTGGTGAGAAGCACGGTATGAAGCTGGTCGGCGCCCGCGCTCAGAACTGGCTGCGTCAGGAGAAATCCTACCGCGCCTTCGGCACCGAGCTGGGCCGCGACGCGACCCCGCTTGAGGCCGACCTGCCGCGCTTTGTCGATCTGTCGAAAGACTTCTACGGCAAGGCCAAGCTCGAAGAGACCGGTGTGCGCGTGAAATGCTGCACTCTGCTGATCGACGGGCCGGACGATGCCGACCCGTGGGGACGCGAGGTGTTGTATACTCCGGAAGGTGAGCGCGTGGGGCGTCTGACCTCGGGCGGGTATTCGGTGGCGTTCGAGAAATCCATCGGCATGGGCTATGTGAAGCCCGAATTGGCGGTCGAAGGCACCAAACTGAAGGTCAAGATGCAAGACAAACTGTGGGACGCAGTCGTGACCTGCGACAGCCCCTATGACCCGAAAAACGAAACCATCCGCAAGGATGGGTGATTAGTCAAAGACCCCGGAGAACTCCGGGGTCTTTTTAATCGGACAGTTCGTCGAAACATTCCAACGCTTTGGCGGCGTACATCATCGACGGGCCTCCGCCCATCTGGATGGCCATCGCCAACACGTCTGAAAACTCAGCGCGCGAAGCCCCGGCTTTGATCAGGGCTTCGGTGTGGAGCGTGATGCAGGGCTCACACCGGATCGCGATCGAGATGCCCAAAGCGATGAACTCTTTGGTTTTGTAGTCCAGCTCACCCCCTTGCTTGACCGCTGCCCCAAGCGCACCGAATGCGCGGGTGGTATCCGGTAGCGCACCGTTAAGGGCGCGCAGACCTTGTCGCGTGTCCTTGATCTTTTCGTGCCAGCTCATGTCACCATTCCATTTCAAATAATGTGATATGGATATGCTGCAGCGTGCTGAGCCCGACTTTGATCTTGATCAGCTATCACGTTTTTCTGCAACAAACGTCAGGTTGTTTGCCGGCATCTCGACCAAATCAATGACGTTCAGACCCTGGGTGGCCATCCAACTGGCGATGTCACCGTCATCCTTGTATCCGATTTCCGGATTTTGCTGGACAAGCGCATCATGGAACCTCTGGTCGCCATCGCTCGTCAGTTGGCCCGACCTTTTGAACGGACCATAGAGGATAAATCGGCCTTTTGGGGCAAGCGCCTGTGCGGCTTCGGCAATCAATACCTGTGTTTGTGGCCAACTGATCAGATGCACCAGATTGATCAAGACGATAAGGTTCTGATCCGAAAATTTTGCATGCCAACCGGCGGACGTTGCATCCAGTGCGACCGCTTCTGCAACATTGGGCAAGCCCGAGGTATAGGAATTGATGCTTGCGCGTCGTTCCGGCTCAACTTCGGTCGGTTGCCATTTCAGGGCGGGCAAGCACCGCGCAAAGGCGCTGACATGCTGGCCAGTGCCGCTGGCAATTTCCAAGGCCTGACCTTCGGTCGGTGCCCACTTCACCAGCAGATCGCATAGTGCATCCGCGTTGCGGGTCGCAGCGGGGGCAACAAGCCGCCCGTCCTGACCTTTGGTTGCAACGCTGGCGCTTGGGGGAAGGGTTCGTTTGATCATCGGTGCAGTCTTTCCGGGCTGAGGGCGGCTGTGGTTTGTGTATCAAGATTGGGGGTCATACCTGTCGCAAGATCAGCAACCAGTTGCGACGCGGCAGGAGAGGTCTGGAAGCCATATCCGCCCTGACCCGCAGACCAGATAAAGGACGGATCGGCCGGATCTGGGCCAAGTACCAAAGTCCCATCAGGTGCAAAGCTGCGCAGCCCGGCCCAGTTCGCCTCAACCCGTGTGACGGGTTCGGTGACCATCTCTTCGTAGCGGGCCAAGCCTTCGGCCAGCACCAAATCGTCGGCATAAGCGTCCTGAGGCGGCACAGGCTCGGCCTCGGACGGTGAGACCAGCAGTTTGCCCGCATCGGGTTTGGCGTACCATGCCTCACCCACACCGAACAGCATCGGCCAGTCCTTGATATCATGTCCGCCGGGGGCAGGCAGGCGCGCCATTGACCGGCGCTTTGGCGTAATACCAATGGGTTTGATCCCCGCCAGGGCGGCGACCTCATCAACCCAAGGACCTGCTGCATTCACCAATTTGCGCGCGTCGTAAACATCCCCAGCCTCCACGATCCAATGCGTGTCTTTCCGAATTGAGGTGACACGCGCCTTGGTCAGCACCGCGCCACCATTGGCGCGGATTGTTCGGACGAAATCCTGCATCAACCTGTCGGTGTCGATATCGAATGCAGATTGGCTGACAGCCGCATAGGCAAGTTTGTCTGTGTCCAGAATGGGCACGCGATCTATTGCATCAGCCGCAGAAATGGCACGCATGTTCAACGCGGCAGCGTCAGCTTCAAACGCGGCTTTCTGATCTTTGCGACCGACCAACAAAATACCGCGTGGAGTCAGGTATCCGCCATTCTCATCGTGCAGATACGCCGCGCTGGCCTTGTTCAACGCAACAACCGAGGGCGGACCATACCTTTGTTCGAACAATGCGGCCGAGCGACCGGATGCGTGATAGCCAATCGCGTCTTCAGCCTCAAGAACGGTTACCCGCCCGTGGGCCGACAGGCGCGCCCCGGCACTCAGGCCAGCGATGCCGCCGCCTATGACAAGGAAATCAATCATTTGTCCTCTGCGGTACGCTTCGATTGAACGGTGCAGGCCAGCCGGACGCCGCCACCTGAGCCTGCCTGGACGCTTAAAGCAGTCTTGCTGGAACGCATCAAGCCGCTTGACCAAAAGCGGCGTTGATCGCCCTGCATCAAAGGGAGCGAAGGTGTTCCAAAACTACTGTGTAATGCAGAAAAAAAGGGCTGACCAAGCGGCCAGCCCTTCGGTGTTTTTGCGGTGTCGCTTATTGCGGAATGTCACCTTCCAGACCTTCGACATAAAAGTTCATACCCGCCAGCGTGCCGTCATCGGCCACTTCGCCTTCTGCCAACCAGTCGCTGCCGTCCTGCTTTTTCAGCGGGCCGGTGAAGGGGTGGTATTCACCTGCGGCCATTGCGGCTTTAAGCGCCAGCGCCTCTTCCTTTACATTGGCTGGAACGGCGTCTGAGATCTCTCCGATTGCAACCATGCCTTCGCGGATGCCATCCCAAGTGTTTGCACTTTCCCATGTCCCATCCATAACGGCCTGGGTCCGGGCGATGTAATAGGGGGCCCAATCGTCGATGATCGACGACACACGCGGGAACGGAGCGTATTCGCTCATGTCCGAGGCCTGACCAAAGGTGACAACGTTGCCTGCCTCTTGTGCGGCCGCCTGTGGTGCGGTCGAATCGGTGTGTTGCAGGATTACATCCGCGCCCTGTTCGATCAGAACGGTGGCGGCATCAGCCTCTTTCGCAGGATCGAACCAAGTGTAGGCCCAGACGATCTTGAACTCGACATCCGGGTTCACCTTTTTGGCATGAATGTAGGCCGAGTTGATGCCACGGATCACTTCGGGGATCGGGTAGGACCCGATATAGCCAATGATGTTCGACTCGGTCATATTACCGGCGATATGGCCTTGAACGGCGCGTCCTTCGTAGAAACGAGCCGAATAAACCGAAACGTTTGGCGCGGTCTTGTAACCCGTTGCGTGCTCGAACTTCACATCCGGGAATTTCTTGGCAACGTTAATGGTCGGATCCATATAGCCAAATGACGTGGTGAAGATCAGATCTGCACCGTCCAGCGCCATCTGTGTCATCACGCGTTCAGCATCCGGACCTTCTGGAACGGATTCAACGAACACGGTTTCAACCTTGTCGCCAAAATGTTCTTCGACGGCCAGACGACCCTTGTTGTGCTCGTAGGTCCAGCCGCCGTCGCCGATGGGGCCGACATAGACAAAACCGACCTTGGTTTTGTCTTGGGCCACAGCGCCTGTGGCCAGGCCAAGCGCGATGGCGGCGCTTGTCAGAAGTGAAGTGAATTTCATGTGTTACTCCCCAAGTTGGTTCAGTTGGCCCCTAGTGTGAGGCATGGAAGATCCGGCCCAGTGAGGCAGGTGCGCTGCTCTTGTCGGCCGAAAGGATCACAAGCACAAGGATCGTGATGATGTAGGGCGACATTGCCAGATACTCGACAGGGATGGCAACGCCCGCTGCCTGCAAATTAAGCTGCAATACTGTGATGCCGCCGAACAAATAGGCACCCAGCAACGCGCGCCACGGCTTCCAGCTGGCGAACACGACCAAGGCCAGAGCGATCCAGCCCACGCCTGCGGTCATCCCTTCGGTCCACTGTGGGACGCGGATCAGGCTGATATAGGCTCCGCCCAGGCCTGCGCAGGCTCCGCCGAAAAGGATCGCCAGTATGCGGATCTTGATCACCTTGTAGCCAAGCGCATGCGCTGCATCGTGGTTTTCGCCCACGGCGCGCAGGATCAGGCCGACCCGCGTGTATTTCAGTGTCGCCCACACGGCGGCAGTCAGACCGATACCGACATAAAGGATCGGGTCATGCTGAAAAAGGATCGGGCCGAACACTGGGATATCGCTGATCACCGGAATATGGATTTCACCCATGCTGGGCGGTTTGACCCCAACGTAGCTCTGCCCCATCAAGGCGCTAAATCCCAATCCAAAAAGCGTTAGCGCCAACCCGCTGGCGACCTGATTGGCCAGTGCCACCTGCGTCAGCAGCACGAACAACAGCGACAGCACCGCGCCACCAACAGCGGCTGCAATAAAACCCAGATAGGGCGAGCCCGTCTCGACCGAGATCGAAAAGCCGCTGATTGCACCGACGATCATCATGCCTTCGACGCCAAGGTTAAGAACGCCTGCTTTTTCCACGACCAGCTCTCCGATTGCGGCAAGCAGAAGGGGGGTCGCGGCCACCATCAGCGAGGCGATCAGAAGGACGGGGTTAATTTCACCAAGGTCCATGTTACGCTACCTCGCTACGGGCCGCACGGATGCGGTAATTTGTCAGAAGATCGAAAGCCAGCAGGAAGAACAACAGCATCCCCTGGAAAACTTGGATGGCAGCGGCTGGCAGGCCCAGTTGAGACTGTGCGATTTCACCGCCGATATAGGTCAGCGCCATCAGGCCACCGGCCAGCAGAATGCCCACCGGATGCAACCGGCCCAGAAAGGCCACGATGATCGCGGTAAAGCCGTAGCCCACGTTAAAGTCGATGCTGACCACGCCCGAGGGGCCTGAGACCTCAAACATCCCAGCCAGACCTGCCAGAGCGCCGGACAAACCCAGACAGAACAGGATCAGCCGGGCAGGGTTCACGCCGGCGAATTTCGCTGCCCGAGGGGCCTCACCCGTCAGGCGAATGTGGAACCCGAGCATATGCCGGTTCAGCAGGATATAGGCAAAGATCACGGCGATTAGTGCCGTTACGACGCCCCAGTGCATCCCTGATCCGGCGATCAGTTCGGCATTATGCGCGCTGTCATAGGATTGCAGGTTGCGCGATCCCGGAAAGCCAAAGCCTTCGGGGTTCTTCAGCAGACCAAGTGAGACCGAGGCCAGCATCTGCTCGGCCACATAGACCAACATCAGCGACACAAGGATTTCGTTGGTGCCAAAGCGAACCTTCAGAAAGGCCGGGATCATGGCCCAAAGCCAGCCGCCGAACGCCCCGGCGATCACCATGATCGGAAAGATATACCACGCCTCCAGCGGATAAAAAGCCAGCCCCGCCCCGGCCCCAAAGATGGCGCCCATGATGTACTGGCCTTCGGCGCCGATATTCCAGATGCCTGCGCGAAAACCCAGCGACAGGCCAATCGCGATCAGCACCAGCGGCGCGCCTTTCACCAGTAATTGCGGACGGTAGTAGAAGGCAAACTCACCAAACAGCGGTTCCCAGAAAATGGTACCGATGGCTTCGATCGGGTTCTTTCCCAGGATGGCGAACAAAACGCCGCCAAAAATCATTGTTGCCACCACCGCGACCAAAGGGGTGGCATAAGACCACGCCTTGGACGGCTGAGGCCGTTTCTCCAACACAATCATCCGCTCATCCCCCTGTTATTGTTCTCTTTTGTTGTGTTTCAGACATGGGCCACCTCCATGCCATGCGCGCCACCCATCATCAGGCCGATCTCATCCACGGTCAGGCCGGAGGTCGGACGCGGTGCGCTTAGCCGGCCTTCGTTCAGGGCGGCGAAACTGTCGGAGATTTCCATCAGTTCATCCAAATCCTGCGAGATGCAGACAACCGCCGTACCCTTGGCGGCCAGATCCAGAATCGCCTGTCGGATTGCCGCCGCCGCAGCGGCGTCAACGCCCCAGGTTGGCTGGTTCACCACCAAAACGTCCGGGTCTTGCATAACTTCGCGGCCAATGACGAATTTTTGCAGATTGCCACCCGACAATGATCGGGCCGCGTTCTCGGGTCCGGGGGTTCGGACATCGAAAGCTTTTATGATTTTCTCGGCAAAGTTCTTCGTTTCGGCCCATTTGAGAAAACCGTTGTTCTCAAGGCTCTCGCGGACCGACCCGGTCAGCAGCGCGTTTTCGGTCAGGCTCATATCCGGGGCTGCCGCGTGTCCAAGCCGTTCCTCGGGGGCGGTCAGAACGCCCAGCTTGCGGCGCGCTGTTGGGCCGAGTTTTCCGATGGGCTGTCCGTTGAACTTGATCGCGTCTGCGGTGGTCAGGATTTCACCGGACAGCACGCCCAGCAGTTCATCCTGACCGTTGCCGGCAACCCCACCGATACCAAGAACTTCACCCTTTCGAACGGTCATGTGAACATTTTTCAACGCGGTTCCGAATTCCGAAGGCGAAGGCACCGACAACCCGCTGACATCCAACGCGACCTCACCGAAATCACGCCCGGCACGTTCGGGCGTTTGCAGTGTTGAACCCACCATCAGCTCGGCCATATCACGGGCTGAGGTCTGTGAGGGGACACATTCGCCCACGTTCTTGCCCAGCCGCAGGATTGTCGCGTGGTCACACAACGTCCGAATTTCTTCGAGTTTGTGGGAGATATACAGGATGGATGTCCCTTCGGACCGCAACTTGTTCAGTGTTTCGAACAAGATGTTGACCTCTTGTGGGGTCAGAACCGAGGTTGGTTCATCCATGATCAACAGCTTGGGGTCTTGAAGAAGGCACCGGATGATCTCGACCCGCTGACGCTCACCGGCGGATAGGTCACCAACTGTACGGTAAGGGTCCAAAGGCAGGCCATAGGTCTCGGACACTTCGCGAATGCGCGAGGCGAGATCACCCATTGGAGGCGGGTTCTCCATTCCCAGGGCAATGTTTTCGGCCACGTTAAGCGCGTCGAACAGCGAGAAATGCTGAAACACCATCGCGATCCCATCCGCGCGCGCAGCCCTGGGTTCAGCCGGCGCAAAGGGTTGGCCGCGTAGCGCCATAGTGCCGCTGTCGGGCTTAACCAAACCATAAATCATCTTCACTAGCGTGGATTTGCCCGCGCCGTTTTCGCCAAGCAGGGCATGGACTTCGCCCTCGCCAATGTCAAAGGACACCTGATCATTGGCCACGACACCGGGATAGGCCTTGGTCAGCCCCTGCAAACTTAGGAGTGGAATGGTCACGCGCTCAGGTCCTTCTTCAACTCATTCTGCCGGGCCGGGCGCAACACTTGCGCGGCGACGCCAACGGCTATCATTTGCGGGTGTTTGCCCAGTGACGGATCACCGATTGGGCAGGTGATCCGGCTTATCCGTTCGGGTGAATGCCCAAGGGCCGCCAACCGAGACCGGAATCGCGCCCATTTCGTAGCCGAGCCGATCAGGCCAGAAAAGCGGAAATCGTGCGAAAGCAGCCTGTTGCACAGTTCCAGGTCCAGATTATGAGAATAAGTGAGCACAAGATGCTCGGCACTACGTGGTGCATGATGGACCAGCGCCGCCGGTTTGACAGCCGGAATCGCGGTCACACCGGGTGGAATGCTGTCCGGGAACCGATCTTGCGTGGTATCGACCCAGGTAATCGCCAGATCGGGCAGTGGGGACAGGACATCCACCAGCGCGCGGCCCACATGGCCTGCGCCCCAGATCCACAGATTGCGCGTGGGTTGGTGCACCGGTTCAACCATCCAGCCTTCAATCAGTTGCGGCTCAGGTGCGATGCCTTGACTGCGGGCGGATGCCAGCAGGCGTTTGACGGATAAAGGCATGTCACCATCCTTCGCTGACCGTGCGATAACGGCTTTGTCCAGCGCGTCTACGGCCTCACGGTCATAGACCTCACTTAACAACGATACCGCGCCACCGCAGCATTGACCCATCTCGGGCCCAAGCGCGTGGTGGGTCAGCAGAGCTTTCACTTTTTGCGACCGCGCGGCTTCGGTCGCCTGAAACTCAAGGGTGCCACCCCCGATTGTGCCGCTTTGCCCGTCCTCCCAAACCAGCATTGCGGCACCCACCTCACGCGGGGACGATCCCTTGATCGCAGCGATGACCACCCGGGTAACTGTCCCGTGGGTTTTGACTGCCTCCCTCAAAGCCTCAAGGTCAAATCCCATCAGATGCCTCCTTTTACCCTTTGGATGCCTTGCCAGATTTCTTCGGCCGTCGCGGGCGCGTTCAACGCCGGATAGCTGTCGCCACAGGCCGCTACCGCATCTGATAGCGCCAACCAAGCCGAAATGCCCAGCATGAAGGGCGGCTCACCCACCGCTTTCGAGCGATAGATCGTGTTCTCGCGATTCTCACCCTCCCACAGCGCGACGTTGAAGACATCCGGCCGGTCCGAGCAGGCGGGGATTTTGTAAGTCGACGGCGCATGCGTGCGCAGGTTGCCGGTATCGTCCCAGACCAGTTCCTCGGTCGTCAGCCAGCCAGCACCTTGCACATAGCCGCCTTCGACCTGCCCGATGTCCAGCGCGGGGTTCAGCGAGGCCCCCGCGTCATGCAGGATATCCGTACGCAGGATGCGGTTTTCCCCTGTCAGGGTGTCAACGGCGACCTCGGTCACAGCCGCGCCATAGGCAAAGTAAAAGAACGGGCGGCCGTGCCCCTTGATCCGGTCCCACTCGATCTTCGGGGTTTTGTAAAACCCGGTCGCCGACAGGCTGATCCGACCCTGATAGGCAAGGGATGCGGCTTCGGCAAAGGTATAGCGTTCTTCGCCAACCGAAACGGTGCCATCCGAGAAGGTAACCGTCGATGGATCGGCCTGATGGCGTTCGGCCAAGTAGTCGGCCATCCGGTCGCGGATCGTATCGCACGCGGCTTTCACGGCCATTCCGTTCAGGTCACTACCGGATGATGCCGCCGTGGCTGATGTGTTGGGCACCTTCGCGGTGTCAGTGGCGGTGATCTTCACCATCTCCAACGGAATGCCAAAGCGCGACGCAGCGACCTGCGCGACTTTTTGGAACAGCCCTTGACCCATCTCGGTGCCGCCGTGGTTCAGGTGGACCGAGCCGTCCTGATAGACATGCACCAACGCGCCTGCCTGATTCAGATGGGTCAACGTGAAGGAAATACCGAACTTGACCGGGGAAAAGGCGATACCCTTCTTGATCACGCGGTTCGCGGCATTCCATTTCTGGATAGCGACCTTGCGCGCGGCATAGTCGCTGGATTTCAGTAGCGATTCGGTCATGCCGTGCAGTTCAAAGTCGCTGACCTGCATGCCGTAGGGTGTTGTATTGCCACCGGCAGGCAGAGGACGCACCGGAGCGTTCCCGGTTTCAACAGCGCCACGGCTGGTCAGGTCTTCATGCGGATCGGGATGACCCAGCGGTTTCTTAGCGGGTGCATGTTCGGTTACTGCGTGTGCGGGCTCATAGTAGTTGCGACGACGCAATTCGACCGGATCCAGCCCCAATTCATAGGCCGCGTGGTCCATGACCCGCTCGATCCCAACCATTCCCTGAGGGCCGCCGAACCCGCGATAGGCGGTGGCGGATTGGGTATTGGTCTTTAGTCGGTGGCTTTCGATCCGGGCATTCGGCAGCAAGTAGGCATTGTCCGAGTGCAGCATCGCGCGGTCGGCAACGGGCAGGGACAGGTCCTGTGCCCAACCGCAAATGGCATAGTGGTGGAACAAGACACCCTGAATGTGTCCGTGTTCATCGAAACCAGCCTTGTATGATATGCGGAAGGCGTGGCGTTTACCGGTGATGATCATGTCATCATCGCGGTCATATCGCATTTTGCAGGTCTTGCCGGTGGCCCGCGCTGCAACGGCGCAAGCTACGGCCAAAGCGTTGCCTTGGCTTTCCTTGCCGCCAAAACCGCCGCCCATACGGCGGGTCTCGACCCGGACGGCGTTCATCGGAACGCCTAGGGCATCAGCCACCTTGTGCTGAATCTCGGTTGGGTGCTGGGTCGAGGAATGCACCAGCATATCCGCGCCTTCATTCGGAACCGCCAAGGCGGCCTGTCCTTCCAAATAGAAATGCTCTTGCCCGCCAAGGTCAAAGGACCCTTCGATCACGTGCTCCGCGCCGGCAATGGCGGCCTCTGCATCGCCCTTGGCATAGATGCGCGGACCGTCTTCGAACCGGCTGTCGGCGGCAAGCGCGTCTTCGATCGTCAGGATCGGCGTCTCTTTGTCATAGTCGATCTTACCTAGACGCGCTGCTTTGCGCGCGGCCAAATGACTAGTCGCAACGACCAGAAATACGGGCTGGCCGATGTAGTGAACCGTGCCGTCTGATAGCAGCGGTTCAT
This sequence comes from Ruegeria sp. YTSA135, assembly GCF_059610165.1. Classification (NCBI taxonomy): domain Bacteria; kingdom Pseudomonadati; phylum Pseudomonadota; class Alphaproteobacteria; order Rhodobacterales; family Roseobacteraceae; genus Ruegeria; species Ruegeria sp. YTSA135. Next base: position 17,392 of record NZ_JBXWNC010000023.1, on the reverse strand, counting down.
CGTGGATCGACGGAGAGACATCGTTGGCAAAACGCAGGTCGCTGGCGGTCATGACCATGACCACGCCGTCCGCGGCCTCTACGGCCGACAAATCCATCGCGCTAATTCTGCCTTTGGCTATCGGACTGAGGCCAAACGCCAGGTGCAGCGTTCCTTTTGGCGTGGGGATGTCATCCACGTATCGCGCCACACCAGAGACATGCAGGGGGGCCGCGTCATGAGGCAGAGCCTTGGTCACGCTCATGCTGACACCTCCAGCACGTTTGTTACCTCACCCTGATCTTCAAGGAAGTATCTTTCCAGCATCGCTTTGGCCGTCTCTAGCCGATAGGTGGCCGAGGCGCGCATGTCCGTAAGCGGGGCATAGTCCGTTCCAAAAGCAGGCAATGCCGCCTGAATGGTCTGGGGCGTCCACGGTTGGCCGATCAAAGCGGCCTCAACGTTTGAGGCGCGTTTTGGAATACCGGCCATACCGCCAAACGCGATGCGCGCATCAGTGACGGTGCCATCTGCAATGGTGATGTTGAAACACCCGCATACGGCCGAGATATCCTGATCGAACCTTTTGCTGAGTTTGTAACACTTCAGGCGATCCGGCTGGTGCGGGAAGCTGACGGCTTCGACGAATTCGCCGGGGCTGCGATCTTGCTTGCCGTAGTCGATAAAGAAATCCTCCAGCGGGATCGACCGGCGTTCATCCCCATGGCGTAGATGAAGAGTTGCGCCAAGCGCGATCAATGCGGGTGGATTGTCCCCGATGGGTGAGCCATTGGCGATATTCCCACCGACAGTGGCGGCGTGCCGGACCTGAACGCTGGCATACCGGCGGATCATCTCGGCATAAGAGGGGTGCATATCGGCCAGCGCCTCGCCCATTCGGTTCATGTCCACCATGGCGCCAAAGCGGATTTCGGCTTCGGTGATCGTGACCTTTTTTAGATCCTCGCAGCGGTTCAGAAAGATCACCGGGGCCAGATCGCGCAGTTGCTTCGTGACCCACAGGCCTACATCGGTCGCGCCTGCGACCAGGGTGGCATCCGGGTGGTTTGCATATAAGGCGGCCAATTCGTCAGACGAACCGGGCAACATGGTCGGCGCGGCTGACGTTGCAACGGGCTTGTCCTTGACCCAGACCGGGACGGCTTGCGCCTCAGCCGCTTTCGCTGCGCGGATGATCGGCGCATAGCCGGTGCAGCGGCACAGGTTCCCGGCAAGCTGCGTATCGTGATCGGTCGCGCCATTTGCGTGGCCTGCAACCATCGACATCACGAAACCGGGCGTGCAAAACCCGCATTGCGAACCGTGAAGGTCCACCATCGCTTGTTGTACCGGGTGGGGTTCTTTGTTCGGGCCGCTAGCCCCCTCGACGGTGCGGACCGCTTTGCCATGCAACTGTGGCAGAAACAGGATGCAGGAATTTAGTGCTTTGACCCCATCTGTGTCGGTCACCATCACGGTGCAGGCGCCGCAGTCGCCCTCGTTGCAGCCTTCCTTGGTGCCGGTAAGACCGCGATCCTCGCGCAGCCAGTCCAGCAGTGTGGCCGTTGGATCGACATCCACCAGCTCAACTGTCTCTCCGTTCAGAAGAAACGTGATATTCATTCGAGAAACCCGTCGCCTTACCCGGTTGCGCCCTGCGGTGCCCTCCTTCGATGCGACGTAGAAAGAGTGGCGGGCGTATAGCTTGCCGTTCGATGTTAGAAACAGGGCAGGTTATCTGGCAAGAAAAACTGATTATGTTATGCATGATTACGACCAATCGATAGGGTAATGCCTGTTTTCCGAACCATTCAGCCATTTGAAATCAATGCGTTTTCCGTTCTGACCTAGCAGCCCCTGCCGAAGCACCTTCTGAAAAAGCCGAACAATCGGTGCTGATTTTTTAAACATCCAAAAGCGTCGGTTCCCGCTTTTGCAGCGCTGCGGGCTGGGGTAGCGTAGGCGCTATGAGCACTACACCTCGATTCATCCACCTTCGCGTTCATACTGAATACTCCTTGCTGGAAGGGGCCGTGCGGCTGAAAAAGCTGCCTGCCCTGTGCGAGAAGATGGAGATGCCCGCCGTTGCTGTCACGGACACCAACAGCATGTTCTCGGCATTGGAATTCTCAGTCACCGCAAGCGGGGCAGGGGTGCAGCCGATCATGGGTTGTCAGGTGGACTTGTGTTTTGTGCAGGCCCAACCCGGTGAAAAGCCCAAGGCCCCGGCACCACTGGTGCTGCTGGCGCAATCCGAGACAGGGTATGAGAACCTGATGAAGCTCAGCTCGTGTCTTTATGTGGACAAGGGCGGGCAGTTGCCGCAGGTCACGCTTGAGGAGCTAGCCGAACGCTCGGATGGTTTGATCTGCCTGACCGGCGGACCAGACGGGCCGGTAGGCCGTTTGCTGCAACAAGGTCAACGCCCCGCCGCCGAGGCGCTGGTGGACCGGCTGGCAGCAATGTTCCCGGATCGTCTATACGTGGAATTGCAGCGCCATCCGGGTGAGGATGGCCAGCCCGAGGCCGAACGTTTGACTGAGCGCGGCCATGTCGAGATGGCCTACGCCAAGAACCTGCCCTTGGTCGCCACTAATGACGTCTATTTTCCGGCCTCGGATATGTACGAAGCCCATGATGCGCTGATCTGTATCGCCGAAGGGGCCTATGTCGATCAGCAAGCCGGTCGCCGCCGCCTGACGGCGCAGCATTATTTCAAGTCGCAGCAGGAAATGGTGACCCTGTTTGCAGATTTGCCCGAAGCGATCGAGAACACGGTCGAGATCGCCAAGCGCTGCGCCTTCATGGCCTATCGCCGCGATCCGATCCTGCCGAAGTTCGCTGACGACGAGGTGGCCGAACTGCGCCGCATCGCTAATGAAGGTCTGCAGAAACGCTTGGCTGTCATCCCTCATGCGGTTACACCGGAAGAATACCAGGAACGGCTGGATTTCGAGCTGGGTATCATCGAGGGGATGGGTTTCCCCGGCTATTTCCTGATCGTTGCCGACTTTATCCAATGGGCCAAGGACCATGACATTCCGGTTGGGCCGGGGCGGGGCTCGGGTGCGGGGTCGCTGGTGGCCTACGCGCTGACGATCACCGACCTTGACCCGTTGCGTTACAGCCTGCTGTTCGAGCGGTTCCTGAATCCCGAACGGGTCTCGATGCCCGATTTCGATATCGACTTCTGCATGGATCGCCGTGAGGAAGTGATCCGTTACGTTCAAAAGAAATACGGACGTGACAAGGTGGGGCAGATCATCACTTTTGGTGCGCTGCTGTCGAAAGCCGCCGTGCGCGATATTGGGCGTGTTTTGCAAATGCCATACGGGCAGGTGGATCGCCTGTCCAAGATGATCCCGGTCGAGGGGGTGAAACCGGTTTCGATCGAAAAGGCGCTTAAAGACGAGCCGCGCCTGCGCGAAGAAGCGCGAAATGAAGAGGTTGTTGATCGTCTGCTCAACTACGGCCAACAGGTCGAAGGGCTGCTGCGTAACGCCTCAACCCACGCGGCGGGTGTGGTGATCGGAGACCGTCCGCTGGATGCGTTGGTGCCGCTTTATCAGGATCCGCGGTCAGACATGCCCGCGACCCAGTTCAATATGAAATGGGTCGAACAGGCGGGGTTGGTGAAGTTCGACTTTCTGGGCTTGAAAACCCTGACCGTGATCCAGAATGCGATGGATCTGATCTTTAAATCCGGGCGGCCCTTGCACATCGCGGCAGATGGTACTGAGCTTTACGAACCGGCTGAGGGGGCCGAAAACCAGATCAACGCCATCCCGCTGGACGATGAGGCAACATATAAGCTTTATTCGGCTGCCAAGACTGTAGCGGTTTTCCAGGTTGAAAGCTCGGGCATGATGGATGCGCTCAAGCGCATGAAGCCAACCTGTATTGAAGACATCGTCGCCCTTGTGGCGCTGTACCGCCCCGGCCCGATGGAGAACATCCCGACCTATTGCGAGGTCAAGAACGGCCAGCGCAAGATTACATCGGTCCACCCCCTGATCGACCATATCCTTGAGGAAACCCAAGGCATCATCGTCTACCAGGAGCAGGTGATGCAGATCGCTCAGGTCATGGCGGGGTATAGCCTTGGCGGCGCTGACCTTCTGCGCCGCGCAATGGGCAAAAAGATCAAAGAGGCGATGGATGCCGAGCGCCCCAAATTCGAAAAGGGCGCGGCAGAAAATGGCGTGGATGCCAAGAAGGCGTCCGAGGTGTTCGACCTGCTTGAGAAATTCGCCAATTATGGCTTCAACAAATCCCACGCGGCGGCTTATGCGGTGGTCAGCTATCAGACTGGCTGGTTAAAGGCGAACCATCCGGTCGAGTTCATGGCGGGTGTCATGAACTGCGATATCCACCTGACCGAAAAGCTGGCGGTATATTTCGAAGAGGTGCGCAAGGGGCTTGAGCTGCCCTATGTACCACCCTGTGTAAACCGGTCAATTGCAACGTTTGATGTGATAGACGGGCAACTTGTCTATGCGCTGGGCGCTTTGAAAAACGTGGGCGTCGAGGCAATGAATCTTGTCGTCGAGGGGCGTGGGGACAAACCCTTTGTCAACTTGTTCGACTTTGCCCGCCGGGTTGACCTTAAGAAGGTCGGCAAACGTCCGCTGGAAATGCTGGCGCGGGCTGGGGCGTTCGATCAGCTAGACAAGAACCGCCGCCGCGTTTTCGAAAGCCTCGATCCGCTGGTGCAGTATTCGGCGGCGATCCATGACCAGAAGAATTCGAACCAGGTGTCGCTGTTTGGTGAGGCGGGTGATGATCTGCCAGAACCTCGCCTGTCACAAACACCAGACTGGTTGCCGGCAGAGCGACTCAGCGAAGAATTCAAGGCCATTGGGTTTTACCTGTCCGGTCACCCGCTGGATGATTACATGCCCGCGCTGAAGCGCAAGCAGGTCATGACGCTTGACGACGTAACGGAAAAAGCGCGCTCGGGTCCGTTCATTGCCAAAATGGCGGGTGTTGTCGCTGGGCGGCAAGAACGGAAATCGGCCAAGGGCAACCGCTTTGCCTTTGCGCAATTGTCCGATCCAACTGGGGCGTATGAAGTCACGCTGTTCTCGGAAACGCTTGAGAAGTCGCGCGAGTTCCTTGAAACAGGGGCACAGGTGGTTCTGTCTGCCGAGGCAACGATGGAGTCCGATCAGCTGAAATTGCTGGCGCGTTCGGTGGGACCGGCAGATTCGGTCGTGGCCGAGGCAGGTGCCACGGGGTTACGCATATTCGTGGACGTGCCCGAGGTGCTGCCGACCGTTGCCAAGGTGCTTGAGGATGCTGCCGGTGCTGCCAAACGGGCGGCCAAAGGTCCGATTCACATCTGCCTGCTGGACCCCGGTTTGCCGGGCGATGTCGAGATAGATCTGGGTCAGGATTTCCCCATCAACCCGCAGATCAAGGGGGCGATAAAGTCGCTGGATGGCGTCAGCGTGGTGGAGGAAATCTGAAGCGCTGGTTTGGTGCCGGGATTGGTTGGTCCGGCCCAAGAGGTTGCTGCCCGCATCGACAACGCGGTGAAAACCACGCTGGGGCTGGAAGACGTTCAGTAATGCGGCGGGCGTTCGTCTCCGAACACGACCCCGCCCGAACCTTCCTGCGCACGATCAGCGTCGCGCTGCAGCAGCATTTCGACCCGGCGGGCCAGACGGTCGATATCGCCTTGTTGGCGGGTGACGACTGCGTTCAGCTCGTCGACTGTGCGGGTCAGGTGGGCGATCTGTTCTTCCAGATGCTGCATTGGAATCTCCTGTCTTGAGCCGGTCATAGCGACCGCGGAAGTCCAAGGCCAGCGAAAGCGTGCCTTGCCCCGATGCGGGGCATGGGATAGACCGCGCGCGGAACAAGGAAACTCCCAAGGACGCCCCACATGGCCAAGCCAAAGAAACAGCCCCGCCCCAAGGCCGTAACGCCAAAAGGGTTCCGTGACTATTTCGGCCAGGAAGTCACGCAGCGTACTGAAATGCTGCGGGCTATTGCGGACGTCTATCATCGCTATGGTTTTGATGCTCTTGAGAGCAGCGCGGTCGAAACGGTTGAGGCGCTGGGCAAGTTCCTGCCCGACGTGGACCGCCCGAACGAAGGCGTTTTTGCATGGCAGGAAGTCGACGAGCACGGCAAGGGCGATTGGATGGCCCTGCGCTATGACCTGACCGCGCCCTTGGCCCGTGTCTATGCGCAACATCGCAATGATCTGCCCACGCCCTATCGCCGCTATGCGATGGGTCCGGTCTGGCGGAACGAAAAGCCCGGACCGGGGCGGTATCGCCAGTTCTATCAGTGTGATGCGGATACAGTCGGTACGGCCTCGATGGCGGCGGACGCCGAGATTTGCGCGATGCTGGCTGATACGCTCGAGACGGTGGGGATTCCACGCGGTGACTATCTGGTACGCGTCAACAACCGCAAGGTTCTGAACGGCGTGCTTGAGGCGATGGGCTTGTCAGACGAAGGGCAGCGTGATGCTGTTCTGCGCACGATTGATAAGTTCGACAAGGTCGGTGAGGCCGGTGTGCGGGAATTGCTGACCAAGGGTCGGCTCGACGCCTCGGGCGCGTTTATTGATGGCGTCGGACTCAGCGATGACCAAGCCGAACCGGTGATTGCGTTCCTGACGTCCAAGGCTGCCGACATCACAGGAACGTTGGTCAACCTTCGCGCTGCTGTGGGCGACAGCAAGATCGGCGCAGATGGTATCGCCGAGCTGGAGCGGATCGGCGCGCTGCTTGATGCGGGCGGATATGGTGCGGACCGCATCGTTATCGACCCTTCGGTCGTGCGTGGCCTTGGCTATTACACCGGGCCTGTCTATGAGGCCGAACTGACCTTCGAGATATTCGACGAAAAAGGCCGCAAGCGGCAGTTCGGGTCCGTCGCAGGTGGTGGGCGTTATGACGATCTGGTCAAACGCTTCACCGGGCAAGAAGTACCTGCGACTGGAATCTCCATCGGGGTTGATCGACTTTTGGCGGCTCTGCGCGAAAAAGGACGGATCAGCGCACAGGCCAAGGGGCCTGTCGTTGTTACTGTCATGGATCGCGACCGCATGGCGGACTATCAGGCGATGGTGGCCGAGCTGCGCAATGCAGGCATTCGGGCCGAAGTTTATCTGGGCAACCCCAAGAACTTTGGCAATCAGCTTAAATATGCGGATAAGCGAAACTCTCCGATTGCCGTGATCGAAGGCGGCGACGAAAAGGCCAATGGCATCGTGCAGATCAAGGACCTGTTCCTTGGCGCGAAGATCGCCGAAAGCGCCACGCTGGAAGAATGGAAAGAACGCCCCAGCCAGTTCGAAGTGCCGCGTGGTGATCTGGTCGCCAAGGTTCGCGAAATTCTGGACAGTCAGGACTAGGTCATGGCAAATCGTTCCCAGATTCAGGCCCGCGCGGCCATGATGCGCGTCCGGTTCGAGGCTGCGGGCGCGCAGGTCGTCGATCCGCCTCTGCTGCAACCTGCAGAGACGCTGCTTGACCTATACGGAGAAGACATCCGGGCCCGCGCTTATGTAACGTCGGACGCGCTGCGGGGTGAGCAGATGCTGCGTCCCGATTTCACTCTGCCGGTGGTGCAGATGCACATGGCAGACGGGGCTGAGCCTGCGCGCTATACCTATTCCGGAGAGGTGTTCCGCCGGCAAGAGCTCAACCCGGATCGGTCCAACGAATACATTCAGGTCGGGTACGAGGTCTTTGACCGTGACGATCCTTCGGGCGCGGATGCCGAGGTGTTCTCGCTATTTGCGCTCCAGTTGCGCGGCCTACCGCTGCGCGCTGCAACCGGGGATATTGGCATTCTGACGGCGGCGGTTCAGGGGCTGCGTACCACGGACCGACGTAAGTCGGCGTTGATGCGGCACCTGTGGCGCCCGCGTCGCTTTCGAACGCTGCTGGATCGGTTTGCCGGGCGCAAACCCGCACCCGAGGGGCGGGACGCTCTGCTGGATGCTGACGATCCGCTGGCAACAGACGCCCAGCATATCGGTAAACGCCGCGTCGCCGAGATAGAGGCACGGATCGAAGCCCTGCGGGAGGACCGCGATACGCCGCCGATCTCTGACAGTGAATTGGCAGGGTTGGAGACCCTGCTGAACGTACGCGAAACCATGCCCTTTGCGTTAGAGCAACTGCGTGACGTGGCGGTAGACCTGCCGCAGATTACGCAGGCGCTTGATCGGCTTGAGGCGCGGGTAGCCGCGCTGCAAGCACGCGGTGTGGATGTTGCGCGCCTGGATTTTGAGGCCGCCTACGGACGTACTTCGATGGAGTACTATGACGGGTTTGTCTTCGGTTTTTACGCCGAAGGTCGCCCCGATCTGCCGCCGATTGCCACCGGCGGGCGCTATGATGCACTGACCCGGCAATTGGGCAACGGTGCCGAAATCCCCGCCGTGGGCGGGGTGCTGCGCCCGGACCTGATGCTGGAAATCGAGGAGGCCGTGCAATGAGTTTGAAACTGGGCGTGCCTTCCAAGGGCCGGTTAATGGAAAAGACCTTTTCGTGGTTCGAAAAGCGCGGGATTGTTCTGTCGCGCAGCGGATCGGACCGGGAATATGCTGGCAAGGTTGAAGGCATTGATGGCGTTTCTCTGATCTTGCTGTCCGCTGGGGAAATGCCGCGCGAACTGGCCGCAGGACGCGTGCATCTGGGTGTCACCGGCATTGACCTGGTGCAAGAGAAACTGCCGCGTTGGGAACAGCAGGTCGAAGAAATCTCGCAACTTGGGTTCGGCAAGGCCGACCTTATCATCGCAACACCGGCCTGCTGGGTAGACGTCGATACGCTGGACGATCTTGATGCCGTTGCCGCGGCATTCCGCAAAGCACACGGCCATCGGTTGCGGATTGCCACGAAGTACCACCGACTGGTGCGTGAGTTCCTGACAGATGCGGGCGTGGCCGATTACACTCTAGTCGACAGTCAGGGTGCGACCGAGGGCACAGTGATGAATGAAACGGCTGAGGCGGTTGCGGATATCACATCGACGGGTGAAACCTTGCGTGCCAATCACCTGAAGATTTTGTCAGATGGGTTGATCCTGCGGTCTCAGGCAACGTTGTGGCGCAGCCGGGTCGCCAGCTATGATGCCGAGGATAAGGCTGTGTTATCCGAGCTTTTGGATCGTCTTGCCTGATTACAACACACCGATTTCCGCTAACGCTTGATTCAGATCATCGGGCAGGGCGTCGTCTTGCGCGCGACTTTTTGGCAGATCGGCTGGTGTATCTTCGGGTTGCAGATAGCGCCACCCCTGGAATGGGCGCTTTAGGGCGTTTTGGGTGCGGACAACATCTGGGTCCAAAACGATGGCGCAGCGGCGGATTCCGTCCTCGCCCCGCACCTCATCCAGACGAAGGATGCGCTGCCGGCATTGGACAACGCCCTTAATCACCCAGTAGATCGATCCGCCATTCAGTATCTCAGCCTCGCGTTTCGGCCACATGCGGGTAACGTGGCGGGGCAGACCGTCATCAAACCGCTGGCGATAGCTGTGCTGCCACGCAATCAGGCTGTCAACGCTTTCTGAGCCAACCGAAAGTTTTATGAGATTTACGTATTTATCCACAGCTTTCCCACAGAGTCGTCCCGAAGACCATCTTTATATTGTAGACTGCTGGGCGCTGCCATCAAGGTGTTGTGGCGAGGATGTGATTTGGGGTAAGCTGCTTATCTCTTTCTACTCAGGGAATCGCCAATGAGCCGCTTTGCTGCCCCCATCGCCGAACAGATTTGGGATATGAAATACCGCTTCAAACAAGCGGATGGGACACCCATTGACATTACGGTTGAGGATAGCTGGCGACGCATTGCCCGCGATCTGGCGCGGGTAGAACAGGACCCGGCCCATTGGGAGGATAAGTTCTACGCGGCACTGGAGGACTTCAAATACCTGCCTGCGGGACGCATCACAGCCGGGGCAGGTACTGCGCGGCAGGTGACGCTGTTCAACTGTTTTGTCATGGGAACAATTCCAGACAGCATGGGCGGCATTTTCGACATGTTGAAAGAGGCCGCGCTGACCATGCAGCAGGGTGGCGGGATCGGGTATGATTTCTCGACCATCCGGCCAAGGGGTGCTGATGTGCATGGGGTAGCCGCCGATGCATCGGGGCCGCTTTCTTTCATGGATGTGTGGGACGCGATGTGCCGCACCATCATGTCCGCAGGATCCCGTCGTGGGGCGATGATGGCGACGATGCGCTGCGATCACCCGGACATCGAACATTTTATCACAGCCAAATCCGACCCGGCCCGACTACGCATGTTTAATATGTCGGTTTTGGTGACCGACGCCTTTATGGAAGCGGTCAAGGCGGACGGGCCGTGGGAGTTGGTCTTTGACGGTAAGATCTACCACACAGTGCAGGCGCGTGACCTGTGGAACAAGATCATGCAGGCGACGTATGACTACGCCGAACCCGGCGTGATCTTTATCGACCGGATCAATGCAGCAAACAACCTGAGCTATGTTGAAACCATTGCGGCGACCAATCCATGTGGCGAGCAGCCTCTGCCGCCCTATGGCGCGTGCCTGCTGGGGTCGATCAACCTTGCACGGCTAGTAGCCGAGCCGTTCGAAGATGCTGCGCATCTGGATGAAGATGCCCTGCAAGAACTTGTCGCCACAGCGGTCCGAATGATGGACAACGTGGTTGATGTGTCGAAATTTCCGCTGGCCGAGCAAGAAGCCGAAGCGCAGGACAAACGCCGCATCGGTTTGGGCGTTACGGGTCTGGCCGATGCCCTGTTGATGCTTGGGCTGCGATATGGTTCCGACGAGGCGGCGCGTCAGACCGAGCGCTGGTTGCACGCGATCGCCCGCGCCGCGTATCTGGCGTCGGTCGATTTGGCTAAGGAAAAGGGGGCGTTTCCCCTTTTCGATAGCGAAAAATACCTGGCCAGCGGTACGATGCAGCAGATGGACGAAGACGTGCGCGACGCAATTCGGGAACACGGCATTCGTAACGCGCTGCTGACCTCGATCGCGCCGACGGGAACGATTTCGCTTTACGCGGGCAATGTTTCGTCCGGGATCGAGCCGGTGTTTGCCTATGCCTATACGCGTAAAGTGCTGCAGAAAGACGGATCACGCACCGAGGAAGAGGTCGTGGACTATGCCGTGCAGATGTGGCGTAACAAGTTCGACGACGTGGAACTGCCTGACTACTTCGTCAATGCGCAGACACTGACGCCCGCGGATCACGTCAAGATGCAGGCCGCGGCGCAGAAATGGATCGACAGCTCGATTTCGAAGACGATCAACTGCCCGGAAGATATCAGTTTTGATGACTTCAAGGATGTCTACATGCAGGCCTGGGATCAGGGCTGCAAAGGTTGCACCACCTATCGCCCGAATGATGTGACCGGAAGCGTGTTGAGCGTTTCGGAAAACTCGGACAAAGCGCCCGGTGAAAGCGCGGATGCCCCGCAAGAAGTCGAAGGCGGTGACGTCATTTATATGTCAGAACCGTTGGACCGGCCGCAGTCACTTGAAGGTTCGACTTACAAACTGAAATGGCCCGACAGTGAGCACGCCATCTATCTGACGATTAACGATATAATCATCGGTGGACGTCGCCGCCCGTTCGAGGTTTTCATCAATTCGAAAAATATGGAGCACTTCGCCTGGACCGTTGCGCTGACCCGCATGATCTCGGCCGTGTTCCGGCGCGGGGGTGACGTCTCGTTTGTCGTCGAAGAATTGAAGGCCGTTTTTGACCCGCGTGGAGGTGCGTGGGTGCAGGGCAAGTACATCCCGTCAATCCTTGCAGCAATCGGTGGCGTGATCGAACAGCATATGGTTGCGATCGGTTTCCTTGAGGGCGAGGGCATGGGCCTCAAGTCCGACCCTCAAGCGCAGGTTGTGAACATGGATGCGCCACGTGGAAAGGCCTGCCCGGCGTGCGGTCAGTACGACATGGTGATGATTGAAGGCTGCATGACCTGCCGAAGCTGCGGTCATTCCAAGTGTGGGTAATTCCGAAGGTCGGATGTTTGTTGTCGGACCCATGAATTAACTGCCATTGATGGGGGTTTCCTGCCATTCCGACACGAGGTTAATTACCATCGGCCGATCTTCGGCCGGTGGTTTTTTTAAAACAAAGACTTAGCAAAAGACACTTTTCGGCGGCTGATCAGGCTTTGTTCACCGGCTCTGATCAGCGCCTCCTGTTGACTGAAACGGTCTTATTGAGCAGGACTTAAGCTCAAACCTGGCCAGGTTCCTTCCTCCATTTTTCCGAACGCACGGCGTGCAATCGGGAGCCAGACGGCGCGACGCGCCGGGAAAGGGCCAGTTATGTCCAAGATCAAGTTCATCGACGCGCAGTTTTACAATGCTGATAAAGACCGGCGAGTAATACGGAAGCGCCTGGAGCGGTTCCTGAAAGTGCGCCGCGCGCTTGAGCGCGGTATCATGCCTCCGGATCCGGAGGATCGTGATGACTGCCTTCGGTGGGAAAACGAACTGATGCAGGTTGATCTCTGGCGCGAAGGTCAGGACCGAGTAGACCGCCGGGTAGCAGACTGCTGGAACGGCGGGCTGCGGCCGCAGGTCTTTCCCACCTCAAACTTGATGATCGAAGAGCCTTGGAAGTCCTGCGCAACGGTGTGGGCCCGATCCGGATCCGGTCAGAGCATCAGGCGGATGAAATCGCCGCCGGGATTCATGCCGGTATGCCCTGGATGGCGCCCGCGACAGATCTCCTTTGGAAGTCGATGCGGCGCTCGGCCCGAAACAGGCGCGCAGGCTTCCGCCTGCCTCCGATGCTGCTTGACGGTCCTCCGGGGATCGGCAAGAGCATGTGGGCCCGTCAGTTGAGCACTGCACTTGGCGTACCGCGCTGTGGCGTGGAAGCGACGATGGAACAGGCGTCTTTCGGCATTGTGGGTTCTCAGCGCGGCTGGGCCAAAGCACAACCGGGCCGCCCATTGAGGACGATCCTGAAGCACCTGGTTGCGAACCCGGTGGTTGTCGTTGATGAAGTGGAAAAGGCAGGGGTGGCAACTTCGACAAAAGGCAACATCTTCGGACTTGCCGAGGGGCTGCTGTCCCTTTTGGAGCCATCTTCGGCAGCCGCTTGGCAATGCCCCTACCACCAGGTGGGCTTTCACTTGTCGTGGATCAACTGGGTGCTGACCTCCAACAGTTTGGTCCCTTTGCCAGCCCCTCTGCTGAGCCGCCTGGAGGTTAGTCACCTCCCTTCAATTCCTGTCACGGAGTTGGCCGAATTTGCCCGCCGTGAGGGGCGACGCCGTGGATTGACGCAGGCGTTGGTTGAGGCCGTGGCTGAGGCGTTGGAAATTTCCTGACGCGGTGCGGAGATGTACCTTCGGCACGCCATCCGGATGCTAACAAGGGGTGAAGGGATGGAGGCAGCAGGAGTCCGTCATTGAGCACGCAGTTTCTCCGTCCGCTCAATCCACAGAGAAGGAGCCGCATATGCAGAGTCAAGACCACTGCAACACCGATGAGGCGTTGCGTTTTATCAAGCGGTTCCCCGAGGTGGATAGCAGCCCTGAAGTAAGTGGTGGCGGAACGGGCTGAAGCTGCATGCTTCACCAGTGGCAGCGAATGCGGGACTAAGCGGATTATTTACCCACGAGTCGCATGGTCCATTTTCGGTCGCAAGACGAAGAATTTGCTTATCGAGCATCCGGAGCTAGAGGCACACTCCGCCGTATTTGGACGTCAGATTACCCATTCGGCCATCCACCGTTTCCCAATGAACCCTCCAAACCAACGTGCAAGGAAATCTAACTTTCTCGAAGGCTGCATAATGATTGTCAGAATGAATTGTGAAGCCCTGTTTGCTCAGCCGTGCCATTAACTCTGTCTCTGCCATGGGCAACGTGAACTCTGCCGATACTCGTCGTTCAAACTCGTCGTCGGCCTCCGCGAAGTTACCAGGTAATCCCCTGCCGATCTCTGGTGGAATCGGAAGTGGAGGGAGCAAGAGCAGGTAACCACCGATGGATATTAAAGCTAAGATCGCAATCCCCCAGCGAGTTATCCATCGCGGCATTCCTCAGAGACCTTCACCAATTGCACACTCGTAGCAAGATTGCCTGCATGGTTTCGCTGCTGCAAGCCCAAGCCAGAATTCTGTCAAAACCATCCGTGCAGAATGTCGTGGTAAAAGAAACCGAAGTTTTGACTCCATCCTGAAAAACTGGACACTCGTGCAAAACGCAGCATCAGTCACTTTGGGCTCGTTCCAGACCTCAGAGGCAGCGCAGAATATTGTGATTAAGTGCTCCGGTCAACGTCGGGTTGTCGTTCTGGGAGGGCCTGGCGGGTTGGAGGATCAGTCATGAAAACACCAAATCTACCCGTCATTCGCGCTCTCCGCCCCGCTTGGAACAAGGATCGGATCGTCGGGCAGAGGCGACCATTGAAACCAAAGCACGTCTGGGCAATCCGAGTGCGACTTGAATTGGCCCAGAACCATCGCGACCTCGCGCTGTTCAACATGGCAATCGACAGTAAGCAGCGCGGCTGCGACCTGGTGAAAATAAAGGTTGTTGATGTCATGGCATCCGGTGAAAACAAGGAATGGGCTTCGGTCCTTCAAAGTAAAACGCAAAAACCAGTGCGCTTTGAAATATCCGAAGGCACACGAGCCTCTGTTGAGAAGTTGATAGAAGACGAACTGATGGCTGGTTCCGAGCACCTGTGGCCTGGCAGATTTTAGGACGCCTGCACATCTCTACACGCCACTACGCACGGATTGTCCGCGCGTGGGTCACGTCAATCGGTCTAGAAGCGAGCGCCTGCGGCACAGATTCAATGACGCGAACCAAGGTAACTCAGATCTACAAGAAGACCGGAAACCTTCGAGCCGTTCAGCTTCTTCTTGGGCACACCAAGATGGACAGCGCCACCCGATATCAAGGTGTGGAACTGGAGGATGTCTTGGCCATCACCGAAGCCATTGAAATCTAGGTTGAAGGGCCGTCCGAGAGGGCGACCCAATGCCGACTTCGCCGGTGCTACCTAACGCTGCGTTGCAGCTGAGCTAGACCGGACCTTCGTAGCAACATGAACTGTTACCGACCGAATTCACAATGTTTAAACGCAGCGGCCATTGGTTGGGCGGATGCGAAAGTCAGTTTCCCGTGATTGACGCATTTCTCTTTCGGGCGCACGTTACGGGCTATACATCTGACCCAAATACTACTATCGCCAGATCTTTCCCGGCATTTGGTGACCCATGCAAGATTTCTCTGCCCTCCCGAAAACCCTATCCTTAGCGCTTTCCCAAAAAGGCTATAGCGGCTTGACCCCTGTACAAGAGGCTGTGTCAGATGAAGCGCTGGCAGGAAAAGATCTACTTGTCTCTGCGCAAACCGGTTCTGGCAAAACCGTGGGCTTCGGGCTGGCAATGATGGAAGAACTTCTTGATAAGCACGGTCGGTTTGATCGACCAGCTGCGCCATTGGCCGTGATTATCGCACCCACACGCGAACTGGCCTTGCAAGTTCGACGAGAGTTCGATTGGCTGTTCGCTGAGGCCGAGATAGTCACAGCGTCGGCAGTTGGTGGTATGGATGCGCGCGCAGAACGCAGGACGCTCGAGCGCGGTGTACATGTCGTGGTCGGAACGCCTGGGCGGCTGCGCGATCATATCGCGCGTGGTGTGATCGACCTGAGTGATTTGCGGACTGTTGTTCTGGACGAAGCCGACGAAATGTTGGACATGGGGTTCGCCGAAGACCTTGAATACATCCTTGATCAAACGCCCACGAGCCGGCGCACCTTGATGTTCTCTGCCACTGTTCCGCGAGGCATTGCCAAGCTGGCCCAGACTTACCAGAAAGAAGATGCGCAGCGGATCAAGGTCGGAAGTGCAGAAGCACAGCATTCGGACATTACCTATAGTGCCCTGAACGTGGCACCGTCAGATATCGAAAAAGCGATTATCAATTTGCTGTGCTATCACAACGCAGAGACCGCAATTGTGTTCGCCAATACCCGATCCATGGTTGCGCGTCTGACCGCGAAATTCTCCAATCGGGGATTTGCTGTTGTCTCACTGTCGGGGGAGCTCAGCCAGACAGAGCGCACCAATGCGATGCAAGCCCTGCGTGACAAGCGCGCGCAGGTCTGTGTTGCGACGGACGTGGCCGCCCGTGGTATTGATCTTCCAGGGCTGGAGTTGGTGATCCATGCAGATATTCCTTCAAATGCGGAAAATCTGCTGCATCGCTCTGGGCGGACAGGTCGCGCCGGGCGCAAGGGAATGTCCATCTTGATCGTGCCAGGTCGACAACGCTCAAAGGCGCAACGATTGCTCAAATCAGCCAAGTTGGAGGCCGAATGGGGCGCCCCGCCCTCTGCGGACGAGGTGCTCGCACAGGAAGAGGAACGCATCCTTTCCAATCCCGCCCTGGATGAGCCGCCAAGTGCCGAGGAAACGGCTTTTGCAGAACGGCTGCTCAGCGGAAGAACCCCAGAGCAGGTCGCTGCAGCCTATATGCGCCTTTACCGAGAGAGCAGCTCGGCACCGGAGATTCTGGGAACGGCGCCAGAGTCCGGAAAACGCAACACTGATAGGCGCGCGGCGTTTGGGCCAAGCACTTGGTTCTCACTTTCTTTGGGGCGCAAACAGCGTGCGGAGCCGCGTTGGTTGCTGCCAATGCTGTGCCGCAATGCGGGTTTATCCAAAGACGCCATCGGCGCAATCCGTGTTCAATACCAAGAGACCTTTGTCGAGATTGCCAATGATGCTGTGCCCGCAATGAAACAAGAATTGGGGGCCGAGCTCACCTTAGAACAAGGTGCGACGCTCACTGAGCTGGCAGGCGCACCAGATTTCGATGCCTCTCCGAAGGGACCGCCTGCGGCACCAAATTCATCAGACCAAGTAGCTAAAAACCGAGGGCCTCGTGCAGGCAAGCCGTCGAAGTCTGCGCGCGGCTCCGAACTTTCCAGCCAAAATACCCAGATTGCATCCGAGCGCCCAAAGGGCAGAGGAAAATCCGGTGCAAGCACATCGAGTAGACAAGCAAGCGAGGATACGCCAAAGCAGGACAAAGCTCTGCATACGCAGCCGACAAGCGAGCACGGAAAGGCAAAACTACAGCCCGTCGCGAGGGATAAGAAGCGACAAAAACGAGAAAAGAACGCTGCTGACACATCCAAATCTCTGAGAGCGCCAAAGGCGCGCCAAAAGGCCACCTACAAAGACTCAAACGTGCCGCGTTCAAAAAGCAGAAACGGCAAGGGTGGAGAAGCAAGACCTTTCCGCAAGCCTTCGAAGAGAAGTTGAGCACTCAGTTACCCACAGATAGACCATTGAGAAAAAATGAGAATTGTCTAGGCCCCGGACTTCGGTATCGGGGCGGTCTTGGTCGAGCTGTTTTGCGCAGCATGATTTGTCCGCGATGGCGGTGTC
>NZ_JBXWNC010000022.1:0-44512 GCF_059610165.1 Ruegeria sp. YTSA135 | reverse complement strand
AAGATCAGACATGTCACCGCTCGTTTGTTTAAGCCGTGAATCACGACATTGGCCGGAAATCAATGGGTCCTGAGCCTTGGCCTTGAAGCGTCTGATCGAAAAACAGCTTCCAAGTGGCAAGTATTGCGAAACCGACTGAACGCCTTTCTCACTTGCTCAGAGACCGAACTTTCTAATCTGGCGCTTTGTTCCTCCAGCAATGGCCGTGTAACCAGCTTTACTGCTTTGCCCAAAGTTGGCGTTACGCCGTTGAAATAAAGTCGCGCGACCTCGTGCACCACCATTGCAGCGTATCTACGTTCGGACATGTTAGACCTTACGAACTTTCTTTCGAGTATTGCGTCTAACGGGTTCAATTCAACGCTACTGTTATCTGAGATCTCTGACATGTGTCGGTAGGCCTCCCAGATGGTGCTCTCTTTTTCGTTGTCTGGAGCGCCCATTCGAACCAAAACATAAAGATCTGGGCGGGCTATCCAGCTGCCGTCTTCGTTGAACAAGGGAAGATAACGACGATCCTGTTTCATGCGGTGGCCAGTTTTACGACGGTATCGGTGTTGCCGAGGAGATGGGACGCCCAGCGCTCCAGCAATACACGACGTTGGTCCAGGAAGTCGGTTCGGCGGTATGCGCGTTCGACAGAGCTGCCAACAACGTGGCCAAGCATGGTTTTTGCAACTTCATGACGTGCATCGGTTGCCTCCGCCAACCACACGCGGAGATTTGAACGAAATCCATGCGGACGGGCGCTCATGCCACGACGCTCCATCAATCTCGACATCGTGGCGTCTGAGATCACCCCTTTCCGAATACTCGGAAACAGATAGCCGTCGCGAGCATGTCGCCACGCGTCTCCAAGAACATGAAGCGCTTCATTCGAAAGCGGAACACGGAACTCAGCGGTAGCGCCCTCACGCCCTTTCATCTGTTCTGCCGGAATAGTCCAGACATCACCATCGACCTGCTCTTCCCTCAAGTACCGTATTGGCCGTGACCGTACCCCGGTCAAAATCAGAAGTTTCAGAGCAAGGTGGGTGACTGTACCTTCGTCCAAACTTTTGTAGAACTCGGGCACTTCACTCCAGGCAAGCGACGGAATGTTGGTGGTGGCCTTACGCGGTTTGCCAAGCAATGCACGCGCCTTCCTGGGGGCCTGCAAGTCTACATCAATGCCCAGCGCGGCTGCATGCTCCAGACAAATAGATGTCCGCGTCAGCGCCTTTCAAGCCGTCTCGGCTTTCTCATTCCAGATAGGCGCAAGGCAATCCCGCAGATCGATCTGAGTAATTTTAGCAACGGGCACATGACCAAGTTTGGGTATAACGTGTAACTCCAGCGGGTTAAACCAACGCCCCGCTTTTCCGCCACTCCGCAACTCGGACTTCCGAGCTTCAAACGCATCCCGAGCGATGTCTCTAAACAGATGCAAATTGCGCTGGGCTTCAACACGTCGTTTCTGCCGCTCTCTGATCGGATCTCGGCCTTCCCGCAGTTGGCGCCGGGCTGCGTCAGCTGTTTCCCGCGCCTCCGCCAAGCCAACATCCGGCCACCTCCCGAGGCCCAACTCCCGTCGCTTGCCGAAAACCGTCAGTCTAAGAACCCATTTACCGCTTTTGGAATCTGCCTTCACAAGCCAGAGCCCAGCGCCATCGCAGTGCTTTCCAGCCTCAAGCGCAATGACGCCACGCGCGCTCAATTTGTTTTTCGCTATATATCTCTCTCTACCAGTCCACCTATTGGTCCACCCCTAGGTATGGTACGTGCTGCCACTAGTCGAGATCAATTGAGGCGAGTTGATAGAGATAAATTAAATTTTTTCATATACTTAATCTCTATCTGAGATTTTTCGAGACATCTACATATTGGAATTCAGTGCCCTCTTTAGGCACCATTTTCCCAAGTCTGTGAAAAATTCACGTTGGGTGACAGTCTGCCAAGGCTCAAAGCGCATCAGCGGCTAAAGACATTCCTGCACGCCAAGGCGTATGAGATAGTCACCGGAAACAAGAAAAAGTTCGCTGGGTCCGGCGTATCTGGCTTTGGACATAAACCAGTTTTTGACCGGAGTCGGGTAGTAGCTGGATAGAGATGCGCTTTTTCTTTCGAATTCACTGGCCGTCATTTCCGTGCGATTCACCCGGTAGGGGCCGTGAAAACCAAATACTGTTTTGCGAGAAATGCAGACATCATCCGCACCCAGAAGCATAGTGCAACTGGAATGACAAAAGTCCCCGGTTATCCAGAACTGTGTATTGGTCCGGTTGGCGATTTCAATCTGGATCAAACGGTCCAAGATACGCCCGCCAGAATCGTTGCCGACCTGTATATCTTTTGACGCCGCTGGCACGCTCGTCAGAAAGAGTGCCACCAGCGCCGCAATCATGTTTCTCATCCGCCCGCCTGCTCAAGGGTGGTTTTTTGTTTTGACTACCTGTAGCAGAAAAACATATGCGCAAAAATATTGCGGAAGAATATGAGAGAATCCTGTGTTCTCAATAACTCACCCGAAGTGAATCAGCCTGCCTCCGTAAACGGGGCCGTAGCGGCGCGTTGGGTTTCAAAGGCAGGCATTCAACCTGAGGTGCAGCCGAAAAGGAATTCTCATTAGAGGTTGCGTTTTGATGTCTGATAGTTCCGACGCGTCACGCGCGTTTTTCACCAAGGGACGCAACGCCCAAGACCGACAGAACCTTGGCCTCGATCTGTTGGGCGTTCAGGCCCGCAACAGTGTACATGTCGGATGGGCTGGCCTGATCAATAAATGTATCCGGTAGCACCATTGAGCGGTACTTCAACCCGTGATCGAACACGCCCTCATCCGCCAAAAGCTGCGCCACGTGACTGCCGAAACCGCCAATGGCACCTTCTTCGATGGTTATCAGAGCCTCGTGGTTCGCGGCCAGTTCAAGGATCAAATCTCGGTCCAGTGGTTTGGCAAACCGAGCATCGGCAATGGTTGGGGTAATGCCCCGGGCCGAGAGAGCCTCTGCTGCTTTCTGAACTTCTGCCAGACGGGTTCCGAACGAAAGTATCGCCACGCGTGCGCCTTGTTGGATCAGGCGGCCTTTGCCGATCTCAAGAACTTCACCACGTTCGGGCAGATCGACGCCCACGCCTTCACCCCTCGGGTAGCGGAAGGCAATAGGGCCTTCATCATGAGCCGCCGCAGTGGCGACCATGTGCATCAGTTCGGCTTCATCCGCAGCCGCCATGACTGTCATACCGGGCAGGTTGGACAGGTAGGCGATATCGAACGACCCCGCATGGGTTGCGCCATCGGCGCCGACCAGACCGGCGCGGTCAATGGCAAAGCGTACCGGCAGGCGCTGGATCGCTACATCATGCACCACCTGATCATACCCGCGCTGCAAAAACGTAGAGTACATTGCGCAGAACGGTTTCATCCCTCCGGCAGCCAGCGCTGCGGCGAAAGTCACGCCATGCTGTTCGGCAATCGCAACGTCGAAACAGCGCGAAGGATAGCGTTCGGCAAACAGATTCAGGCCGGTTCCGTCCGGCATCGCGGCGGTGACAGCGACGATCTTGTCGTCGCGCCCGGCCTCGTCCACCAGCGTCTTGCCAAAGACCGAGGTATAAGATGGTGCGTTGGACGGCGTCTTTTTCTGTTCACCCGTCACCACGTCGAATTTCGCGGTGGCATGGCCCTTGTCGCGGGCCTGCTCAGCTGGGGCATAGCCCTTGCCCTTTTTGGTCAGCACGTGGATCAGAATCGGGCCGGTCGCCCGTGCCTTTACCGTGCGCAGCACCGGCAGAAGCTGGTCCATATCATGCCCGTCAAGCGGGCCGATGTAGGAAAACCCCAACTCTTCGAACAAAGTGCCGCCCACGGCCATACCTTTCAGCATTTCCTTGGCGCGCTTGGCGCCCTCGCGGAACGGTTCGGGCAGCAGCGAGACCGCGCCCTTGGCGGCGGCTTTCAACTCGTGGAACGGGGCTTCGGTGTAGATACGCGACAGATAGTTCGACAGCGCGCCAACAGGTGGCGCGATGCTCATGTCGTTGTCGTTCAGGATCACGATCAGGCGCTTTTTCAGATGGCCCGCGTTGTTCATCGCTTCAAAAGCCATGCCCGCCGACATTGAGCCATCGCCAATCACGGCAATCGCGTCACCCAGCCCTTCCGGTGTGACACCGCCCAGATCGCGGGCAACCGCAAACCCAAGCGCTGCGCTGATCGAGGTTGAGCTATGTGCCGCGCCGAACGGGTCATAGGGGCTTTCGCTGCGTTTGGTGAAACCGCTCAGGCCGTCTTTCATGCGCAGGGTGCGAATACGATCGCGCCGCCCGGTCAGGATTTTGTGGGGGTAGCATTGGTGCCCCACATCCCAGATGATCTTGTCACGCGGGGTATCAAAAACGGCATGCAGCGCAGTCGTCAGTTCCACCACGCCAAGCCCGGCACCCAGATGCCCACCTGTGACCGAAACGGCCGAGATCGTCTCGGACCGTAATTCCTGTGCAAGCTGGGTCAGTTGCGCATCTGAAAACTGTTTGAGATCCGCAGGGCGGTTTACAAGGTCCAGCAGAGGCGTTTTCGGGCGGTCAGTCATTGGCGATCCTGGCTTAGCTGTCCCGGGCAATAACGAAGCGGGCAGCATCCTTCAAGGTTTCAGCCGATGCGCCATAGCCTGTAAGGGCGGCGCAGGCTTGTTCCACAAGCTCCGAAGCCCGGGCCTTGGCTGCATCCAAGCCCAGTAACGAAACAAAGGTGGCTTTACCGGCCCTGGCGTCTTTTTGCAGGCGTTTTCCGGCTTTTTCGGTATCACCTTCGACATCCAAGATGTCGTCTGCGATCTGAAAGGCAAGACCAAGCGCCCGGGCATATTGGCGCAACGGCGCGGGGTCAGCCTGCGCCAGCCGAGCGCCTGCGCAGCCTGACCACTCGATCAATGCGCCGGTCTTGCCGGCCTGCAAACGCGTGATCTCGCTCAGCGTAAGCGGGGATGCAGCCGTCTCAGCGGCAATATCCAAGGCTTGCCCCAACACCATCCCCTGAGCGCCGCTGGCCTGGGCAAGTGTCAGGGCCAGATCAGCGCGCACGTCGGCTGAGCCAACCTCGGGCCGCGTACAAAGTTCGAATGCCAGCGTGTGCAACGCGTCACCTGCCAGAACAGCCGTGCCCTCATCCCATTTCATATGCACGGTCGGGCGACCACGACGCAGGTCATCGTCATCCATGCAGGGCAGATCGTCATGTACAAGCGAATAGGCGTGTAACGCTTCAATCCCCGTTGCGGGCCAGATTGCGCGGTCAATGTCCACCTGATGCACACGTGCACTTTCAAGCACTAGAAAGCCGCGCAACCGCTTACCCCCTTGCGTGGCATAGCTCATCGCCTGCGTGACATCCACGTCGCTCAGCGCGCCCAGAACCAGATCAAACTGCTTCTGAATCCGCGCCGCATCCTGCGCCAGTCTTTCGCGAAACATTACTGACCTTCGACAGGCGTTGTCCCGGTTGGCTGACCGTTGGCGTCCAGGGTGATCGCGGCGACCTTTTCCTCGGCCCGTTTCAGCTCATCCTCGCAGCGCTTTTTCAGCGCAGCACCGCGTTCGTAAAGAGCGATCGACTGATCCAGCGCCACGTCGCCGCGCTCAAGCTGGCCAACCACGGCCTCAAGCTCTTTCATAGCCTGTTCGAATGTCATCTGGTCTACGGGGGTATCGGTCATCGGGCTGCCTTCATCAATTCTTCCACATGGGCGCGTGTGGCCTCGGCCAGTGCGTTCAGATCATACCCGCCTTCCAGAGTCGAGACGATACGTCCGTCGCACATCTCATCGGCTATCTTGCACAACTCAGCCGTGATCCAAGCGAAATCGCCAGTAGACCAGTTCAGATTAGCCAGCGGATCGTCCTGATGCGCGTCGAATCCGGCAGAGATGATGATTAGTTCGGGCTTGAAAGCGCGCAGGCGGGGGAAGGCCTGATTTTCATAGGCCGCGCGCATCTCGGCCCCGCCGGTTCCCGGTGATAGCGGTATGTTGAGAACGGTCTCATACGCGCCTGTCTCATCCGCTCGCCCGGAACCGGGCCAAAGCGGCATCTGTTGGCTGGTGATCAACAGCGCGCGCCCTTCATCCCACAGTAAATCCTGCGTGCCGTTGCCGTGGTGCACGTCAAAATCAACCACCGCGACCCGGTTCAACCCGTGATGGTCCAGCGCATGCTTGGCCGCCAGCGCTGCATTGCCGAACAGGCAGAAACCCATTGCAGTCTCTGATTCAGCGTGGTGCCCCGGAGGCCGGATCGCACAAAACGCATTCGGAGCCTCTCCGCCCAACACCATATCCACTGCGCGTACCACAGCCCCTGCTGCACGATACGCGGCATCGACAGAACCGGCAGACATGAATGTATCGCCGTCAATTTGCGCAAAACCATCAATGGGGCAAGAATCGCGAATATCCCGGATGTAGCTTTCCGGGTGAATCCGCAAGAGATCGTCATCGGCTGCCAAAGGTGCAGTTGTCCGGCGAAGGTCCAGCGGTTCCAACGCATGCAAAACATGCTCCAGCCGCGCCACCCGTTCAGGATGCCCGTCCGGCGTGACATGCCTGAGGCAATCCGCATGGGTTAACAGCGCGGTCTTCATCACGATCCCCTGTTCATTCGGCTAAAATACTCATGCAGAGGACATAAAACCGTCTTTGGTAGCAAAATCAATCCGGTGCCAGCATATATCCGGCGCCGCGCACCGTTTGCAGGTATCGCGGTTGTTTCGGGTCCTGTTCGATCTTGCGGCGCAGGCGAGTGATCTGCACATCGACAGCACGTTCCTGCGCCTGACCCTTGTCGCGCCCCAGATCCTCGACAAGCTTGGCCCGGCTGATCGGCTCGCCGGGTTGAGTCGAGAAAATCTTCATCAACTGGCTTTCTGTTGCGGTCAGGCGCACGGGTTCTTCGCCCTGCCACATCTCGCCGCGCTCAACATCATAGCGGATTGGGCCGAGGTTCAGGATCTTGCTTGCAGTATCCTGCGCAGGCGTTTCCGGCATGCGCCTCAGGATCGCGTTGATCCGCAGCAACAGTTCTTTTGGCTCGAACGGTTTGGCAAGGTAATCATCTGCCCCCGCCTCAAGCCCGGAGATACGATGCTCGGTCTCGCCGCGCGCGGTCAAAAGAAGGATCGGCGTCGTATGGGTGTCGCGCAGCGTTCTGGTCAGACTTACGCCATCTTCGCCGGGCATCATCACGTCCAAAACGATCATGTCGAAATCCAGTCCGGACAAGACCCGCCGCGCATGGGCCGCATCACGGGCAGCCGTCACCAGAAATCCGTTTTTCATCAGGAATTTCTTGAGCAGATCACGGATACGCTCATCGTCGTCGACGATCAGCAGGTGGGCGTCCATATCGCTCATGAGGTCGTGTCCCGCAGTTTTGTATAGGCATGACGCATATCAGCATCCATCATTGCTTCAAGCACTTTGCGAAATCCTGATACTGCCTCGGGGCCAGCTTCCTTGTAAGCGGCACGCATCCGTACACGCTGGGCTTCGGACAGCCGAGCCTCAAGCGCCTTCCCCTTTTCAGTCAGAAACAGGTGCCGCTCGCGCTTGTCAGTGGTGCCCACGCGGCTTTCGACAAGGCCATCTTCGATCAAGGTTCGCAGAACGCGGTTCAGCGACTGTTTCGTAACCCCAAGAATGGCCAGCAAGTTGTTGACCGTTGTGCCCGGTGCGCGGTTGATGAAATGGACGGCCCTGTGATGCGCCCTGCCATAGGCCATCTGCGTCAGAATGCGATCGGGGTCGGCAGTGAACCCGCGGTAAGCGAAAAACATCGCCTCGATCCCTTGCCGCAACTGTTCGTCAGTCAAAAACAAAAGGCTTTCTCCGCCAAAGACTTGGGCGGGGCGAGTATCCGACATAGTTTGCCTCATTCGTTACATAAGTCGACTTTATGTCAGCGTTATTGACATTCCAAGAGCGGACAGGTATCGAGCCGAAGTTTTTGCGCAACTTTGCTTCCGCAAACGTGTAAAATGACGCAACAATTGAAAAATTCAACCCGGTTCAGGAGGTTTCGGATGGCGGGGTATGATGATCGTGATGGCGTGATCTGGATGGATGGTAAGCTGGTGCCGTGGCGTGACGCCAATGTTCACATCCTGACCCACGCAATGCACTATGCATCCTCGGTTTTCGAGGGTGAGCGCGCATATAACGGCAAGATCTTCAAAAGCCGTGAGCATTCCGAACGCCTGATTGCATCGGCCGAGGCACTGGACATGCCGATGCCCTACACCGTTGATCAGATCGAAGCCGCCAAGAAAGAGGCTTTGGAAGCCAGTGGCTTGCAGGATGCGTATGTTCGCGCTCTGGTCTGGCGCGGATCGGGTGAGGATATGGGCGTAGCCTCTGCCCGTAACCCGGTGCACATGGCCATCGCGGTCTGGCCTTGGGGTGCCTATTACGGTGACGCCAAGATGCAGGGTGCCAAGCTTGACATCGCCGAATGGAAGCGCCCAAGCCCCGAAACCATCCCGGTCCATGCCAAGGCGGCGGGTCTTTACATGATCTGCACGATCTCCAAACATAAGGCCGAGGCCAAAGGCTGCTCGGATGCTCTGTTCATGGACTACCGCGGCTATGTGGCCGAGGCGACGGGCGCCAACGTGTTTTTTGTCAAGAATGGTGACGTTCACACACCCCTGGCGGATTGCTTCCTGAACGGCATCACGCGCCAGACAGTGATCCAGATGCTGAAAGACAAGGGCATCACCGTGATCGAGCGTCACATCCAACCCGAAGAGATGGCTGACTTTGAACAATGCTGGCTGACGGGCACTGCAGCCGAAGTCACGCCCGTCGGCCAGATTGGTGATTACACGTTCGAGGTGGGTGATATTACTCGCGAGATCGCCGCAGATTACGAGGCGCTGGTCCGCTCCTGATCCGCGCTATCCGCAATTTCTCAAAACCCCCGTTGTTCGCGGGGGTTTTTCCTTGCCAGCCGTTCAAGCTTTTGTGCAGATGGTTCAAACGGCTGGACGAATGGGCAGCCGCGTGTACGTTACTCTCATGTTGGACCTGCTCAGCGATATCCTGACTCGCCTGTCTCTACGTGGGACGTTCTATTTTCGAACGTCCTTTACGCCGCCTTTTGGTATTCAGGTTCCGGCCTTTCAGAACGTTGCGCGTTTCCATTTTGTACAACGCGGTGAGCTGAAGGTTCACGTCTCTAACGCTGGGGAAACTCTGCGTCTGAAGCAAGGAGACCTGATTCTGATACCGCACGGATCGGCTCATGCATTGCTGTGCAATGAGGTCACGCCGCTGGACGCTTTGCCGTTAGAGCAGGTTTTGGAAGATGCGGGCTACAAGGGTGACGGCGTCCTGATTCACGGTGGTGGGGACGAAGATCGGGATACGCAACTGATTTGCGGTCATTTCTCGTTTACCAGCCCGCCCGGCCGGCAAGGCACCGGTCATATGCTGATCGACCGCCTGCCGCCTTACATCCTGATCGAAAATTATGGTGAAGATGCGGGCATTTGGATTGAGGCCACCCTGCGGATGATCGGGTCGGAGATCAACGGCGCGCGGATCGGTGGTGACCTTATTGCGATGAAAATGTCCGAGGTGCTTTTCGCGCAAGCCATCCGCGCGCATCTTGAGCGTCAATGTCCCAGTGATACTGCCCTTGCTGGCTTTGCCGATCCCCGGGTCTCACGGGCGCTGACTGCGTTTCATCAATCTCCGGCGCAAGAATGGAGCGTCGAATCGTTGGCGCGTGAGGCCGGCATGTCGCGTACCGCTTTCGCGCAGTTGTTTGCCGAGAAGATCGGAACCACGCCAATGCAATACCTGACCGACTGGCGGATGCAGATCGCCTGTCACGGGTTGACCGAAAATCGCTGGAACGTGGCCGACGCCGCAGCAGAGGTGGGCTATGCGTCCGAGGCCGCCTTTTCCCGCGTTTTCAAGAAACAGATCGGCCTGTCACCGGCGGCATACCGGTCAATGTACTGATCGGACTCAACTCTGAACGATCTGCAATGTTTTCTGGACGATCCAGACTTAAACGTACGGAACCCCTAACCTAGCTTGAAGCCATGCCAAGCAAGGAAAGGAAATCTTAATGTCCGTTCGTTTCGTTACCCGCACCATTCACGCCTATCTGGACTATCCAGTGGCCGTGGCGCTGATGGCGCTGCCTTTTGTTCTGGGTCTTGGGGACTCGAACCCGATGGCTTTCTGGTTGTCGGTTGTCACCGGTGTGGCGGCGTTTGTACTGACCGTTCTGACCGATCACCACCTGGGAATGTGGCGGGTGCTGCCCTATAAATTCCACCTGGCTGTCGATCTTCTGGTTGGGCTTACATTCTTGGCCGCACCCAGCCTGTTTGGGTTTTCGGGCATTGATGCGATATACTACTGGCTGAACGGCGCGGCGGTGGTCGCCGTTATCTCGCTCAGCGCGCCGGAACAAAGGGCAACTGCTTGAGCGATTTTTTCAAGCAGTATCACCTCACCGTCGTGATACTTTCATGATTATGAGCCGCCTGTTGTCTGACAGGCGGCTTACTGCCGCTCACCAATCGCGGGGCCTTGAAACGGTCGCCAGACAGGAGCGCAGTAATGACCCGAATTCTTCGCCCCAACCGCCGTGCACTCTTGACTGGCAGCGTTGCCTTTGCGGTGTCATTGTCGATGCCTGCGATCAGTCGCGCCAGCGCGCGACCGGTGGTTACGCATGGCGTACAATCCGGGGATGTTGACACTACAACCGGCATGATCTGGACCCGAACAGACCGGCCTGCGCGCGTGATGATGGAGGTGTCGACCACCGAAAGCTTTGCCAATGCCCGCAAGCTGACCCCTATAGATGCTATCCCAAACAGCGATTTTGCCGTCAAACGGCTGATCGAAGGGCTGCCCTCGGGTCAGGATATCTTCTATCGGTTCGTTGCAGCGGACCTGAGCGACATAAACGTTCTGTCAGAGCCTATTACAGGCCAATTCCGTACCGCGCCCACCAGCCGCAGAAACATCCGTTTCGTCTGGTCAGGCGACACGGCGGGTCAGGGCTGGGGCATCGATGACGATGGGATGCGCACCTACGCCACCATGTCGCAGCACAGGCCGGATTTCTTCATTCACTCCGGCGATACTGTCTATGCCGACAACCCTATGCAAGACGAGGTCGAAAAAGACGGGCAACTGATCTGGAAAAACACCACCCTGATCGACGAGAAACGCAAGGTGGCCGAGACGCTGCCCGAATTCCGTGCCCAGTGGAAATACAACATGATGGACCAGCATGTGCGCGCGATGAATGCTGTCTGCCCAACCTTTTTCCAGTGGGACGATCACGAGGTGGTCAACAATTGGTCCGGCTCCAAGGATCTGACAGAGGATGAGAGATACACCGAGAAATCGGTTCACGTGCTGCAATCTCGCGCAAGCCGGGCATTCCATGAAATGACACCCTTGCGGTTCACCCCAGTCGAACCGGGTCGGGTTTACCGCAAAATTTCGTACGGTCCGATGCTCGATGTGTTCTTTCTGGACCTGCGTAGCTATCGCGGGCCGAATGGGCCGTCGATGGAAGCAGAGATTACGGATCAGTCCCGTATTCTTGGGGCGGAACAACTGGCTTGGTTGAAAAGTGCGTTGGCCACGTCGCCGGCAACCTGGAAGGTGATCGCCTCAAACATGCCGATCGGATTGATCATTTGGGATCGCTGGAAAGGCCAAAAATGGGTTGAGGCGATATCGAACGGAGATAGCGGTCCGCCGAAGGGGCGCGAGCTTGAGATCGCGGACCTGCTGCGGTTTATCAAGGCTGAGAGTATCGTAAACACTGTCTGGGTCACAGCGGATGTTCACTACACCGCGGCGCACTACTACGACCCTAACAAAGCCCAATTTCAGGATTTTGAGCCTTTCTGGGAATTTGTCTCGGGCCCGCTGCACGCCGGGACATTTGGGCCTCGGGTGCTGGATGGAACCTTTGGGCCCGAAGCAAAATTTTTCAAAGCCCCGAGCAAAGAGCAGGGCCCTAATTTACCACCAAACGCCGGGCTGCAATTTTTCGGCCTTGTCGATATCGACGGGGAGACGCAGCAGATGACGGTGCGCCTGATGGACCGGGCCGATACCGAGCTGTGGTCAGTCACGCTCGACCCGCAATTGCGCGATCTCTGATCACGTAAAGCTCACGCATACGTTGCAATGGCGCGATTACTTTTCCTCTTGCCTTGTCCGACAAAAAAAATCAGATAATAGCCAGTGCCGGATGCGTAGCAACACGGCACAGGGCTTCGATGTGGTTTGCGTACGTAGCGCAAAACTTGGTGACAACGTTTCGCCGCCTTGGAAACGATCACCGCTTGGCACGGTTAGATTACTGACATGGACGAAAAGCTGGACGAAATCTTGGCAATGTACGAAGCCGCAAGAGCTTGCGGATGCTGCTGTGATGACGACTTCTGCGCCTATGTCGAAAAGAAGAAAACACTTGAAAAAACAGACGAGGCAGAACACCTGCCCGAACGCGCTGCCAGTCGTCGCGGGTCAGTTCGTCATCTATTCGAACACGCGTTCCGCTAACGGATCCGGTCAAGGGCCGCTTGGGTTTAAATCCTGGATATCCCCACCGCGCTTGCGGGGCATCACGCCCCGTCTGGAGAACGCTGATCTTGTCCGACCGTACATTCAACCCGCCGATAACCTAATCGATATTCGTAGCGCATTGCGATGTTGATTTTGCACAGTTTTAAACATCCTGCGCGTCGCTGGTGATAAACCCTGAACTTGTGCTGGTCACATTCCATGGCATGTTCGGCACGGCTAAAGATCATGCTTTGGGGTCGGTCACGGCGCGGGCCTTGCCGCGTTCAAGCCCCAACTGATGTTCGCGCCAGATCACCACGATATTGCCAGCAATTACCAGCGCTGCACCAGCCAGCATCACCAGTGTTGGCAGCTCGCTGAACCAGACATAGCCGATAACAATGGCGAAAAGCATCGAGGTATAGTCATAAGGCGCCAGCATAGACGCCTGACCAAATCGATAGGACGATGTGACAAGGATTTGCGCAACGCCCCCGATGAGGCCGGCCAGAACCAGTATAGCGGCTTGGTCCCACGTCGGCAGCACCCAACCCCAGAACACGGTCATCCCCGACAGGATGGTCGCCGTCATCGAAAAATAGAATACGATCGCGGCGGGATGGTCGACCTGCACCAGTTGCCGGATATGAATCTGAACAAAGGCACGGGCGACGGTCGCACCCAAAATACACAGGGCACCCAGTGTGGCTGCCGCCTGCATCGTGTCACCATCCAAACGGGGCCAGATCATGATCAGAACCCCAAGCAACCCGATTGAGACTGCGGCGATCCGAATTGCACGAATACTCTCACCCAGCATGATCGCAGCCAGGACAAGGGTAATAATCGGCGTTGCATAGCTAATGGCAGTGGCTTCCGGCAAGGGAATTAGACCTAAGCCGGTGAATGTCAGACCCATCGCCGTTGTCCCAAGAACACCGCGCCAGAAATGCCCCATCGGTTTGCGCACGACAAAGCCTTGCGCCAATTCTCCGCGCGCGACCAGCCAGATCACGATGACTGGAATGGCAAACAGCGACCGGAAAAACACCATCTCACCCGGTGGGAAGTGATCGGACTGCGCCTTGATCAGCGCGGCCATGACGGTGAACAGAAACACCGCGCCCACCTTAAGAGCGACGGCCAGCAGAGGTCGATGCGATGTTAACGATTTCACCATGCGCGCGACCCTGCGCTTTTACGCAGGAAAGATCAACGGCAAGTCAGCGGGTTCAGCGCGTGATCCAATCGGCGGGCAGTGCGGCGCCGATTTCCTCGGAAAACTCCTCTAAAAAGCGGATCATGCGTTGAACACGCCTCTGAGCGATTGCGCGGCCACCGTCTGTCAGCATGTCGCCGGGCAGCGCCAACAGCTTTACCTTCCAATGGTCCAGAGAGTAGGTCAGGTCATCCAGGCCGCGATTCGCAGCAAACGGATCGGCCGGGTCGTACAACGCCCGCCCCAGTGCGCCCGAGACGGAAAAGTTTCGCGCAATGCCAATCGCACCCAGCGCATCCAGCCTGTCCGCGTCGCGCAGGATACAGGCCTCAGGTGACAAAGGTGTGATATTCGCGGAAAAGCTATGCGCTTCGATTGCGTGCTGAATGGCGTGGATTTGATCCGCGCTATAGCCAAGTTTGCCTAATATCGGCTTTGACTCCACAGCCGAGCGCCGAGAGGCCAGTTGCCGCTGGGGGTCATCCTTGGGCAGGTTCACCAGATCGTGCAGATAGCTGGCCGCCAGCAAAACCGGCAGATTGGTCTGCGCGTCTGCAATGGCCTGAGCATTCACCCAAACCCTGTCCAAATGCGCCAGATCATGCGCTGGATCGGTCTCCATCCGCTGCGCAACTACAGCACGCAGGCGCGAACGCAGATCAGCCGATCCGTCCACGGTTCTCTCCGATCTGACCACGGTGCAGCAGCAGGTGATCCAGGATCACGCAGGCCATCATTGCTTCGCCAACCGGCACCGCACGGATGCCCACGCAAGGATCGTGGCGGCCCTTGGTGATGATTTCGGTTTCCTCGCCGGATTTCGTGATCGTCTTGCGGGTGGTCAGGATGGACGAGGTCGGTTTTACCGCGAACCGCACCACGATGTCCTGCCCGGTCGATATCCCGCCCAGAATACCGCCGGAGTGGTTCGAGCTGTATTGCGGGCCGTCCTGACCCATGAAAATCTCGTCTGCGTTGGCCTCACCCGTCAGTTCGGCGGCGGCCATGCCTTCGCCGATCTCAACACCTTTGACGGCGTTGATCGACATCATTGCAGCGGCCAGATCAGTGTCTAACTTGGCGTAAACGGGCGCTCCGATCCCAGCAGGTACACCGCGCGCGACGACTTCGATGACCGCGCCGACCGAGTTGCCGGATTTGCGCAGTTCGTCCAAATAGGTCGCCCAATCCGCGGCCGCCTGCGCATCAGGTGTCCAGAACGGGTTCTGTTCGATCTGGGACCAGTCGAAATTTGTCCGGTCGATCCTGTTTGGTCCGATTTGCGTCATATAGCCGGTGATTTGAACATTTGGCGCGATCTGTTTGATGGCCTCGCGTGCCAGCCCACCAGCCGCCACCCGCGACGCAGTCTCGCGGGCCGAACTGCGCCCGCCGCCGCGATAATCCCGGATGCCGTATTTCTGCCAATAGGTGATATCGGCATGGCCCGGTCGGAACTTGTCCATGATATCGCCGTAGTCTTTCGAGCGCTGATCGGTGTTCTCGATCATCAGCTGGATGGGTGTTCCGGTGGTCTGCCCCTCAAACACGCCGGACAGGATTTTCACCTGATCGGGCTCTCGCCGCTGCGTCGTGAATTTGTTTTGCCCCGGTTTGCGTTTATCCAGCCAGTGTTGGATCATGCTTTCTTCAATTTCCACACCCGGCGGGCAGCCGTCCACCGTGGCGCCCAAGGCGGGTCCGTGGCTTTCGCCCCAAGTGGTGACGCGGAAAAGATGTCCAAAACTGTTCATCGACATGGGGCATGCTCCTTTGCGCGTCGTGATTAGCGGGCAAGGCCCGCGGCCTCAAGGGGATTTGCGGTTGAGGCGTTACAGCCTCAACCTTTGGTCACGTCACGCGGCGACGGCTAATCCGGCGCGCGTCTTGGTGATTTGCAGCGCCGCCTGGGCCGCTTCGCGACCTTTTTGCACAAAGTGATCGCGGTAAATGGCGTTGTGGTGGTCGGTTTCCTGATACTGGTGCGGGGTCAAAGACACTGACAGCACCGGTATGCCTGTATCCAATCCGGCCCGCATCAGACCGTCAACCACGGCCTGCGCCACAAAATCGTGCCGGTAAATACCGCCGTCCACCACGAAGGCAGCGCAAGCAACAGCCGCGTAGCGCCCGGTTTGGGCCAGGTCGCGCGCCAGCAGGGGCATCTCGAACGCGCCGGGGACGTCAAACACATCGACGTGCCCGGCGGGGATGAGTTGCAGAAACCCATCGAGCGCGCGGTCGACAATATCAGAATGCCAGTTGGCTTTGACGAAGGCATAGCGGGTGTGTGTCATCATGATCTCCTTAGCAAAACAGACACTTCACCCAAGGCGATCACGAGCAGACACGCCGCATCCATGGCGCGTTGCGCGTTCTCTTTCATCCGGACTGTAACCGTCGGCTCTGGCCTCTCACCAGATCTGCTGACACCCCGAACAAGTCCGAGGCCGCTCGCGGGCTTACGGATCATCGCCCGCATACCGCCGGTGGGGAATTCCGCCCCGCCCTGAGAACGCGGCGACTTTGCCAAGGTACGCGTGTCTCTGCAAGAGGCGTGCAGCGCGAAAATGGCGGGTTTCGTTTCAGCCACCGTGCTGTAAGGTCGGCCCATCCAAGGAGAGCGCGAATGAAACTCTATCACAGCCAGACGTCACCTTATGTGCGCAAGGTCATGGTGTTGCTGCACGAAACCAACCAGTTGCAAGATGTTGAGCTGGAAACGGTTGCGGGAACGCCGCTCTCGCCTGCTGCGCCTCTGGAAGGTAAGAACCCGTTAACGAAAGTTCCAGCGTTGGAACGCCCGGACGGCCCAACCCTGTTTGACAGCCGCGTGATCTGCGCGTTCTTCGACGCACGTGCCGAAGCGGGGTTTTTTCCTGAAGGCGCGCGGCGTTGGGACGTTCTGACGCTTGAAGCATTGGCTGATGGCATCTTGGATGCTGCTTTGTTGATGACATACGAAGCCCGCTTGCGCCCTGAGGACAAGCAATGGGATGAGTGGGTCGAGGCGCAGTGGGTCAAGATTGAACGCGCCTGTGCTGCGCTGAACCAGCGCTGGATGGCGCATTTGTCAGGGTCGCTGGATATGGGTCAGATCGCTGTGGCTTGTGCGCTGGGCTATCTGGACCTGCGCCATGATGCACGTGGTTGGCGCGCCGGCAATGATGCGCTGGCGGCTTGGTATACCGCATTCAGCGAACGACCCAGCATGGTCGCCACCCGTCCGCCAAGTTAGGCAACAAGCCGAAAGATTTCGTATGGCGGCTAAATGTGGCGATGCGTGAAATCGCGCCGCCGCGCGGCAGGCTTTTCAAACCCAACACTCAGCCTTGGCGACAGGTTCCGATTCAGGCGCTTGTGGCAACGAATTATTTCACCGAATCACATTGGCCAAAATCCGGTTGAACCCCGGATTTTTGCCCATAAACCGGGCCAGGCATTGAAAATTTTGCCCTCGATACTGAAATGAATGCCCAGATGCGGCGTAGTGCGCGCCTATGACCGCTGGACGAACCGATTTCTCCCGGCTAGATACGCGGCTTGAGACACCGCATTCGTGCGGTGCGCGAGCTATATGCCCGTGCTCGGGCGCTACAAATCGGAGAGAACCTCGTGTCCCACGCAGAAGACAACGAAGGCACCCGCAGAGATTTCCTCTACTACGTCGCTGGCGGCGCAGGTGTCGTTGCCACGGGTGCAGCCGTATGGCCCCTGATCAACCAAATGAATCCCTCGGCAGACGTTCAGGCGCTGTCCTCGATCCGCGTGGATGTCAGCGGCGTCGAACAGGGTACGCAGCTGACGGTGAAATGGTTGGGGAAACCTGTATTCATTCGTCACCGCACCGAAGCCGAGATTCAGGCGGCGCAAGAGCAAGACGCCGACGGTGTAGAGGCGCTGCCTGACCCGCTGGCACGTAATGTGAACCTGCCCGCAGATGCACCCGCGACCGATGCGAACCGCGTAATGCCGTCGCCCGAAGGCGAAGCGCCTGGTGCGTGGCTGGTCCAGATGGGCGTCTGCACCCACCTTGGCTGCGTCCCACTTGGCGATGCCGGTGAATTTGGTGGCTGGTTCTGCCCCTGCCACGGATCGCACTACGATCTTGCTGGCCGGATCCGCAAAGGCCCCGCCCCTGAGAACCTGCCTGTTCCGCCTGCGGAATGGACTGACTCAACCACAATCAGACTCGGCTAAGGGAGACCCAACTCATGTCCGGAATTCCCCACGATCATTACGAGCCGAAGACAAACGGCGAAAAGTGGTTGCACAGCCGCTTGCCAATCGTCGGCCTTCTTTATGACACCCTGATGATTCCCACGCCCAAAAACCTGAACTGGATGTGGATCTGGGGCATCGTCCTAACATTCTGTCTGGCGTTGCAAATCATCACCGGTATCGTCCTGGTGATGCACTACACGCCGCATGTTGACCTGGCTTTTGCCAGCGTCGAACACATCATGCGAAACGTGAATGGCGGCTATATGATCCGCTATCTGCACCAA
The DNA here is from genome assembly GCF_059610165.1 of Ruegeria sp. YTSA135. Lineage (NCBI taxonomy): Bacteria > Pseudomonadati > Pseudomonadota > Alphaproteobacteria > Rhodobacterales > Roseobacteraceae > Ruegeria > Ruegeria sp. YTSA135. Next base: position 26,201 of record NZ_JBXWNC010000022.1, on the reverse strand, counting down.
AACGGTGCGTCTCTGTTCTTTGTCGCAGTGTATATCCACATCTTCCGCGGCCTGTTCTACGGATCTTACAAAGCCCCGCGCGAGGTCACGTGGATTATCGGCATGCTGATCTACCTGATGATGATGGGCACCGCCTTCATGGGCTACGTACTGCCCTGGGGTCAGATGTCCTTCTGGGGTGCGACCGTGATCACCGGCCTGTTTGGCGCGATCCCCTTTGTTGGCGAGGCGATCCAGACTTGGCTGTTGGGCGGACCCGCCGTGGACAACGCGACGCTGAACCGCTTTTTCTCGCTGCACTACCTGCTGCCGTTCATCATTGCCGGACTGGTAATTGTGCATATTTGGGCCTTCCACACCACCGGCAATAACAACCCAACTGGTGTTGAAGTGCGTCGGACTTCCAAAGCCGAGGCCGAGAAGGACACATTGCCGTTTTGGCCGTACTTCGTGATCAAGGACCTGTTTGCGCTTGCCGTAATCCTGGTCGTGTTTTGGGCCATTGTCGGCTTTATGCCGAACTATCTGGGCCACCCGGACAACTATATTGAGGCCAATCCGCTGGTTACGCCCGCACATATCGTGCCCGAATGGTACTTCTTGCCGTTCTACGCCATCTTGCGTGCCTTCACATCCGAGGTTTGGGTTGTGCAGTTCGCCAGCTTCATCACCGGCGGCATCATCGACGCTAAGTTCTTTGGTGTTCTGGCGATGTTTGGTGCGATCCTGGCGATGGCTCTGGCACCCTGGCTGGACACATCGACCGTGCGTTCGGGCAAGTATCGTCCGATGTTCAAATGGTGGTTCTACCTGCTGGTCATCGACTTCTTTGCGCTGATGTGGCTGGGCGCCATGCCCGCGGAAGAACCTTATGCGACCTTCTCGCTCATCGCTTCGGCATACTGGTTCGCCTACTTCCTGGTGATCCTGCCGATCCTTGGCGTCATCGAGAAGCCGCTGCCGCAGCCCGAGACCATCGAAGAAGACTTCAACGCGCATTATGGCAAGGCTGATGCCGATGCCACACCCGCAGCGGCCCCGGCCGAATGACAAGAGGGACCGGAAACATGTTCAAGAAACTTGCAATCGGCGCCGCGTTTGCTCTGGCCTTTACTCCTGCTGCGTCCTTCGCGGCAGGGGCCGAAGACACCCATATCGAGGATTTCGATTTCTCCTTCGAAGGACCGTTCGGCACCTGGGATCAGAACCAGTTGCAGCGTGGCCTTCAGGTCTATACCGAGGTTTGCGCAGCCTGCCACGGCCTGAGATACGTTCCGCTACGCGACTTGGAAGCGTTGGGCTATTCGGAAGAAGAAGTCATTGCCTACTCGGCGGAAAACTTCGAAGTTTTCGACCCCGAGTTGGATGATTTCCGCCCTGCGATTCCGACGGATCACTTTCCGGCAAACGATGCGGTGGGCGCACCTGATCTAAGCCTGATGGCCAAGGCTCGCGCCGGTTTCCACGGTCCGTACGGACTGGGCATCAATCAGTTGCTTAAAGGCATGGGTGGTGCGGAATACATCGCCTCATTGCTGGATGGCTATACCGGTGAGGAAAAGGAAGAGGCAGGCACCATCCTGTACGAAAACAAAGCCTTCCCCGGTGGATGGATATCGATGGCGCCGCCGCTGGCTGAAGATCAGGTGGAATTCGCCGATGGTCATCCAGCCACCGTAGAAGCCATGTCCGAGGATATCGCTGCGTTCCTGATGTGGACAGCCGAGCCAAAGATGATGGAGCGTAAGTATTCGGGCTTTGTCGGCGTGATCTTTCTGTCGGTGCTGTCGGTGCTGCTGTATCTTGTAAACAAGCGCCTGTGGGCACCGCACAAAGGCAAAAAGATCAGCTGATCGGAAAGCCCGATAAATCCCAATTGGCCCGGTGCACAGCACCGGGCCTTTTTTGTTTCCCCGTTTCCCGGTGCTATACTTGCCCGGCCCTTTCGTATTTTGGGGCAAGCGCATTTCAGTTGTATTCATTGGGAGGATTGATCATGAGCACGCAAAGCAATGTTGAAACGATGCGGAAAGCCTTCACAGAATGGAATGACTGCAAGGCGTCGGATATCAGGATGTGGAAAAAATACACGACCACGGATCTGAGATTGCGCTCCTTGGGTCAGGGGCAAAACCGACTGGATTTCAGCCGCGCACGCGATGGTCAGACTCAGATGCTGGAATACCTTACAGAGCTGACAACAGCATTTGAGATGCAGCACTGGACGCTAAAAGACACCATCGCACAGGACGACCGCGTCGTTGGTATCGGTGTCTGCGCCTGGAGGCATAGAGGCACCCGTAAGACGATGGAAACGCCCATCGTGATTATATGCAGGTTCCACGATGGTCTGATCTGCGAGTATGATGAATTCTACGATACGGCTGCGGTATCCGCCGCCATGAGCTGAATAAGGCTGCTTCAGGCAATAAGCTGTGTTTTGGTTAAGCCCAGCACTTTGGCAGCCACGATTTGCCCCTCGTGCTGAGGCGATGCAAACGCCACTTCGGTGAACTGCTCAGTCCGGCCCATATGCGGGTTCTCCATCAGGATGTGATGGGTTTTCCCGATCTGAGCGGCCAGGTGTTTGGCAACCTGCGCCTCACCGGCTTTGCGCAGGCGGGCTGCCCGGTCCTTGATAGTCTTGCCGTTGATCTGCTGCGGGATGCGGGCGGCCGGGGTGCCTGCACGCTTAGAGTAGGGGAAGACATGCAACCAGGTCAGATTACATTCGCTGACCAGTTTTAGTGAATTCTCAAAATGCGCCTCTGACTCGGTCGGGAAGCCTGCGATGATATCGGCGCCAAAGGTCATCCCGGGGCGCAGCTTGCGCGCCTCTTCGGTGAAGCGGATGGCGTCGTCGCGCAAATGGCGGCGTTTCATCCGCTTGAGGATTAAGTCGTCACCATGCTGCAGTGACAGGTGTAAATGCGGCATCAGGCGCGGCTCGGTCGCGATGGCCTGCATCAGGTTCTCGTCCACTTCGATCGAGTCGATCGAGCTGATCCGCAGGCGCGGCAGGTCGGGTACAAGCCTGAGAATCCGCATTACCAGATCGCCCAGCTTGGGCTGCGCGGGCAGGTCAGCACCCCATGAGGTCAGGTCCACACCGGTCAGAACGACCTCGTTGTACCCCTTGTCCACCAACCGTTTGATTTGGTCCACCACCACGCCCGCAGGGACGCTGCGCGAGTTGCCACGGCCATAAGGGATGATACAGAAGGTGCAGCGGTGATCACATCCATTCTGGACCTGCACATAGGCCCGAGACCGCGTTCCAAACCCGTCAATCAGATGACCGGCAGTTTCAGTGACCGACATGATGTCATCGACCTGCACGGCCTCAGTCTCGCCAATGAAATCCGCAGCCATGCCTTTCCAGGTGTCAGGCTGCATCTTTTCGGTATTGCCGATGACGGCGTCGACCTCTGTCATCGCTGAAAACGTCTCAGGCTCGGTCTGTGCGGCACAGCCGGTCACGATCAGCCGGGCATCGGGGTTTTCGCGGCGCAGTTTGCGGATTTCTTGCCGGGCTTTCCGCACGGCCTCGGCGGTTACTGCGCAGGTGTTCACCACAACCGCGTTGGACAGACCCGCTTGCTGCGACAGCTCTTTCATCGCCTCAGTTTCATAGGCGTTCAGACGGCAGCCCAGAGTGGTGAATTTCGGAACACTCATCCCAGTGTCCTCAGAAACTCAGGCGTCAGCGTACCCGAGAAGACATGACAGGTGGGCCCGGTCATCCAAACGCCATCGTCGCGCCAGTCGACCCAGATGGTGCCGCCATCCAGATCAATCTGCACCTTGCGCCCGGTCAGACCACGCCGAGCGGCAGCAACAGCCGTCGCGCAGGACGATGACCCAGAGGCCAGCGTGATCCCGACGCCACGTTCCCATACGCGCATGCGGATGTGATCCGGCCCGATGATCTGCGCCACCTGAACATTAGTACGTTCGGGGTAAAGCGGGTGATGCTCATATCGCGACCCAAACTCAGCCAGGGGGATCGCCTCGGCGTCTTCCACAAAGAAAGTGCAGTGGGGGTTGCCCATACCAGTGGCAGTTGGCGCGCCTTCAATCGGCAGTTCCAGCGTGTCGGTCTCTTCAGCCAGGGGAATTTCGTGCCAGTCCAGTTGCGGCTGCCCCATGTTGACCGAGGTCAGACCATCCCCCGCATCGCGCGCATGAAGCGTGCCGCGCTCGGTGGTCAGGGTTAGTTCCGACCTGCCTGTTTCCTCCATCAGGAAGCGGGCGATACAGCGGGTCGCATTCCCGCAAGCGGCAGAGGTGGACCCGTCTGCATTGAAAAACACCAAATGCGCATCCGCAGCGCCGTTTTCGATTACGGCCAGCTGATCGAAGCCAACGCCAAAATGCCGGTGCCCGACCGCCTGAGCGATTGCGGGCGTGATCTCAACCGCTTGCGCACGCGCATCCACGAGAACAAAGTCGTTGCCCAGCCCGTGCATTTTCATGAATGGCAAACCAGAGGTGAATATTCCTTGCATGGCGCGCATATAACCTTGCGCCAGAAAGGAATCCACCCTGCGGTGAAGATTCCTGAAAAAAGGGGTTGACCCCCCCGCGCCACCTGCCTAATTAGGCCGCCTATCGGGACGCCGGATACACGCTGTGTAACGGCAAAACGATGCGCAAATTTAGGGCTTGAACCCAGTTGGCAAATTGTCCTAGTGAGCGCGCAAGATCGAAAGATCAAACATAGAGTGGGCCGTTAGCTCAGTTGGTAGAGCAACTGACTTTTAATCAGTGGGTCGCAGGTTCGAATCCTGCACGGCTCACCACTGTTTTCAAAGACTTACGAGGCGATCTCATGCCTAACACTCCCTTCGGGTAAGCGTAGGGTAAGCGTAGATGCCGATTTTTCCCTTTACATTCGCCCGAGGGTTGCATGACTCTGCAGACAAGGGAGGAACTGATGGGACACATCAGGCTTGGCACTTTGCCTCGGTCCAGGAAGTGGCGCGAGGTCGTTGATCTGATCGCAACCGATGCGTCAGTCGAAGAGATCGCCGAGGCCGCAGCGGATGCATCTGAGAGCGATCTCGCACGGGCGAGTCGTGACCCCAGGTTTCAGTTTGTAAGTGATCTCCTCGTGAGGCTGCCTTTGCTTGCAAGGGCTCCGGGCTTCGAAGACGCTTTGGCTGACTTGGGCATTGCGACGTCGGAACTCGGTTCAGTGACCGGCTTGCTGGCCGGTTTGGATCGTGCCGTTGATGGCAGGAGCTTCGATCTCCGAAGTTCCTCAGATGCAGGAGAATTGGCGAAGGCCGCGCTCTTGGAAAGCCTTTCCGTTCAGCTGCACGACCGGTTGCCATCCCTGTTTGAACCGACACCGCAAGAAATTCGCCAAGCACTCGCGAGTTTCGCCTCGGGCGATGCTTTTGCAAGACTCGCGCGGGATTTCTTTGCCCGGCTGACATACCGCTCTCTAGACTACTATCTGAGCCGGGAACTCGCCAATCACACTGGCGAGGATCGACGCTTTTCCACCGATGCACAGCGAGTGGCATTTCAACAAGCCCTCGCCCAGCACACATTTGAAGTGTCTAGAATTGTCGAAGAATATGCGGGCGGCTGGTATGGCAAAACCGTCTGGCAGAAGCAGGCGCTTGATCGCGGTGCAATAGACAAGTTCACAGCTTACGCGTTCAAAAAGATGCGCTCGGAGTTTGGGCGCCGTCGCGCCGTTGCCTGAAGTTGAAGTCAGATGGTTGCCGCCCCTGACAAAAAGCGGCGGTGATGAAGTCCTGCGTCTCGACATTGCTGGCCGCGAAGTCGCAATGACGCTACGGATTGGACAATTGAACCGTCAATTGGTCGAGGGATTGCAGGATCGTGCGCTCGATTTGCTGGAGATTGCCGCGCTTGTCTATTGTGCGGACGCGGCAGTCAGCCGTGGTGGCCTGGCGGATCAGAAGATGGGTGAGAAGTGGCACAGACGGTTCGTAGCCACCATGCCGGTACGCGATCTGGATTTCTGGCAACGTGAGAGCGTAATACAGGTTCTGGAAGAAACGTTGATGTTTCTATCCGGCGACCGCTTTGAATTTTCTTTTTCGACCAAAGACGAACCGGATGCAGAGCGATCGCGCTTCTTCAAATTCGGCCGAAATAGTTCATGGAAGCCCCACCGTGTCTTGATGTTTTCCGGCGGGCTCGATTCCTTTGCGGGCGCTGTGGAAGAAATCGTGGAACAGAAGCATCGGGTTGCTTTGGTCAGTCATGCCTCGTCCACGAAAATAGCGCCGGTCCAGAAACGGCTGATCTCAGCGTTGAGCAAACGGTACGGACCGGAAAAGTGCCGTCACATTCCCATGACCGCCCGGTTGAAGGGCCGATCGACTGCGGAAAGAACGCATCGCACACGCTCATTCTTGTTCGCGGTACTTGGGTCGATCACTGCAACGGCGTTCAAGCTCGGCCGGGTATCATTCCATGAGAATGGAATTGTATATCTCAATCTTATACCAGAAAATAAACATGATGGCGAAATCTCGCCGACAACTACATCTAGTAGTAGTAAGGTAGAAATGTCGCATTTGTTGAGGTCACTATAAGCAGTTCAAAGATTCGGATCAAGGGTGGGTCCATGGAACTTGAGTATGAAGGCGACCCGTCGTTTTTAACCGGCGGGATCGAAGACTTGCTCACTACCATGGGCGAACTTGCCGGGCGCGTACCGGATGAACCCGTTGATGAAAGCCCGACACCAAGTATGGCTGCTGAACCGGCATCGGAAAACAACGGCGTTGATGCATCGACCAATACCATAGCCGCTCATCTTAAAGCCAAAACGGGCTCGGATTTGGTCATGTGTGCGGTGGCGCAACTCGAACTTGTGCAGAAGAAAGCAGGCGTGAACCGTTCTGAAATTCTCGATGAAATGAAAGGCGCTTCGTCATACTACAATAAGAGCATGGGCGGCAACCTCAGCAAAAGCCTTGCAACCCTGACCAAGGCGAAACGCCTTAACCATCTTTCTGGAGATCGCTACGCGCTGAGCGCCTCGGAACGGCAAAGCATTGAGGCCAAGGTTGCTGAAATCGGATGAACTGAAAGACTGGCTCCACCGAGACCTTTCTCGTTTGGACAAGCTGTTGCTGGTCCTCGCGTCGTCAGATGATCCGCTGTCCGTGTCTCATATCAAGGACCGAGCCGCCTCGGCAGGTTTCCGAGAACCAAAGAATCGAAACTGGAATATCTCTCACACTCTCGGTGGCAGCAAAGGCCGCGCGATCCGCACCTCTGATGGTTGGGAACTGACAGACGCGGGAAAGCTACATCTCCGCAATCTTGGCGTCGCAAAGGTTAGTTCTGCCGCGATGCAGGTCGCCGTTGACCTTCGCGCGCATCTGGACGGTGTGACCGATCCCGACACTCGGAACTTCGTTGAAGAAGCAATCAGGTGCCATGAGGCAGAGCTATATCGCTCAGCAATCGTCATGTCATGGCTTGGCGCCGTTGACGTGTTGCACAAGCACGTCCATGCCCATCACCTCGCCTCGTTCAACGCGGAAGCGACGCGCATCATAGGCAAGAAGTGGAGAGCTGCGAAGTCGACCGACGACATTGGCAAGATGGGAGAGAGCGATTTCTTGGACCGGCTCGAAGGCTTGTCGATCATCGGCAAAAACGCAAAGGCACAACTGAAAGCGGCGCTCGATCTCCGCAATGGCTGCGGGCGCCCAAATTCACTGAAAGTCAGCGCGAACAAGTCAGCGGCACATATCGAGACATTGTTGCAAAACGTGTTTCAGAAATTCACTTGAGCAGCGTGTCGCTGTCGCTTTTTGTATTTCGATAGGCAGCCTCCTGCGTTCGCGAAATCGGTTCATTAGTTCCAGAGGATTCGTGTTCGGGAAAAGATGGTCTTGACGAAGTTCCATTACCAAGTCTCGCAGAATCCTTTCGACATCATCACTGAGGGGAAAGAAGCTGGTCGTAAATGACTTTCCGAACTTGGTATCTACGGAGCGCCCGTCAAACTGTACACATTTATTGGAAAGGTCGACATGCCGTATTTGCACGGTGATGGCCGCGCCCTCACGTGAGCCACTCAGGAAAAGGAAGGCGATCAGCGCGCGGTCGCGGCGCCGGATCACAGTATCTACAGGCATGACCGACAACAGGTGTTTTACCTGTTCGGGAGACGGATGGGGCTTCCAAAGATTTGCGCGTCGAGCTTGTTCCGATTTGTGATCCGGCGTGAGATAGGCAATGTCTGCGCGCGAGATCCTGGACTTGTACCCCGGTTGGTCCGCCATCCAGTCAAAAAGCTTCATGACATCGCGCAACACTCCGTTGATCGTAGCTGCTGACAGTGGCGCGCCCGTTCGTTCATTGCGCAGACCTTGCAGATGGCGTTTGAACGCGCGCGCCCTTTCTGAATGGAACGCCCTGTAGTCCTTACCTTTGAGCCATTTATCATAGATGGCAATCGATGCTGCGGCTTTGTCGATCGAAGATTGCGACAGCCCCTTTGCGTCCTTCAGCCAGACAAGGTGTTTGCGCTTGATGCGCAGGTTATCCGAGGTGTGTTTTGGCATGGGTCTCGGGCTCCTCTTTCAAGGTCACTTTTGAATGGGGTTCGGTACAGGACACTAATCTTGGGGAGGCTTGTTGAAGTGTGACCTCCAGTTTGGCCTGAATGGCTTCCAGATCTGAACGGCGAATGATCTTGTTCATGACCGCACCACACGTCGGACAGAGGGCTGTTAGGCGGCCGCTGGAAGCTGTTTCCTGAACATAGTCAGCGATCTTGCCGTCGGGTTCGCGCGGACCTCTGCAGCTGAGGCAGTAGCAGTGATGCAATGCCAACTTGCACCGCGCCTTGCGTTGTCTTTGTCCGAGGAAGTCCTTGAGCACATGTCCTTCGATCAACCAAGGCTTGCTGCTGGTATCAGCCGCAAGTCCGTTGTTCCCAATCCAGCGAATGACGGTCTGGCGATGACAGCCCAAAACGTCCGCCACCTCCCAGACTGTGTAGACAAGGTGCGATTTGACTTTGTGTGAGGGGAAGGACTTTGCCATTACACACCCTCCCCGGAAATCGGTCCGCATGTATTCTGGCAGACCTGCGCCTCCTCAAAGGCTTCGATCACGCCTTCATCGTATAAAACGCGCGCGCCGATCTTCAAAAACCTGGGGCCCTTTCCGAGCCAGCGCCACTGCTCCAGCGTCCGCGGCGACATGTGCCACCGCTCCGCCAGCTGATCTTGTGTCAACTTGGGCATATCAACCTCAATTGCTCACTGCGGCACGAGTAAGTTCGGTCCGCTTCTGTTGAACAAAGTGAGGATTCGGATCTCTAAAATCTGTGGCCGCCGCCAATAAAGGCGTGACACATGCCAGGGTTAAATAATTGATATTATGTGACTTGAATCAGAAAGGTGTGACCCATCCGCAAAATGCGTGACCTTGCCATCCAAATCGCAGGGAGTCAGCGGCTGCAAATGACCCGAAAGCTGACGTTAATCAAAAATGCTTGGAAGACGGCTTCGAGCCCAAAGTGACAATTGCGGCAAACGTCATAAACGGCAATGAAGGGCGGTTACCGGTCATTATCTGCATATGCGAACAGGCCAAGTGGCTTCAGTGAAAGCCGACATTCAATTGACCTTGAACCCGGGAATTCATCTGCATTGCAGTGAGGCCGCTTAGAGGCCGGAGGCGATCAAATCAGAAACGCAAGTTGCTATAGCAAGATATGACTAAGACCGCAGTTACTAGGTGCTGTCGAAGTGGAGTTTCTTTAACCTCACAGGCCTTAGAGATGCGCTTCTTTAGCCGCGCGTGTACCAACCGTTATCAACGTAGAGCGCCGTCCCGTTCACGAAACTCGCTTCGTCCGATGAAAGGAACAGGACGGCGTTCGCGACCTCTTCGGGTTCGCAAATGCGCCCCTGGGTCGCGGCAAGATCGCCGTCTTCCCAGTGCTGCCCCTGCGCATCCAGTTCGGCGATCTCTCGCAGCCCATGCGCGGTCTTCACGAAACCCGGACAGACAGCGTTGCACCGAATGCCCCGCTCGCGATACTCAACGGCGATGGCGCGCGAGAGTTGTAACACAGCGCCTTTCGTCATGCAGTAGAGCGACTCGAGAGCATACCCCAATTCAGAGGCGATCGAGGCGGTTATCACAACGGATCCCCCACCGTTGGCGGCCATTTCCGGTAAGGCGCGCCGGCAGACCAAAAACGCGGACCGGACATTGATATCCATCAGGCGATCATAATCATCTTCGGTGGACTCGTGGAGTGGTTTCACGATGATCGTGCCAGCGTGATTGAAGAGCACATTGTAGGAGCCGATCTCTGTCTTGATTGCGTCAAAGGCGCGGTCGACGTCCGCAGATCTGGCGACATCGGCCTGATAGAACCAGGCCTCTCCGCCGGCGTCGTGGATCATCTTGACGGTTTCACGGCCCGCCTCTTCCTGAATGTCGATGATGGCAACACGCGCGCCCTCCTTGGCGAACAGAAGAGACGTGACGCGCCCCATGCCTGCGGCTCCACCCGATATCACCGCCGTCTTTCCAACCAGTCTTCCGGTCATTTTCGTCTCCCTTACTGCGTACTCAGATGCATTCGCCACCATCGACCACAAAGGCGTGACCAGTCATGAATGACGATTTGTCCGACGCCAAGAATACGATGGCATCCGCGATTTCGTCGACAGTACCGAAGCGGCCCATCGGGATAGCATCGCGGATGTATTCCTCCAGCTTGTCGCGTCCTCCCATCTGGACTTCGAAACCGAGGTTGAAGGGCGTGTCGATAAACCCGGGACAGAGCGCATTGAATCGTATGTTTTCCTTTGCGTAATCGGCGGCCATCTGGCGCGTCATCGCGAGAACCGCGTGCTTTGTCGTGGCATAGGCAATCATCTCGCGGTCGTACTGAACGCCGGAATTCGAAGATGTGATGATGATGCTTCCCTTGCCCTGGCGACGCATCGGCGCTAGCGCCGCTTGGGCGGCAACGAAATGGGAGCGGACATTGAGCCTCCACGACAGGTCCATGTCCGCGACCGCCACCTGTTCCAGCTTGCCTTCGATCTGCACGCCCGCGTGGGAATGAAGGATATCCAGCCGTCCCTCGACCCGCGCCAAATCGGCAATCGCCGAGACGAGTTCAGCATCATTGGTGACATCAACCTCGAGCGCCTTGGCCTTGTTTCCCGCGTTTGTGATGCGCAACGCAACCTCTGCGGCGGCTGCGCCATCCTTGTCGGTAACAGCGACAAAAGCGCCTGCACGTGCCAACGCCTCAGCTCCTGCAGCGCCAATTCCCGAACCCGCACCTGTTACGAAAGCAACGCGATCCTTAAGCAGCATTCAAACCTCCCAATATTTGGCACTTAGCGCTTGTCACTGCGCCGGAGAATGAGTTGTGCGATCACCAAAAGGACAAGGGATGCGAGCATCACCATGGTTCCGATGGCATTCACCTCAGGCGTCACGCCACGCCGGATCGAGGAAAAGATGTAGATGGGTAGCGTCGTCTCAGAACCGGCCACGAAAAAAGCAATAATGAAGTCATCGAAGCTGAAGGTGAAGCTCAGCAGAAACCCGGCCAGGATCGCCGGTGCGATCAGCGGAAGCGTAATCAGCCGAAACGTCCGCAAGGGTGGTGCATAGAGGTCGGCAGAGGCTTCAGACAACGCGCCCTCGAGTCCCTGCAGCCGGGCGCGCACAATCAGGACGACCAGCGCCAGTGTGAACATGGTATGGGCGGCAATGAGCGAGGGCATGCCCATCGACAGGGCCGGCGGCTCGCGGCCTTCCGGCCAGACGCTGGCCAGCCATGGGTTGACCACATCGAAAACCGTCACCAGAGCTATGAGCGTCGCAATCCCGATCACGATGCCCGGGATCATCACCGCAATGTATATGATCGCGTCGAAGAATGCGCGTGCGGGTCCTTTGATTCCTTGCAGACCGACGGCCGCCAGTGTGCCCAGAATGCTGGCTAGTGTTGCGGACACGAAGGCCACAATGAGGCTATTACCAAGCGCGTCCATCACGAACGGATTGTTGAGGGCCCGTCCATACCACTTGAGGGAAAACCCTTCGAACTGACTGGCACTGCGGCCGGCGCTGAAACTGAAGAGCGCAATGATGGCGATCGGTGTGTAGAGGAACACGTAGACGAAAAGGGAGTAGACGCGCATCGATCAGGGCCTCACATGATTGACACGTCTTCACGCGTGGCGCTCAGGCGGGCGATAAGACGCATGTAGACCGTGACCGTCACCAGCATGACGAGAATGAGCATGACCGCCACTGCGGAGCCAAAGGCCCAGTTCCTAGATTGCAGGAAGAGATCGACCAGCGCGTTGCCGACGAAGAAGACCTTGCCTCCGCCAAGCAGCGCGGGGATCAGGAACTCGCCCATCAGCAGAATAAAAACCAACATACACCCGGTTGCGATGCCCGAGATTGACATCGGCAGCGTGACCCTGAGAAAGGTCGTGAGCGGCCTCGCCCCAAGATCGGACGAGGCTTCCAAAAGCCGTTTGTCAAGACGGTCCAGCGCCACATAGATCGGAAAGACCATCAGCGGCAGGTAACCGTAGACGATGCCGACCGTGACCGCGAAGGGCGTGTAGATCAGCCGCATCCCTTCGATCCCGAAGACTTCCAATAGCGCGGGCAGTCCCTGTCCGCCCAAAATGAAAATCCATGCATAGCTGCGGATAAGGATCGAGGTCCAGAACGGAACAATCACCAAAACAAGCAGGATTGTCTTCCATCTGGGATCTGTTCGCACTGCAAGCTGATAGGCCAGCGGATAGGCGATGATCAGCGCGGCGAGAGTTCCCAATGGAGCGAGTGTAAGGGTGTTCTTGAACGCGGTAAGGCGCGCCGGCAGGTTCGCATATTGCTCGAACGTGAAAGCGGGCACCCATCCACCGGCAGGCGCCCGCTCTCCAAAGCTGAAGATCAGCACAACAGAGAGCGGCAGCACGAGCATCACCAGCAGCCAGGCACCCGCAGGTGCGACCAGAAGCCAGTTTCTCTCGCGCTCCGTCATCCCCGTCGTCCGATCAGGCCGACTTGAAGCGCGCGAGCAACTCGGCGCGGTTCGGGTCGGTCAGGGTTGCCGCCGCCCCGAATTCGAGCGCATTGAGGCGCTCGGCCGCCGGGTAAAGGATCGGATCGTTTAGGATCTCTTCCGGCAACAACGCGTTGGTGCGGCTGTCCGCGACTGGATAGCCGTGGGCCAAGACTTCGCGCGCGTTGACCTCGGGGTCGAGCATGAAGTTGATAAGCGCATAGGCCGCTTCCATGTGCGGGGCACCTTTCGGGATGGCGTAATAGTCGCTCCACAATTCGCCGCCCTCTTTGCCGAGGGCAAAGGCGATCTCAGGGATGTCGGTGTTCAATTGCTTGCCGTCGCCCGTCCAGCAGATGGTGAGCCAGGCATCGCCAGACCGCATTGCCGGCTGGTAATCCGACGTGATCGCAAAGAGATGCGGCTTGACGTCAATCAGCAGTTTTTCGGCATCGGCAAGTTCTACCTCGTCGACGGAGTTGAACGAATATCCGTGATAGTTCAGCGCCGCACCGATCGTGGTCAACTGGTAGTCGTGCACCATCGTGCGACCTGAGAAGTCATCCATTGTGCGGTCAAAAAACGCCTTCCAGCTGTCAATGGCTGCACCACCCGAATGCGATGTGTTGCTAGCGATTCCGGTGGTACCCCAGTTCTTCGGCACGGCATAGACCACCCCGTCGACGATCCCCGCATCGGCAAAGCGAGAGTCGAAGGCATCGGGGTCGTAGTTTGGAAGTTTCGATAGATCGAGCGGCTCGATCAGGTCTTCCTCAACATAGGTCGTGATCGTGTAGTTCGTGGGCACGTACACATCCCAGCCGCTGCCGCCTGCCTGAAGTTTGGCCAGCATTTCTTCATTCGACCCGAAAACGTTTACCTGCGTGAACGCTCCAGTCTGATCGGTGAAGATCTCGAAGTTCTCAGGGTCGTGATAGTTCGGCCAAGTCGCAAGAACGACCCGGTCGCCGATATGGCTACCGGCCAGCGCGCGTGATGGGCTGAGACCAGGCAAGGCGCTCGCCATCACTGCCGTCGCGGTGCCAAGCCCCGTGACGCCAAGGAAATGTCGCCGCGTGACTGAGCCCTTTTCATAGCGCCGCAGCTCTTCCATGAATTTCCGTTTTGAGATGTATGAATTGTCTCTCATGTCGTGTCTCCCAGTTGGATGGTTGCTGCTCTTTGACCTTCATTCAGGCCTCAGGATTAGGGCTGCATCCGGGGTCCAATGGACCCAGACCGCGTCGCCTTTCCCAAGTGCTGATAATCCCGCGTCCACCTGACGGGGCGCAAGTGCGGTAATGTTTCCAAGATGTTCGTGACGGACAACGTACTCGGTGTGTTCGCCCAAGAAGATGCGGTTCTGCACCGTCGCCGAGAGACTACCCGGCACTTCGGTACGGCTCAGTCGGATTTGCTCTGGACGGATGCTGAGGCATCCCGGCTGGCCGGAAGCAATGTCACTGCCAAGTGCACCGGAATAGGTCAGGTCGTTGCCCAGCTTAATCGCGCTTTCACCATTAGCGGCTCTCTCGACCGCACCATCGAAGAAGTTGGATGTACCAACGAAGTCAGCTACGTATCGCGTTGTCGGGCGATCGTAGAGGTCCTGTGGGCTGCCGGCCTGCACAATCCCGCCCGCGCGCATCACGCAGATGCGGTCGGATAGCGAGAGCGCCTCTTCCTGATCATGTGTGACCAGGATGAAGGTGATCCCCAGTTGACGCTGGATATCCTGCAATTCGATCTGCATTTCCTTGCGCAGCTTGCGGTCAAGTGCTGCAAGAGGTTCGTCCAGCAAAAGCAGCTTGGGTTCGTTGACGATGGCGCGTGCAAGGGCGACACGCTGCTGTTGTCCGCCCGACATCTCCCAAATGCGCCGCGTGCCGAACTCGCCCAGTCGGACGGTGTCGAGCACGCGCTGGACCCGGTCGGCGATTTCGGACTTTGGCAATCTTGGCCGCCTCTGATCCAGCCCATACGCGATGTTCTGAGAGACAGTCATATGCGGAAAAAGCGCATAGCTCTGAAAAACCATGTTCACGGGTCGCCGATACGGCTCGAGGTTTGAAACATCCTCGTTTCCGATCAACACCTGCCCTTCGCTCGGGGTTTCAAAGCCTGCCAGCATTCGGAGCGCGGTTGTCTTGCCACACCCTGAAGGACCAAGGAAGGACAGGAATTCGCCCGACCCTATGCTGAGGTCGATGTCATCCACCGCAACAAGCGAACCGAACCTTTTGGTGACGCCGCGCAACTCGGCGATGGGCGTATCGATCCCTTCAGTGGGCTGATCGTGATCCAACAATGGCTTACCTGAGCAGAAAAGCGGGGCCACGCCTATAACGCGTTTTAACTAGTTTGTCGGAAAATGCACGTTTGTGTAAATATGCATTTTGTTATATACATTTTGTTTAAGTTGAGGATCAGGATGCCGACAGATTGGAACCGCCAAGCCGCGCTATGCCTCGAGGCTCTGGGTTGTCCGACCTTTGCCGGAACGCTCACCGAAGGCTTGCGCAGCGTGATGCCTTACGAGTTTACAGTGATATTCGGATATATCGGGAAAGAGCGGCCGCTTGCCCTATTTGACGATTTCACCCCTGTACGGCGAAAGCTCCATGTCGACGATTACCTTGAGGGCCCTTACCTCATCGATCCATTTTTTCTGGCGAGCATCGGCGATACCCCACCGGGCATCTGGCGTCTGAAGGAAATCGCGCCGGATCGTTTCTATCAAGGTGAGTACTACCGAAGCTATTACGCACAGACGGGCCTGGCGGAAGAGGTCGGGTTTCTGATTGATGTGGATAAGGAACTTCAGATCGTCGTCTCACTGATGCGGACAGAAAAGAAGTTCAGCAAGACTGAGATGCGCGTGCTGTCCGAGATCCACCCGATCGTCGAAGCCCTCTGTCGCCGGCACTGGTCGAATGTCGACAGGTCGGGCCCCAGCAAGAAGACATCGGACATCCTGAACCAGAGGGTTGCAGACGCCTTTAATACGATCGGCGATGGCGCTCTCACTGAAAGGGAGGGTCAGATCGTTGAACTGACCCTTCGAGGCCATTCTTCCGAGGCGATCGGGAAGATGCTCTCCATCTCGCCAGGAACCGTGCGCATTCACCGCCGCAACGTTTACTCGAAGCTGAGGATCAACTCGCAGGGCGAGCTCTTTTCTCTCTTCTTGGACACCATTGGTACCGGCTAACTCCAAGCAGATCGGAGTTGACATTTGCGCAAGCAGAAGTCTGCATTGTTCGCATCTAGGACTTTTTGTCGGGGAGATGCTGCGACTTGTACGAACGGCTGCTTCGGCGAAGCTGTGTTGCGGCATTTACCCAAGCTTTGAAGGTCGGGAGTGGGCCGGAACCAGCGGTTAGTTTGACCTACGCGAAGGTCGGCAAAGTCCGCAGAGCAGGCATTGGGCGAATTTTTCTGAATGACCGCTCCGCGGACAAAGCTGATCTTGGCTGCCGCCCTGCAAACGTCCAAGTTGTTGGGATTGCTCAGCGGTCCAAAAAGTCGGAGATTAAACGTGTGAAAAATTCAGGTCTCTCGGCATGTAGAGCGTGAGCGCAACCTGGCACAACTGCTAGTGATGTATTGGGAATTGTTTCCCAAAGCAATTGAATTTGGCTCCAGGGATATGTCCGATCTTGATCGCCCCAAAGGACGAGTGTCTCCTGCTGGATTTGGCAGAGGTTCTGTTCCCCTGACCAGGCTTGCATCGCGTCTAGGCCCGCCTCCAGGGCCGACAGCTTGGCTTGAGCGGCGATCCCGGCGCAGTCTTCATATCCCGGTGCCGCTTCGCAATGCAGAAACCAAGTCGCTGCGATTCGACGTGCGGTGGCCGCCGGGCCGTCTTCCGAAGCGCGCTGTTTACTCTGTTTAATGGTCTCGAACCTGCCTGGCAAAACACCGACCGCGCCAGTTGCGTAAAGCACAAGGCGGTTAATCCTCTCACGATCTCGCAAAGCGATTTCCTGAGCGATCATGCCGCCCATGGAGTGACCCAGCAGATGATAACTCTCCACTCCGAGGCTGCGGAGGTACTGGACGACCCAATCCGCATATCCGCCAATACTGTCAATTGGCGGCAGATGCGCATTTGCTCCAAATCCGGGCAGGTCGACGGCAATCACATCTGCATGCTGCCGCAGTGTATCGCGACACCCATCCCATTGTGCGCTGCCCCCCATGAAACCATGAACAAGGACAAGGGGGGTCACTTTCGCTGACCTTGAACGATCCGATCAAGGATCATCGCGCAGAAGAGAATGGCAAAGCCTGCGAGGATACCCTGGCCCACATTGGCGTATTGCAGCGCCTCGAGAACGTCTTCGCCCAGCCCTTTCGCGCCAATAAGAGAAGCCACCACGACCATGGCCAATGACAGCATGATTGTCTGGTTGATGCCTGCGCGAATGGAGGGGCTGGCGAGCGGTAGATCAACTTTGGTGAGAAGGTACCACTTGTTGGCGCCAAAACTGATCGCGGCTTCACGCACGCTCTCAGGAACACCACGCAGACCCAAAACTGTAAGGCGTACCACGGGTGTCCCACCGAAGATCATAGTGACAATGACTGCCGCTGGCTTGCCAACACCAAAAAAGGCAATCACAGGCACCATGAAGACAAAGGCAGGCATGGTCTGCATGAAATCCATGATCGGCTGGATGACAGCGTAGAACCGCGGTCGGCGAGCAGAGAACATGCCCAAAGGAATGCCAATCACGATGGAAAGCAGTGCCGCAGTGCCGAGAAGCGCCAAAGTGGTCATAGCTTTTTCCCAGAAGCCGAGAAGGCCCATGTAGGCCAGAAAGGCACCAGACCATATAGCCATGCGCAACCCAGCCGTGAGCCAGGTCAACAGAACGATCAGCGCGGCCACCACTATCCAAGGGGTTTGAACTAACGCAACCTCCATGGCATCCAGCAACCAGCGAATGGCCGCGGTGAGACCGTCAAAGAACGCCACACTGTTGGCGACGCACCAGGCGATAAAACCCTCTACGCTGTCAATACTGGCCAGGCGGATTGAGTTATCCGTCGGAAACTCGCTAAGAAATGAAAAACGGCCGGGGAAACTGTAGTGGATCATTGCGGTCGCGACCAACAAGATCATGAAACCCGCGCTAAAAACAATCTGACTGACCGGCATGCCAGAGCGAATGGCGCGATCTGAGAGCCAGTCAGAAAACCGGGCCTCCAGTGCCCAGTTGGCGACCACAGCCTGTATGAGCTTAGCCACAAGCAAGATGATAACCCCGGTGAGTGCAATCGACGGACCTTGCGCGGCGAGCAGCTCTGCCTCGGCGCGGAAACCTTCAATGTTGGCCTCCAGCCCTTCGATCTGGCGCTGGATGGCGGCGGCTCGATCCGAGCCGCTTTCTTGAGCTGCAGCAAGCTGCTGGTAGCGCAAATCGAGCGTACCTTCGATCGAGGTCACACGGGCCAGCGCATCCGCTCCCAGATCTCCGAATAGGCCCCGCGCTATCTGCACAAAGCCGATTGCCTCGACGACAAGAAAGGCCAATGCCCATGACCAAAGTCCGCGTGCGCCGAACCAGATCGGACCAAAAAGCCCGGCCATCACATTGAAGGTTGCCGTAAAGCGCGCGGACGATCCGATCTTGTCGAAGTTGCGGATGTAGTAGTCGGGACTTGTGCGCACAAAGGTGCGGATATTCTCGCGGCGTTCCTCGGCGTAGGCCTGCGCGGCTTCGCTTTCTGTGTCTTCAAGGGGGTTCACACCAAGATCTTCGCTCATGACATTTCCGTCCCTTCAATCACGGTGCGCAACAGATCTGCGCGAGTGATGACACCTCTATCTTCGCCGCCTTCGGACACCAGAACCGGCCGTTCATCGTCGATGGCTCGCGTAATTAAAGCGGAAAGTGTCTCATTGTGGTCCACCCGGTCGATGTCAGCGGGCAGCGGGCCGTGCGTGGCGAAGTAGCTGTCCAAGGGCTGCATCGCCGCATGAGCATGCACCACCTTCAGGCGCGATATCCCGGCCACGAAATCAGCAACGTAGTCATCAGCGGGATGCATGACAATGTCCTCTGCCGAGCCGATCTGCACCATCTTGCCGTCACGCATGATGGCAATCCGATCTCCTATACGGACGGCCTCATCCAGATCATGAGTGATGAAGATCGTGGTCTTTTTGAGGATTTTGGACAGCCGGATGAACTCATCCTGCAACTGCCGCCGGATCAGGGGATCAAGTGCGGAGAAGGGCTCATCCATCAGTAGAACATCAGGGTTGGCCGCGAGCGCACGGGCAAGCCCCACACGTTGCTGCATGCCGCCAGAGAGTTCGTGAGCGAATTTCGACCCCCAAGCCCCCAATTCGACAATGTCGAGAATGGCGGCTGCCTGCCGCATACGCTCGTTCTTGGCGACCTGGCGGATTTCCAGGGGCATTGCTACGTTATCAAGGACTGAACGGTGGGGCATCAGCGCAAAATTCTGGAAGACCATCCCGATTTTCCGGTTGCGGAAAGCCTGAAGTTCCTTTGTGCCGAGTGCCATGACGTCCGTGCCCTCGATCTCGATCTTGCCGGCCGTTGGTTCGAGCAGGCGATTGAAATGGCGTACGAGTGTGGATTTGCCGCTCCCTGATAGGCCCATGATACAGAAGATCTCACCGCGTTTGACGTTGAGGCTGACATCGGCCACGCCCACCACCGCGTTGAATTCAGCAAGGACTTCAGCCTTGGTCAGCCCCCGCGCACGAATGGCTTCAAGAGCGGCCTCGGGTTTTGCCCCGAAGATTTTCCAGATGTTGGAAATTTCGATTACAGTCTCGTCGCTCATCCGCCCACCCGTGCGTGCCTTCAAGTGGGGCGGCACCGCTAGGTGCTGCCCGTTGTTTTTTTGGCCTGGCTCAGAGACCCAGCATCGAATCTACGCGCTCGGAATTGGCGTTAACCCATTCGGCCGCAACTTCCTCAGCATCGCGCCCATTGGCACTGATCTCGAAGGCCAGCGAGCTCACGTCATCGGCGGTCAGGGAGAAGTTGGCGAAGAATTCCGCAATCGCCGGCGAGCGATCCGCAAGCGAGTTGGACCAGGCGATCTGAACTTCCTTCAGAGCGTCCTTACTGGCTACCATCGACTTGTTGTACCAGTCAGGGTCGTCGGAGGGTTGCACCATCACGTATTTTTCAGGGTCATAAGTCGGTTCGGTCAGCATCACTACGTCAAACATGTACCAAACAGCATGCGGCTCATAGCAGTAGAAGGCATATCCTTCTTTTTTGGCAATACTGTCCTTGATGCGCGCGGTCTTCACAGCTTCCTCGGCGCGGATCGGATCGATGAAATCCAACAGGCCATAGTCGCGAACCTTCACCTCGTTGACATTGGCCGAGGCCCAGCCGGGCGCACCGATCCACATCTCACCCTTACCATTGCCATCGCTGTCCATCGCAGCCGCCACATCGGGGCGTCCAAGATCCGCGATGTCGGTGATGTTCATCTCTGCGGCAAAGTCTTTGGAGACGCAGAAACCCTGGTTGCCCTGGTAGGGGTTCGATGACAACGTCACGGTGCCGGCACCATCAACGTATTGCTTGGTGAACGCTTCCTGATTTGGCAGCCATACATCAGGGTGAACGTCGATGTCACCCTTACCCTGATCCATCGCTTGAAAAATCGTGGCATTGTTGCCCGGCACATACTCCACTGTGCCGCCAATGCGGGTGGTCACGATCTCACCCAAGACATGGGCAATAGCCTGTGCTCCGGTCCAAGTGGGAACACCGATCTTAACCTCTTCAGCGGCGAGTGGTGCGCCGAGAGCTGAAACCAAAGCCGCGCTGATCAAGTATTTTTTTAGTGTCATTTGATATCTCCTTGTTGGTTTGTTGTTTATTTTCAGGCCACGTAGCCAGGAAGTTCGAAAGTTTCGGGATAGCCAAACAGGGCTGCACTTCCGCCGGTGTGCAGAAAGACGACATTGTCCATGCCGTCGAAATAGCCTTTGCGGGTTTGGTCGATGAGACCATCCAACCCTTTACCGGAATAGACCGGGTCGAACAGAAGCCCTTCGGTGCGGGCCAACAGCTTGAGCGCGTCAATCATCCCTTTGGTCGGAAGACCATATCCTGCACCGACGTAGTCGCAGTTTGCGCGCACATTTTCGCGCGCAATGGGCGTACCCGTCTCCATATACTCGACAGTACGTACGGCCAGATCATGGACCATGCCTTCCTGTTTGTCTTGCGGGGCCCGCACGCCGATGCCCAAAAGGTGAATGTCACTTTCTAGGGCGGCAAGACCGGCGACTAATCCGGCTTGTGTGCCCGAGCTGCCGGTCGCATGTACCAGCGCATCAATTTTCAACCCGGCATTGGCGGCCTGTTCGCATAACTCGCGCGCGCAGTTTACGTAGCCCAATGCCCCGATCGGGTTTGATCCACCGCCCGGGATGATGTAAGGGTTTTTGCCTTCTGTCTTCATCTGCGCAGCGCAGGCTTCCATCTCGGCGTTCATGTCTGCGCCACCGGGACGCTTGGAGACACTGGCACCATGCAATCGATCCAACAGGACGTTTCCATTCAGAATATAGTTCGGGTCATTGGAACCCGTACGATCCTCAAGCAGGATATGGCACGCAAGGCCAAGTTTTGCGGCCGCCGCTGCTGTCTGGCGCGCGTGATTAGATTGCGTCGCCCCTTGCGTGATGATTGTATCTGCGCCTTTCTGGACTGCGTCAGCCATCAGAAATTCCAGCTTACGGGTCTTGTTCCCACCCGACGAGAGGCCAGTGCAATCATCCCGTTTGACCCAAAACCGAGGACCACCCAAAGCCTCGCTCAGGCGATCCATCGGCTCCAACGGCGTAGGAAGATGACCAAGCGATACCCGGGGAAATTTCGCCAGCGTCAGCGATAGCTCCTTGCACAAGCTCAAAACCATCTCCGGCGCGACTATCGCGTCACCGCCGTTCATCTGAATTGTCTCAGCCACTACACTCTCCCTGCTTTTGCCTACAGCCAAACACTTTCAAAAGAAAAAGCGGAAAAACAGTGCATATTTTGCAGGCTGCTCATACATTTTCTTAGGGTGTTAGGGAGATGCGGATGAATATGCTGTGGTTTGATGATGTTTTGGCCCTTCTGGAAGAGCGGAGCATGACGCGGGCCGCGGCCCGCAGAAACATTACGCAACCAGCGTTCTCAAGGCGTATTCGCAGTTTTGAGGAGTGGCTGGGGATTGACGTTCTCAATCGCAAATCGAACCGAATAGAGATCAGTCCGGCACTGGCCTCGAACGAAGCCGAAATCCGCTCTTTGATCGTTAGGCTAAATGACCTGCGCACAAAAATTGCGCAACACGGCCCCACCGTTTCGATTGTGACGATCGCCGCGACACATGCATCGGTCGTCTCCACCTTCCCCGATATGGCGCTGCGTGCGCGTGCCACGTTCAAGGGGCTCCGTTTTCGTCTCAGAACTGCCAATCTGAACGATTGTGTCACACTGTTCTTGCGCGGCGATACCAACATGCTGCTATGCTATGAGACGCAAACCGTCGCCCCAATGCCGTTCGGAGCAGGCATTCTTCGCGGCGCTTGGGGTCACGACTACCTCATTCCGGTCATCGGTGGCGGATTGCGGTACGCAGTGCACGGAACCGGTGACGTACCTTTGGATACGCCGGCCATTGTCTATCCCGAAAACAGCTACTTTGGCGAAGCATTGAACAAGAGCAAACTCCCTTTCGGAACCGCGGATTTCAGCAAAAACCCCGTTTGCCAGACGGCCTTTTCAAGTGGGGCAAAAGAAATGATCCTGAACGGTCTCGGTGTTGGTTGGTTGCCGTTCAGCATGGTGCACAAGGAAATTGAGAGTGGTGAATTGATCTCGCTACGCAACCAACTGGGCAAGGAAAAGCTCGATGTGGTGGTCTATGCACATCACCAGACCGAGATAGCGAAAATGTTGTTTGATTTCTGGACAAACAAGCCGTTTTCAAAGTCTTGAGCCGATAAACGCCAATCAGCGCGAAAGACCATGGCCATCTGTCGGCGCCAAATTTTTACTGCCGAAAGCTGTGCGAAATTGCAGCGCTTCTCGCGGTATCCTATCCCACAGTCGTCCGGATTTCGTAAATATTCAATGATCGCTTTGGGCTCGAAGCGGAAGATTAACGGGAGATTCCGAAAGTCTGCTTGGGAGCGGCGAGCGGACGATCCCGCCCGCCTAAATCGTTAAAGATTGATACGTTCGGCAATACTAAGCGCGTCTTCAAGCTCGACGCCAAGGTAACGCACCGTACTGTCCACTTTGCTGTGACCGAGCAGAAGTTGAACGGCACGTAGGTTTCCGGTCTTTCTGTATATCAAAGCCGCTTTGGTGCGCCTAAGCGAATGCGTGCCGTAACTGGACGGATCGAGACCAATCGCTGACACCCATTCCCGGAAAAGCCTAGCGTATTGCCGGGTCGAAAGATGCGGCAAAGCATGCATACGACTTGGAAACAGATACCGTTGTCCATGCATGTATTGAGAAGAGACCCATTGCGACACGACTTCACGTGTATTCTCCGTCACTTCAAATTGCACTGGCTTCGCAGTTTTACGTTGAACAACGGATACCCGATCCCGAACAGAATTGCCGACGGCGAGATCGTTAACCCTCAGGCGGACGAGATCGCACCCGCGCAACTTGCTATCGATGGCAAGATTGAACAATGCTAGGTCTCTCAGCTTGTTTGCAAGTTCGAGCCGAGCGCGAATGGCCCAGACTTGCTTTGACTGCAATGGCCGCTTCTGTCCGACTAGTCTGCCTTTGTTCCAAGGCGGACGACGCGTTGTGACAACGGGAAGTAGAGATTTGGACATCTTATATCTCCGTCCATTCCCTTCCGTTCCAAACATCGACACTGTGCCGACAGCTGCAGTCTAATTGCCGCTCGCGTGTCTTCAGCACAGGAAATTCTCAGGTTTCAGGAACTGCCACCGCTGATCTTCTTACCCATCACATCCGCTGCCTGCCGCAACGGGTCATCTGCGAGGTGCGCGTAGCGTTGCGTGGTAGACGGGTTCGTGTGTCCAAGCAATCGACCGACTATAGGCAGACTCAGACCGCTGGAAACGAGATGCGACGCATGCGTATGCCGATTGTCGTGGATACGGTAGTCTTGAAGACCTGCTGATTTGGTGACCGAGCTCCAAAACTTCTTCAGATCTTTGTACGGTTGGTCCGGAGAGCGTCCCGGAAACAACCAACGACTTTCAGGAGATGCCCCTGCTTTCATTGCCGTAAGCAAGTCACAGGTTGCTGACGAAATCGGCAGGTGCTCTCGTCGCTTTTGCTTTGTGTGGTGCGACGGCTTTGTCCAGACCGCGCGGTCCAAATCGAAGTCTTCCCATTTTGCCTTCAGCACTTCGCCGATCCGTGCGCCTGTCAGGAGCTGCAGGCGAATAGCGTTCGCTGCAACCTGATTTGGATGCTCTGACAGAGCCACCAAAAGTCTTTGCAGCTCACCGTCTGACAACCAGCGGTCCCGCTTTTCCTCGGGGAACTTTTCTATGCCGCGCGCCGGATTGTCAGAACGCTGACCCCAGCGCACAGACAGTTCAAACATTTTCGACATGAGCGCCAGAGTGCGATTGGCTTGATAGGGCGTATCACGCATTTGATTGTGAAGCTTCTGAACATGCTGATGCGTCACTTCAATGACTTTAAGATCCCCAAGCTTGGGGAGAATGTATCTGTCCAGCATTGACCGATCATTCCGAACGCTACCGGGACGTTTCTTCGGTTCCGCATGTTCGGTCATGTATTGCGTGGCAAGTGAATTCACCGTTGGTGAATGCCTTAGGCTTTGAGCTTCGGCGACAGGATCTGCGCCACGTACCACGTCAGCAAGAAGCGCGCGTGCTATTTCGCGGGCGGCGCCCAAAGACAAGGTCGGTCCATATCGCCCAAGTGTCTTGCGTTTCGACCGACCGGTTTGTTTGTTGCGATATTGAACTAAGAAGCTTTTGACGCCGGTCGTTTTCACGCGAAGTCCAAAACCCGGCAGACCGTCGTCCCAATATATCGTGTCCCGGTTTGTTGCTGAAAGGCGATCGACACTTGATTTTGTTAATCTGACGTTGGGCATATTGGTCTCGGACGGCTTGGGTAAGCACAAGGTAAGCAAAGTGTGGAGAGTTGGGAAGGGTCTTATAGAAACCTCTGCACGCTAAAACTTTTGTTATTTAAGAGAATATACTGTCCAATCGATTTGGCTATAATGCTATCAAAAAGGGGCTAATAAGACTTTTAATCAGTGGGTCGCAGGTTCGAATCCTGCACGGCTCACCACTTTATTAAGTAAGAACAAGAAGGTATAAGCGTGTGCGTTGAGCGTCGTTCGAGACCTTCTTCTGGCCGGAAGCAATATGGAAGCACTGTGACAAAGATTGAAGTGTGCCTATTGGATCACTGTAGTGCGGCGAGGCTATTGGCAGACAGCGCCACGGTTATTGGCGATGACTAGAGCCGGACGCGACCTCCGGGACGTAGGGCCACAATATTCGGGACAGGCCACCAAGCCGGACCTTCGCTTCGTTTGCATCTCCAAGCACCACAAATGACAACTGTGCGCAGGAAAGCGGACGCTGCGAATCTGCAAACACCGGTGCGCCTTCGGGATGTGACCGGCCCAAAGAAGCCACTGGTTAACTACCGTTTTTTTACAACGCAGCGATCACGAGTATTTCGCGAAGCAGAATGAATCCGATTGTCACCTCTGTTTCACGCGATTTAGAGCGACCCCATCGGCTTCCAGAAAGCCTCACCGATTACCCTTGGCGCGATTGTGCGTCCTGCAGAGCATCTCGCAATTCGACGCAGCGGTCGCGCCGCCTTTGCTCCAAACGGAAACATGATCTGCCTCCATCTCTTTGATCGCCCAAATCTTCGCTTTGTTAGAATCATGGCCAACTGCGCACAGCGGACAGTTTGAAATGCCCCTGGCCTTCGCAGCTTGGGTCTGTGCTGCGTAAACAGAACTTTTCGTAGCTTCATCAAAGACCCCGATGTCTACGCTCAGGACTCATAGCCAGTAGATGACGAGAGCCGCGAGGGCGATTTCGGACAGAAAGACTTTCGGGCATCGG
>NZ_JBXWNC010000021.1:0-47240 GCF_059610165.1 Ruegeria sp. YTSA135 | reverse complement strand
CCATTGCGATCGAAAAAGATAACCCGCTCAACACACGCCTGTCGTCAACCCTCGGCGTGCCATGACTATTCAGGAAGTTCGTTCCAAACCGAGCCATCCGCTCGTCGGCCAACCAAAACAAATTGCTCATCACGCCTCCATAAGTTCAGAAGCTTAAAACAGCCCGGCGCGTCAAATAAAACCAAATCAACGGGTCCAGAGCTTAATGCCGACGGTAGCCAGATCAGCGATTTCTGGACTTTTGCCGAAGGTGTTTGCAACGAATATTTTTCGATGGAACACTTGCGCCCACCTTGAAGCACATATCACCGCGCCCTGACGATGCGCTGGTGACCAACCGGCGCCGCCCGATCCTGACTTTGGTCGAGGACACCTCACCCGGTGTTCACGACACGCTTGTCGCGTCTTGCGATATTCACCGGTATACCCAACTTGGGCATCAGGGATATCACGACAATTGCACCGACAATCTGCGCATGGCGCTGGCGGCAATCGGTTTGCGCCCTTCACCGGTGAAGTGCCCGCTGAACCTCTGGATAAACTCGCCGGTTATCGAAGGAGGAGCGATGGAGTGACGGGCCCCAGTCTCGACCATGGGGGCGCGGATTTCGATCCGCGCCCCCAGGTTTTACCGTTTCAAACGTTTGTTTCAGGCTGCCTGCGCCGCCGCACCGGCCAGTTTCGCGGCCAGTTCGCGGGTGCGAGTCTCTGCCGATTCAACCGACGCTTCGTGACGCGCGTCCTTGAACTCCTGATATTCGATAGCGATCGTATCGATATCCGCCTGCGCTACACCGAAGTAATGCGCACAGGCCGCCAGCGCCGGATCAAGCGCGTTGAGGTGAGCCCGCACACCACCCGGCTCAAATCCGAATTCACCGCGCGACGACAGCACCACCAGCTGTTTTCCCGACAGGATCGGCTCGATCGGCGTATCGCCGCGCGCCAGATCAAAGGAAAAGGTCCGACCGATCCGCGCGATGTGGTCGATCCAGCCTTTCAAAGCGGTCGGCATACCGTAGTTGTACATCGGCGCCCCCAGAACGACGATATCCGCCGCGATCACTTCGTCGACCAGCTCGTCCGACAGGGCCAGACGCTCGTCCATCCACGGCTCACGCTCTTCGGGCGGGGTAAAGGCGGCATGGATGAATTTATGGTCAATTGCAGGAATAGGGTTCAACCCTACATCGCGGGTAATCACTTTTGTTTCCGGAGCTTCAGCCAGAAAGCTTTGGGTGAACAGCCCGGTCAAATGGCGGGTCAGGGAACGGTCTTCAAGCTGGGCGCTTGCATCAATTCGCAACAGAGTGGGCATGGGAAATCTCCTGAGTTTCTGCACTGCAGGACTTGCCTATCAAGCGGCCAATCCCATGGCGAAGGCGAATTTTTCACGGCATGGATGAATGAGATTCATCTGGGTTCCTGACCGATCGGAAAGGCTGGAACCGATGCGACGCCATGCGCTTCGTGCTTTTGACGCAGCCGCCGGGCATCTGCGTTTTTCCCTTGCAGCGCGAAAGTTTTGACCGCATGGCCGGTGCCATCGCAGGGATTTCGCAGCCCAATGCGGACCGCCCGTTGACCGTTTCGGTCAAAGTGGCTTTCACCAGTCTCTGGCTTATGGGTTGACTGCCCGCCCCGCGCAGTCAGACCGGACTCAATCTGAAGGTCGAGGTCGACAACCACCCGGTCGACCTGTCCAGTGGCGATGTCGATTTTGCGGTTCGCTACGCGGGTCAGGCAAAGCCGGAAGATCAATGGTCGCCGCTTTTGAAGACAGTCCGATCATGCTCTGCGCACCGGAGCTGCTGAGCCAGCCTCTGGTCGATGACGACGCCGCCATTCTGCACCTGCCGTTGTGATCCAGTGCCGCTGGAGTTGCGGCGCGGAAGCGTCGCCCAGCTGGCAGCGCTGGTCTCACGCAGCCGGGCTTGGGGGTGCGGTGCCAGAAATCACACAGCACTATTCCGAGGAAATCAATACCGTTGACGCGGCGCTGGCAGGTCAACGCGTGGTATTGGCCTAAAGTGTCTTGGTGGCCTAAGCAGTTGCAGCCAGACACCTGGTGCGCCTGTTTGAAGCGGAATTGTCCGGCACAACCTTTTGGGCGCTAAGCCGTGGGGGTCATCCGCGTTTTGCCGAAGTTCAGCGCTTTGCTTCATGGGCGCGTTCTTTCGATTAGTCCTGCGTACTACGTGAAGTCGTGTCTTTTTGCTGCGTGCTGCTAGAACGGCTGCATTTCCTTGTGCGAGGCAGCGAGTGAAGTTCGACAGAACCGCAGATTGGTGCGCTGCGTACGCGCGCAGTTGGTTTCAGCACTTCTGCAATGGCTTTAAGGCGGTCATTCAGCTAGTCGAAACGAAAGACGATTTTCGAACTGAACGGACTTTAGTTTTCACTTATCTTCTAAAGATGCATGAGCGGATCGCTTGCTGGAGAACAGCGCGCTCAATGTCAGCAACAAGCCGGGGCTGCCTGTGGTTGAATACCGGATTGAGGTACCCGTCGACGTACCTGTAGGCGGGATGTGGTCGATCAGCCTCTATCAGCAGCGCGCGAAAACGTGGACGGCAGTTGGGCTTTCCCGGAACTTGAGCCCTCTATTTGATAGCGTGCCGGTCGGGGCTAGGGGGGTCAAGCTGACCCTTGCACCAAACGGAGTTCAGGTTGCGTGCTTCTGTGTTGTTTTCCAAACGTCATGGCGAAGCCTGAGGCTACTTGCTCTGCCAGTTCGCCAAAAGTTCGCCCATACGTTCCAACCCGAGATCCAAGTTGGCTGCGGCGCCTCCTCCGACGCCCAGTCGGATGTGGTTGAGCATGCCGTAAGATGAGCCCGGTAAAAGGAACGTGCGGTAGGGATCGGCCAGCAAGCGTTTGGCAAACGCGTTTCCATCAATCCCGTCGAGCCGTGCCAGGCCAATCAATCCGGCCTGCGGTTTAACCCACTCCAGGCGCGGTTGACTCAAGACAAATTCATCAAGTCGCTTTAGCGTTCTCAATCCTGCTGCCCGCGCCGTCTGTATGGCCTGATCATACCTGTCAGGCCTCAACGCGATTTCAGCAATGACTTCGCCAAGTATGTTCATAATCTCGCTGGAGTTTTCCCGCAGAATGATTGCATCCCAGATCAAATCCGGGTCACGGCAAATCATCCAACCGGTGCGCAACCCTTGCAGACCAAGCGCTTTGGATACGCTTCCTGTTGTGATGCCGCGCGGATACATCCCGGCAATTGAAGGCGCACGCGCACCTTCCCATTCCAAACCTGCGTAAACCTCGTCCACAACCAGCCACGCGCCAACGCGATCCGCGATTTGGACCAGTCTTTCAAGTTCGCCGCGGGTCATCAGGCGTCCGGTCGGATTGTTTGGGTTGGTGAGAAAGATAAGACGCGTTCGTTGGGTCACTGCGGCCTCAACAGCATCTAGCGGCAAGGACCAGCCCGAGGCCTCATCCCGATCCACCACTTTTAGGGTTGCGCCGACTGCTTCAGCCAGCACACCCGCTTGTGGCCAGCCCGGACGTTCAGTCACCACTTCGTCACCTGGCTGGACCAATTGCATGAATGCAAGGTAATAGGCCTCAGCCGCGCCTGCTGTGATAAGAACATCGTCTGGTTGACATATCCCGGAAAGACCAGCCCTATCCAATACGTGGTTCCTAAGGGCGGGTAAGCCGCGAAAGCTCTTCTGGTTCCAATCCAGCGGCAGCTCTGGGTCCAGCGCATCCAAAAACTCACCCAGACGCGGAGACTCGGACAAAGAAAACCCGACGAAGGCTTCGGGGTCTGCTTCTGTTGTATCCAGCAGGTACTGAAAAAGCGTGTGCATCTTGACTTTCATGCCGAGCTCGAAATCCTTGTGACAAAACAAGGAGAGAGTGTGTGAAAGCAAAGGGGTTTGTCAAAGGGCGTCCACGCGATCTGGCCGTGCTGGACTATGGGCTTTTCAAGGTCAATTCCAATGGCCGCATCATAGGAATTTGCGGGTTTTTGATCCGCACCGATGCCGGAGAGGCGATTCTTATCGACACGGGTTTCCCCGAAAAATACGCAACCGACACCGAAGCTGCGGTTCAAGAAGATCGTCTGTTTGAGTTTGGCGAGGTCTTGCACTGCGGTCCCGAAAATCTGCCGCGGTCACAGCTGGCAAAGCTGGGGGTGGATCCGTCGGACATCACACTGCAGATTTGTACGCACACCCATATCGACCATGTCGGAGCCTTGGGCGCTTTTCCTGCCTCACCCATATTGATCGCGGCCACGGAACGCGCTTTGCCGCGCCCGTTATACTGGGGTGATGTGCAACCGCTGGAATGGCCAGATCAGGACTACCTGGAAGTTGAAGGCGATGTAGAGATCGGACCGGGCCTTACAGTCCTGGCGGCACCCGGCCACGCGCCAGGCCAGATCGCGGTGATGGTCGATCTTCCTTCTGGCACCTTTTTGCTAACCAGTGATGCGATCTCACGACCGGAAGAAATCGACGAGAAATTTGCCGGATCCTGTGACGAAGACGCAGCAATTGCCAGCGCGGACCGGCTCATGCGTCTGGCATCCAGGCGAAATGCCTTTGTGATCTATGGGCATTGCCCAAAACAGTGGCCCGATTTGAAAAAAGCACCAGAAGTCTATAGCTGAACCCATAGAATTAGGCGCGGCTGTCTCAGTAAGCGTGCCGTGCGAAAACGGCTTATCTTACGTCGCGCCCCTGATTCAGGATAATAACGTTGCCGCTGGAAACATCGCCCGCTGGCGAGATAAGAAAGCTGACCCAAGATGCGATTTGTTCAGGCCGCATCGCTTTGCCATGCGGCATGGCATCGATGGCTGACTGCAAAACATCTTCGGTAAGTACACCAAAAAGCGGTGTCTCGGTCATGGCCGGAGCCAGAGAATTCACGCAGATTTTGTCTCGTGCATAGCGCCGGGCAAGGTCTTTGGTCAGCGTGTCCAACGCCGCTTTGGACGCGCGGTAGTGTGGCGGGTCAAAAACATCAAAGTTGTAGGCTCCGTTTGACGAAATATTGACGATTTTCTTGATACCGTCTCGTTCCACCATCAATTGAACCGCCTGCTGGCAGCAATGGAACGCAGAGGAAAAGTTGATCGCCATCTGTTTGTCTAATTCCTCGGCCGGAATGTGCGGGAAATCTGACATGAGGCAGGTTCCCGCGTTGTTTACCAAAGCATCCAAACCGCCATGCTCTGTCCTGATGTCAGCAAACGTGCGGGAAATGGCCTCAGGATCAGTCAGGTCAACAGAGATAGGCGTGAAATTTCCACCCAGTTCAGCTGCCAGTTCTCCCAACCCGTCTGGGTCAAGGTCCAGTCCGATCACGTGCATTCCATCTGCATGTAGATGGCGGCTAATAGCCTGCCCCATCCCTCCTGCAGCCCCGGTCACAACGACTGTTTTCATGGTAATGCCTCCAACCTTGGCGTCGAAAAAATGTGCTATGCCACATGGTGTAAACCTAGCTAACCGCTTTTGGCGGAGAGGCCAAAACTAATCTCGCATGAAAAAGCGGGCTGGCCGGCGCTTGAGCGAAATCAAGGTACTATGCCGTTTTGATGGTTAGTGTTCACGGGTGAGGAGGCTGAGAACCATGATTTCGGTAGAAGATATCGAAGACATGTCCGCGCTCACGCGGGCAGAGATTGATGCGCTCGCTGAACACGAGCATTTAACCACATATGACGCTGCGCTGATGGGGAACTACCTGATGCAGGTTCACCACGGGCCACAAAAAGTACACGAAATGATCTGCGACGATATTCGCGCCGCTTTGCATGCTGACGATGCGCAACATGCGCAGGCTTTGTTTGCTGTTTTGCGGGGGTTCCTGGCTGAGCACCCTCAGGCTGCGCGTGGCGTGAGTGAATAGAGAACCCTGTTGGGGTCGGGTAAGCCCGCCGTGAAAACCGGGTTGGCGGACTGTGTCGCGGTTTCGCTAAGCCGGTTTCGTGTGCGGGGGCTTAGGGTATTCGGTCGGTGAGGCCCGGAGCGGCAGATACTGCACCGCATCCAAAGCAGGCGCGGGAAAAACATTTATCGCGTAAATTAAACTTGGCGGCTAGTTGCAGTGCCGACACTGGCGGTCAACATCCTGACAATACACTGGTTGCCAAGGGCTGTATCCACGCACTTGATATTCAGCACCCTTGGAATTTTACCTTGTTAGCTGGCCGCGTCATGGAACATAGGACGTTGGCTCGGGATTCTGTATTTCTTCAAGATATTTGACGATTTCAATGAGCTTGGTGGGCACCAATACCATTTGACCATTTCCGGTATCGAATTCGCTCATCTCATTATCCAAAAAGTTTTCGAACACCGGCATATCCTCGCGAGGAAGGGTATTCCGAGAGTACCCATCCAGTATCGCCATGACCTCAAGCATAGGCCATACGCCGTCGCGACGCTCTGCAATCTTCGTCAGGTCTGCTGGCGGTGTCCCCAGCTGCGCTGCAAGGGGACCGTCACCTTTTCCGTCTATGCCGTGGCACGGGACGCAGTTTGACGAATACAGCGATTGTCCAACGCTCTGTGCTGCAAGGGAAGAACCAAGAAAAATAAGTGGGAGCAAGGCCAGATAAAGCTTCATTTGCGACAATGTTCCTATGATTCATGCTTCAAAGTAATCGCTCAGACCGGGTTGATGCTTTGATCCCGGTCAAATTGAACGCCTGCGCAAAAGCTCGGCAAGAAATGGTCGAACGGACAAGCAAACGAGGGTACCGTGACCGCCACAAAGTTCGAACCTACGCAGCCAAAGCAGGCTCTGTCCACAGGGCAGGCTGATGTTTTTCACTGTAAGCAGCGCCAATCGAACACCACGAAGATCGGCTCTCAATGCAAATGACCTTGTCGTAGATGAACGTTTTACCTATTCGGGCAAGCCAGCCAAACGTAATGATGCGCAGTCTTTCTCCAATTGTTCGTTGTTAGAGAAAAGTTGGGTTTTGGCCCACTCTGAGATGGAAAACTTAGGACGGTATTTCATCACGTAGCGTGCTTCGTCGCGCGCGGCCTCAACGTTGTCCATTTCTACGTGGACGATCACGAGGTCGAGGTGCCCGAAGCCTTCTACCCTTTGGCCATATTCGGTGAATGCGGCTTTGGCTTCCTCGTAACGGCCATCAAGCCGAAGGGCCAATCCCAAAACACCAGCATACCAACCCGGATAGTGAGGGTTCAGCGTGATAGCTTGCTGTGCAACTTTTATGGCTTTGTCCGCTTGACCGTTAAAAGCCAGTGTAAGGGACAGCCGTGCAGCTACATCTGCATGGTTTGGGTTTAACGCCAATGCTTCATTGAACTTCTCAATCGCCGGTATCAGCCTGCCGTCGATTGCATCCGCAAAACCCGCAATTGCGTGAGCCTCGGGGTTGTAGCTGTCTATTTCCAAAGCCCGCCGCGCGCAGTCACGTGCCTCGGCCAACGCGGTACTTCGGTCCGCGGCAAAGCAATGCCGGGCTTCGACGGTACATATAAACCCCAAAGTGCAATAAGGGGCGGAGTACCCCGGATCGAGCGCAATGGCCCGTTGTGCAAACCGGCGCGCATCAGCCTGTGCTTCCTTTGTTATCCTGCGCGAAGCCTCTACGGCTTGAAGTTGAGCAGCCCATGCATTCAGGTTTTTGGTCCCCGAACCCCGGAACCGGGCCATCTCGCCTGCCATTAGCTCAACTTGGAGCTCGGTTGCTATTCTGAGGGCAATTTCATCCTGCACCTCAAAGACATCTTCCATGAGGCGATCATAGCGGTCCGCCCAAATGTGCATTCCGGATTTTGCATCGATTAGCTGTGCGGTGATGCGAACGCGGCTGCCGCTTTGTCGGACACTTCCCTCAAGAACAAGATCAACACCCTGTTCCAGACCGACCTGTTTCACGTCAACGGAGCGACCCTTGTAAACGAAAGTAGAGTTGCGCGCGACGACCAGTAGGTTTGGTAGTTTTGACAGGGTGGTAATGATTTCTTCGGTAATACCATCCGCAAAGAATTCCTGATCGGGGTCAGAGGAAAGATTGTCGAAGGGCAGGACGCCGATTAGCAGAGACTTTGCATGGCCAGCCGGTGTCACGCGTGGCGGGGCGGAGCCAGGGGGCGACCATTGAAATACTTCGACCGGCGACGGGGCGTTCTTGAACTGCCGTTCCCCAGCGCGATGGAATTGCTCGGCGAGGCGTTCGTCAAGACTTCGATGGACGACATCGGAAATTAACACGGCCTCTTCGTTGGAGGCCTCTTGCAGCCGAGCAGCGATGTTGATGCCATCGCCAAAAATGTCATCTTCGTCGAACACGATATCTCCAAGATGCACGCCAACTCGCAGTTTAAGCGAGGATTGAGTTGACACTTGGCTTTGAAGATCCAGTGCGCATCTAACTGCGTCAGAGACCGAGTTGAACTCGACTATCCATCCATCACCCATTTTCTTTACGATATTGCCGCGATGATCACTGACCAGTGGATCAAATATCTCGCGGCGCAGGACACGGAGTTCGCTGAGAGTCCTGTT
This sequence comes from Ruegeria sp. YTSA135, assembly GCF_059610165.1. Taxonomy (NCBI): domain Bacteria; kingdom Pseudomonadati; phylum Pseudomonadota; class Alphaproteobacteria; order Rhodobacterales; family Roseobacteraceae; genus Ruegeria; species Ruegeria sp. YTSA135. The sequence continues at coordinate 38,711 of NZ_JBXWNC010000021.1, read as the reverse complement.
CTCATCTGCCTTTATCTGGCCCGAGTAGTTTACTACATCGGCCGAGAGTACTGCGGAAAGTCTGCGGTTTCCGTTCATGTCCCTTCGTAGCGCAAAATGCGTTACGTGGAAAAGACATCTTGTGTTTGGGGGCCTCGCGCATATCCAGGTCAGCTGCTTTGTTCGGGTGGCATAGGTTCAAACACGCCGATTAAGGAGTGAGCCCGACCGGAAACATCAGGCGCAGCGTCGGTCTGCCATCATGATCCTGATCAAAGTCTTAGCACGCACGGCATGGTGAAGTGTCGAATATGGAATTTGCTGGTTTTCTCGTAACCTTGGGGGTGCTTTTCCTGGCCGGACTTGCAGCCGACCAGTTGGGGCGTGCTACGCGGCTGCCTCGGGTGACTTTGCTCTTGTTGCTTGGGGTTTCGATTGGGGACGCGGGCCTAAATGTCATTCCAGACGACGTTGCGCAGTGGTTCGATGAGGTTTCGATCGTTGCCCTCACCATGGTAGCGTTTCTTTTAGGGGGGTCGTTGACCCGCAAGAACCTCACTCGTCATGGGCTTGCCATTTTCACGATCTCCCTCGCGATTGTGTTTGCCACCCTTATCATTGTGACAACCGGATTGTCGCTTCTCGGATTGGCTTCAGGCCTTGCATTGCTGCTCGCCTCTATCGCAACGGCGACGGCTCCTGCTGCAATGGCGGATGTCATCCATCAAGCCGGCGTCAAGAATGACTTTACGGACACACTCAAGGGGATCGTCGCCATTGATGATGCGTGGGGTTTGATAGTGTTCAGTGTGGCACTTGTCCTGATTGATCAAGCGAACGGTTGGAGTAGCGTTCTGTCAGGCGCAGCATGGGATCTGGGTGGCGCAATTGTGTTGGGTTGCGTGTTGGGTGCTCCTTCCGCTTACTTGACTGGTCGGCTTAAACCAGGTGAGCCGCTACAGGCAGAGGCAATCGGGATCGTGTTTCTTGCGGCAGGTTTTGCATTGTGGCTGGAAGTGTCTCTTCTGGTTACGGCAATGACCACGGGCGCTGTTATTGGCAATTTCGCGCGGCATCACGACCGGGCTTTCCACGAGATAGAACACATACAGTGGCCATTTATGATCATTTTCTTCCTTTTGGCTGGTGCTTTGTTGGAGGTAGACGCGCTGAAACTATTGGGATGGACAGGCGTTGCATTTATCCTGCTTAGAATCTTTTCCAGGCTTATCGGAGGGGTCATTGGCGCTCGATTAGGTGGTGTGCCTCATCAGGAAGTGCCGTGGTATGGTCCCGCGCTACTGCCGCAGGCAGGCGTTGCCATAGGTATGGCACTTGTTGCTGGTGAGCGTTTTCCGGAATGGGCCTCTACCATTATGGCGTTTACAATAGCCAGCACTGTCGTATTCGAGATCATCGGACCACCGGTAACCTTGGCGGCCATTCTAAAAATTTCAAAACAATCGCCAAAACAATGAGGCCCCAACAATCATGATCGGCGCGATAGAGTGACGTATCCGGACCGGCTAACGACCATGGACTTAGTGCTGTCAGCGGATCACAAGCAGTTGCCATTCGGGTCGCGATAAATCTTTGCATCCACCAAAATTGGACCCGAGCGATTTTTTAGAATGCGAATTAGCGGTAGGTTTGCGTTATGTTGTGGAGTTTTCTTTCTGCGCTCGGTGGCGTCGGCATTTTTTTGTTCGGGATGTTTCTCCTCACTGAGGGACTGAAGGGACTTGCCGGCAAATCAATGCGCTCCTTCCTGGCAAGGTTTACGCGAACGCCTTTGAGTGGAGCAGCAACGGGCGCCCTGACAACCGCGGTCATTCAATCCTCTAGCGCGACAACGGTTACCGCGGTCGGCTTTGTCGCATCTGGCCTTCTTACCTTTCCTCAAGCATTGGGAATCATTTTCGGCGCAAATATCGGAACAACAATCACGGGTTGGATGGTTGCGCTGCTTGGGTTCAAACTGGATTTAGGTGAAGTCGTGCTGCCGTTTATTTTCTTTGGCGCGCTGCTGCGCCTGTCCCGGCGACAGAACGTGGCGCTCACCGGCCAGGCGCTGGCAGGGTTCAGCCTGATTTTTGTCGGTATTGATCTGATGAAAGATGGGATGGCCGCATTTGAAGGCGTTGTGACCCCCTCAGTCTTTCCACCAGATACGATGCTGGGGCGACTGCAACTGGTCGCAATTGGGTTTGCAATCACCGTTGTCACCCAATCCTCAAGTGCCGGGGTGGCTGCCGCGCTTGCGGCGTTGGGTGCCGGAGCCATCAGTTTTCCCCAAGCGGCAGCACTCGTCATTGGAATGGATGTCGGCACGACGTTGACTGCCTTGCTAGCCTCGGTCGGTGGTGGCACGATGGCACGCCGAACAGGTCTTGCTCATGTGATCTACAACTTCATGACAGGCGTTCTGGCATTTTTTATACTTGGCCCATTTGCGACCTGGGTCACAGCGTGGACCGTCGAGGGCAATGGTCAGATCGCACTTGTCGCGTTTCACACATTTTTTAACGCGCTCGGAGTTCTGCTTGTACTCCCCGTGGCGCGGCCGTTTGCCCGACTCATCGAGTGGTTGGTTCCCGAGCGTGGCACGACTTTGTCCAACGAACTTGATCCGTCCTTGTTTGCCGAACCCACTCTTGCAGTTGAGGCGGCCACGCACACGCTTTTCAAGCTCAACACAGCAGTCTGTGATCACTTGAACCAGTCAATGGGAATGTTGACTCACTGGTCTTCACGACCACCGGATCACGAAGAATTAGAAGAGGCGCTTGTGGATCTTCAATCCTACCTGGACAAAATGCCACCGTTGGCAGGAAACCAAGAGCTCGGCCCCATCGTCGCGTCGGTACTTCACGCATTGGACCACCTCTTTCGCCTTTTGTACCGATGTGGGCAATTTGATCGCACGTCCGGTCTTGGTGCTTCACACAGATTGCGTCGGTGCCGCAGCATCCTGGCAGGCGCCACCTCCAAGCAAGCGCGCCCAAACAGCCCAGATGATTTTCCCGGCTTGCAGGACCTTTTCAATCGGCTCAGAACCCTGTTTCGTGAGCAGCGTAAAATATTGAGAGGCCACCTGTTCGAAGCTGCCATTAACGGCAAGATTTCAGATGAAGATGCGATCACACAAGTGGATGCCATGCGATGGTTGCATCGCGTTGCTTATCACCTCTGGCGCATACGGGTTCATTTGAATGCGATCGAGGCTGGTACAACTTCGTTGTCGATGCACAAAGAAGCCCGGATTGAAATTGAAGACGATTAGCTGAAGTCAATCTGCCTGCTGGGTTGCGGGATAGTTTTTTGATGCGACTACACACGTTGGTCGCGAATTCTAGTAGGTGCTGAGCTCATGGTAGTCGCTTGCCGTATCTAGAAGCCACTCACTCCGGAACCTAACAATACCTTGGTGAGGATTAAGTGTTGGCCACCACAAAGAGTTTATGTTGGCTATCTGCCAAAACTTGCGTGCAAGAGATCGGTCTCATTCTGTTACAGTAAGGACCAATCTCGCCGCTTCTGAAACTGCCGTCGGTATCCGGGGATACCTACCTGATTTTAGACGACTTCCCGATTGAGGCACCAATCCCCTGTGGGTTCGTAGCGGGTGCCGCAGTCTGGTGCATACCAACCGCCAACGCGATGTTTTAGCCCTGTTCTATGCGGGAAGAATTTGGTGCCGATTGCAAACGGCTGATCACACCCTTCGCCATTTGATCGAACATCCCATGGATGGCATTTGTTTTTCCGGTCCGTGACCGCTTTGTGATATCTGGCGCATGGCTTCCACAAGTTCCCGAGTGCGGTTCGAGGTGGTGTCAAGCCGGGTGTTGTCCAATCGACCGCGGTATTGCAGTTCACCGTCCGCGTTCAGACCAAAGAAGTCGGGCGTACAGACGGCACCCCAAGCCTTGCCAACGGACTGGTCTTCATCGATCAGATACGGAAAACGCCAGCCTGATTGTGCCGCGAATGACCGCATGTATGCGGGTCCGTCCGTTGGTACGGCTCGGTAGTCATTAGACATTACACCAAGAACACCAATGCCTTCGTCAAGCAAAGTGCTGGTGTCTTCCGCTAAACGGTCCGCGATAGCCTGAACGTATGGGCAATGGTTGCAGAGAAACGCAACCAGCAGGCCGTTTTCTCCTAAATGATCGGACATGGTGAACGCATGACCATCCGGATCGCGCAAGGTGAAGTCAGGCGCCTTCCATCCAAAATCGCAAATGGGGGTGTCGAGCAGCATTGTTGGGTTCCTAAGAATTTAAAAAGGTGGCCCCGCGCTTCGCCGCGAGGCCAATTGGAAAACAGTGATCGCGTTTAAGCGGCCGCGATTTCGACTTTCTGCCAGGCAAATGGCTTGAAAGGCGCATCAACAGGTGTCTCAGCAAGGTGGTTAGTATAGTTTGACAGGACCTTCTGCGCCAGACCAACGAGGATGTCCAAAATAGCTCTTGGTTCGAAGCCGGCGGTGAGGAATGCATCCACGTCCTCTTTGGGGGCATTTCCACGCCCGCGCACCAGGGTCAGAGTGAACTGGCGCAAGGCTTCCAACCGAGAATCCTCAAGGGGGCGCTCGTCACGAAGTGCTGAAATGATGGCGTCATCGACACCTTGCATCTTTGCGATCGCGGTATGGGCCGGAACACAGTAGTGGCAGGCATGTTCAACATTGATCGCTAGCCAAACGACATTGCGTTCAACCACAGAAAGCGCTGTGCGTTCGAAGAGTTCGTGCAGTTTGAAGTAGCTCTCCAGCAGTTCCGGTGACGATGACATCACCTGATAAAGACCCGGCAGCATGCCATAGTCCTTTACAGCTTGCTGCAGCATCGGTTTTGCCGCGTCCGGGGCGGTTTCGATCGAGTGGTGGGTGAAAGTTGACATTCGTAAACTCCAATCCGGTGGGTGGTGGCGGGTGCCAGAAAATCAATCGAGACCGGAACCCGAAAGATTATGAACAAGCAGACATAAATTGTCCGAGTGATGGTGACCTCGACTGGTGGCAGTTAAGGCATGACTAGGTGATAAGTGACAGAAGCGCCTCGTGCGCGGTTTGTGATATCTTCGGATTCTTGCGAGCAACGGCTTGGATCATTGCGCCGTTACCAACCGAAATGACAAGCCGGGCGAGCGCGTCTGGCGCCGTCTCAGACGTCAGCTCTCCGTTGTTTTTTGCCCGACGGAAAGCTTGCGTAAGAGCGTGTAAAAGCATGGTGTCCCCGCGCTGCAACTCTGACGTCATATGTGCATCTGCACCGACCTCGCCTGTAGAGCGTACCAATAGGCATCCGCGGCCGTTACCCGATGATGCGTCCTCTTCCCAAGCCTTTAGAAGTGCGCGCAGGTTGTCTTTGAACGGCGCATCTGATGCAAGCAACTCAGTGGCTTTGGTGACCCTTTGGTCGATATACAATGCTAGGGCGCGGCGGAACAAATCTTGCTTTTCTCCAAAAGCATAGGTCAAGCTCTGCCGTCTGAGGCCCGTTGCTTTTTCAAGGTCAAGATAAGTCGTTCCGCTATAGCCGCCTGCCCAAAAGGCATTCATGGCCGCAGTCAGAGCGGTCTTTTCGTCAAATGATCTGGGTCGGCCGATGCGTGTCATGGCGACTATATGTACATCTGTACATAAATATACAAGCCCTATGAAACTGTGAGAATGGAAGCCATGAGAATTAATGAAAGGACTTGCCCATCAGGGTTGCAGCGATGACCCGAAACAAGCCAACTTGGCGCGTGTGGTTGCATCCTTCAGCGTGTCATACGGGGGTAACTAGGCAGCGCCCGAAGTCGCCCTTTGCGCGATATCCAGCCCCCCGATCCGTGCCAGAATTTCCACGATTTCATCAATGCCTTTTCTTTGCCGCAGGGATGAGAAAACAAAGGGCCGACCGTTGCGCATGCGCGTCGCATCACGGTCCATCACCTCAAGCGAGGCACCGACATGCCGGGCAAGATCGGTTTTGTTAATGACCAATATGTCGGATTTCGTGATCGCAGGGCCGCCTTTGCGGGGAATTTCCTCACCCGCTGCCACGTCGATCACGTAAAGCGTCACATCAGCGAGTTCCGGGCTGAACGTGGCGGACAGGTTGTCGCCGCCGCTTTCTATCAATACCACCTCAACATCGGGATGGCGGGCCTGCATCTCGGCCACGGCTGCCAGATTGATCGACGCATCCTCGCGGATGGCCGTGTGTGGGCAGCCACCAGTTTCCACGCCGATAATCCGGTCCTGCGGCAGAACCTGCATCCGCATCAGCGCTTCGGCATCTTCCTGCGTGTAAATGTCATTGGTTATCACGCCGATCGAGACTTTGTCTCGCAATGCCTCGGACAACGCAGCGGTCAATGTTGTCTTGCCAGCGCCCACAGGTCCGCCGATGCCCACGCGCAGAGGGCCGTTCATGCTGCTCATGTTCGGAATATCCTTGAATATTGGGTTTCGTGTTTCATCGACGCGATGTCCGATAGGAACGCGGTTGAACTCAGATCGTTCAGGCCGGTAGCAATCGCTTCGTTTGCTATCCGCTGGCACAAGGGCGTCAGGTCACGGATTAGCCGCTGCGCATCCGTTTGCCCCAAAGGCACCAACCGGGTTGCGCATGCGACAAGGTTGGCCAGAAAGGCCTGAAGAAACATTTGCGCCGTCAGGCCAAGGGGCAGTTTTCGTACCGCAGCAGCATGGCCGACGGCGACCGGGTAGGTCAGCTTATTTAGGTCCAGCGCCCACACATCTGAGGTGACGGTACAGAAAGCGTCGCCCAGCAAAACAGTCTCTGACAAACGTTCTGACGAGGCGCAGAAGGCGCGCGCCGTTCGGTCGATTTCGCCCAGCTTCGCTGGTGTTTCTGCCCGGTAGGCGGCTGCAAGAAACACACAGTCGCTGTGGCCCGATCCGTGTTGGATCACGTCTGTGATCCAGCTGCCGACCTGTGCGACTGTACCGACAGCACCGCATTCAATCGCCCATTCCAGCCCGTGTGAATAGGCAAATCCACCCACCGGATAGGCAGGGGACAGCCATTGTGTCAGGGTCAGGATATCCGCGTTAGTGGGAATGGCCATGCGTCCTGCCGTGGCCATATGCGCCGCCTTCAGGCGTAAAAGGTTCAACGGTTTCCCGAATGTTTGCACCCAGCTTTTCAAGCATATCGCGGATGACGTGATCGTGCTGGACCAGCAGTCGGTTGCGTTCGATCTGACAGGGGGTGTGACGGTTGCCGATATGCCAGACAAGGCGCAAAAGATTATCTCCGGTCACTTCCAGCAAGTCTTCGGGCGCGGCGACGATCTCAATCTCGCGCCCGTCTTCGAGAACCAGAACGCCACCATGGTCCAACGACTTTGTCTGCGCCAGATCAACCAGGAAGGACTCGCCGTCATCTGTGGCCAGCATCTTGCGGCGTAGAAAACGCCCGTCATAGTCCAGCGAGACCTGAGCATGGGCCTGAGAGTGGTGGTGATCGTGATAGATGCGGGCGGTTTTGATCGCGGTGGTCATCTGGGCCTCCTTAAATCTCAGAACATGAAATAGCGTTGCGCCATCGGCAGCACTTCGGCGGGTTGACAGGTCAACAACTCACCATCGGCACGCACTTCGTAAGTTTCGGGGTCGACGTCGATTTGGGGTGTCGCGTCGTTCAGCAGCAGGTCGCGCTTGCTGATATTGCGCGTGTTGTGCACGGCGACGGTTTGTTTCGCCAATCCCAGTGTATCACCAATCCCATCGGCCTGCGCGGCGGCAGAGACAAAAGTGATCGCTGACTGCTCGACCGAGCGGCCATAGGCACCGAACATCGGACGGCTGTAAACGGGTTGCGGCGTGGGGATTGACGCATTCGGATCACCCATCTGCGCACAGGCGATTGTACCACCCAGCAGAACCATCTCGGGCTTTACGCCGAAAAAGGCCGGGCTCCAGAGCACAAGGTCGGCGCGCTTACCTTCTTCGACACTTCCTATCTGGTGGCTCAACCCATGGGCAATTGCCGGGTTGATCGTGTATTTGGCGATGTATCGACGGACGCGTAAGTTGTCGTTGTCGCCGGCTTCCTCGGCCAATCGCCCGCGCTGTTTCTTCATCTTGTCTGCGGTTTGCCAGGTGCGGATCAGAACCTCTCCGACCCGACCCATGGCCTGGCTGTCGCTTGCGATGATCGAAAAGGCGCCCATGTCGTGCAGGATGTCCTCAGCCGCGATGGTCTCACGCCGGATGCGGCTTTCGGCAAATGCCACGTCCTCGGGGATGCATTTGTCGAGGTGATGGCAGACCATCAACATGTCCAGATGCTCCTCGACCGTGTTTACGGTGAAGGGGCGCGTCGGGTTGGTGGATGAAGGCAGAACGTGGGTCTCACCGCAAATCTTGATGATGTCAGGGGCGTGGCCCCCGCCTGCGCCTTCGGTGTGGAAGGCGTGAATCGTGCGGCCTTTCATGGCAGCCACTGTGTTTTCGACGAAACCGGATTCATTCAGTGTGTCAGTGTGGATCATCACCTGCACATCCATCGCGTCGGCGACCGAGAGGCAGCAGTCGATGGCGGCGGGGGTGGTGCCCCAATCCTCGTGCAGCTTGAGGGCGCAGGCCCCGGCCTTGACCTGTTCTTCCAGCGCAGCGGGCAGCGAGGCGTTGCCTTTGCCCGCAAAGGCCAGATTCATCGGAAAGGCATCGGCCGCCTGTAGCATACGTCCGATATGCCAGGGGCCGGGGGTGCAGGTGGTGGCCAGCGTTCCATGTGCAGGGCCGGTGCCGCCGCCCAGCATGGTGGTTAGGCCGGAATGCAGCGCATCTTCGATCTGTTGCGGGCAGATGAAGTGGATATGGCTGTCGAAACCGCCCGCAGTCAGGATACGCCCTTCGCCCGCGATGGCCTCGGTGCCGGGGCCGATGATAATGTCGATACCGGGTTGCGTATCGGGGTTCCCGGCCTTGCCGATCTTGGCAATACACCCGTCTTTCAGGCCCACATCGGCCTTATAGATGCCGGTATGGTCTACGATCAGGGTATTGGTGATCACCGTATCCACAGCCCCCTCAGCACGCGTCGCCTGCGATTGCCCCATCCCATCGCGGATCACCTTGCCGCCGCCAAACTTTACCTCTTCACCATAGGTGGTCAGGTCGCGCTCAACCTCGATAATCAGATCGGTATCGGCCAGTCGTAGCTTGTCGCCGGTGGTAGGGCCGAACATTGCGGCATAGTCAGAGCGTTTGATTTGTGCTGGCATCAGAGCGGCCCCATGACCTTTTGATTGAACCCATAAATTTTGCGTGCCCCGCCGATCGGGATCAGTGAAACTTCGCGGGCTTGGCCCGGTTCAAAGCGCACGGCGGTGCCAGGCGCGATGTCCAGACGCAGACCGTGGGCCGCAGTACGGTCGAACTCCAACGCTGGATTGGCCTCGGCAAAGTGATAATGCGACCCCACCTGCACCGGTCGGTCACCCGTGTTGGAAACCATCAAGGTGACGCTGACGGCGTGCGCGTTCAGGGTAATTTTACCCTTGGCGGGGAAAAGCTCTCCTGGGATCATTTTGGCAGCTTCAAAACGAAGGCTGCTGCAATCAAGGCGAGCACCGCAAGGCCAACGCCTAATGTGCCGTAGTCAGACCCATGCGCATGTAAATGCGTATCGGTATGAGCTGTCGCAGGGCCAGCCAGGATCAGGGCAGGGAATAACATGCGGGTCATTACGGGTTCCTTTTCAGCGAATGGGGTTGTGGACGGTCACCAGTTTGGTGCCGTCGGGAAAGGTGGCCTCGACCTGGACCTCGTGAATCATCTCGGGGACGCCCTGCATGCATTGCGCGCGGGTAATCACCTCGGCCCCGGCCTGCATCATGTCAGCGACCGAACGCCCGTCACGCGCGCCTTCGACCACGGCGTCGGTGATCAGGGCAATCGCTTCCGGGTGGTTCAGCTTGACGCCGCGGGCCAGCCGCTTGCGGGCTACCTCAGCGGCCATAGCGACCATCAGTTTGTCTTTTTCACGGGGGGTCAGGTTCATTTTATATCATCCAGCATCGAGGCAGAGAAGAGTTGTTAAGGTGGTGCAAAACCGGTATCAGCGCTTGGCGCAGGGCAAAGCTGTTTTCTGCCAGCATCCGGACCACAAGCAGGTCGTCTCGGATCAACGTTGCGCCAGCGTCATCAGGCAACACCTGTCGAACCGGGCGCAGATGCCCCGCAGCCGTGGACGAGGCGAATACGACCAGCGCCATGGCACCGGCACCATCAGCAATGTGCGGTTTGGACAGGTGCGTGGTAAGGTCGCCCGCGAAACGGGTGGCGTCCAGGAAAACAGGAAAGCCGTTGCGCCGAATCTCGATCCGGTCGTGAAGGCGGATATCGGCCAGCGTCTCGCCCATAGCCGCGCGCCCAAAGACAAGCGGTTCAACCATCAGTGCAGATGCGGTTGGTGCAAGGTCAATGATCAGGCGTCGCTCCAGCGCGCTGCCGTTGAACAAGATGGTTTCCTGCGGCAACCAGTTCAACCGAGCACCGGAGTCGACGCGCAGTTGATTTATGACCTGCCCAGATGGGCCTGGCTGTGCCCTGTAGGCCCGCTCGCAGGCTTGGGTCGTCAAGGTTAGGGTTGTACCCTCAGCGGCAGTACCACTGAACCGAAACGCGTCCCCGCCGGTGATCCCGCCTGCGGTGTTCAGCAGAACCGCGTCCAACCCGTTTTCGTCGCTGCGCGGAAAGAGGCATTTGAATGAACCTGACTGGCGAAACCCATCCAGTACCGTCCTTCCACCCCTGATCTTCGTGCTTAAGCGTACGGTGCCATGTGCACGAGGGGGCGCGACGCCCTGTTTGGGCAATATCGAGGCAAGGTGGGTGATGGCAGACCTGCGGCGTATGTGATGTGCCTTTTGTTTCACCGGTGCCGCGTTGGAACTCTATTCTTCAACGTGCTGACAGATGGGATTTCCTGCCGTTATGATCAAATTTTAAGCAAATGCGCCCATGTTGCGCGAAATTTAAGCGAGATAGGCCGGGTATGCGAATTCCTGTGCCTGGTCTTTTCGCCAGGGTCACGTCCGATCCGTGCAGTGATCGCGCCACCTAGTGATTTTGACGGTGATTGTTGGCTTGGTAGGAAATATTTGGCGCGTTTTTGGTCGATCCAGCTAATCGAGGCAATATAAACTTCTTTGATTTCAAGCTTATCTGCCGGGCTACGGGAAACCCCCTATATCGCGTCCCGACAGGAGCCATTAACTGTAATTTATCGAACGGGTCATATCGGACGATATCACTTTTCCCCTATGAGGGGTTGGCTACTTACCCCCTCGGCCAGCCCCTCAGTTACCGGCCGAGACCCGTTTCGATATCCCCTTGAAAATGCCTGTGCGTTTTACTTTGTCGAGGCGAGGATTTGCGTGACAAGCGCTGGCAGCTCCAACGAGTCGCTGTAGCTTACGGTATGCGGAATCTCGGAGATCGGAGATTTGCGATACCCCTCTGTAAACAACAGGAACGGCACCTGCGCGCGCTGGGCGGTTTCGGCGTCCACTTCGCTGTCGCCGACAAATATCCTGGGGCCAACCGAGGTGACTGCCGCAAAGCTGGCCTCAAGATGGGCGGGGTCCGGTTTGCGTGTGCGCAGGCTGTCCCCCCCTATGACAGTATCGAAATGGGGGGCCAGCCCCAGCGCATCCAGTACGTGACGCGCCGGGCCTTCAGGTTTGTTGGTGCAGATTCCCATAACACAACCCATGTCGCGCAGTTGACCAAGGGCTTCCAGCACCCCGGGATATGTGACGGTTTTATCGCTTGAGGCGGTGTTGTAGTGCGCCAGGGTTCGTTGGGTAAGATCGCCGTGATTTTCCATAGGCAACCCGCAATGGTGAATCACGCGTTCCACAAGATTGGGCAAGCCCTTGCCCACAAACTGCTTGATACGGTCCTGCGGCAGAGGCTCGACACCAATATCCTGCAACATACTGTTCGCGGCTGCTGCAATGTCCGGCAGGCTGTCGACAAGTGTACCGTCCAGATCGAACATGATTGTTGCAGTCATCAGATTCCTCGTAAAATTTTGCTTGGGCCAAGACGTATCCTGATTGATATCCCGGCACAATCGCACTGGGCGTGGGAATTATCAGAAGCAGGCCTTGACTAACCTGACTAATTTAATCAGATTAACGGCAAAGACCGCAGCCAACCCATCAGGGTCAGCCAGAAACAGTAACGCGAACAGACCAAGGCATTTCGCCTGAGAACCTCTGGAGTTGTCCTGATGAATGTACAGAACCCGAATCCCGGCCAACATTATGCAGTATCAATGCTGCCTGCCCACAAAGCAGAAGATCTGACCAAAGGCGGCAACCTGGCCCATATCGAACTGGGCGACCAACTGTACACCCTGCGCATCACCCGCGCCGGTAAGTTGATCCTGACAAAGTAAGCGCACGTTCCTCGCGGGGTGGGTTTGTTCTTCAGCAACATCCGCAACCTGAATGGTGATGGTCATGATCGCAGGCCGGGGCGGGCGCGTAGTCACCAACCTCGCTGAGAACGTCACGCAAGGTCCAAAGGATCATATCCACATCTTCGCTCTCGATGGTCAGGGGCGGTCGAATTTTCAGAATGTTGTCTTTCGGCCCTTCGCTGCCGATCAGAATGCGGTGATCGCGCATCCGATTTTTGACGTATTTGCAAATCTCAGAGCCCTGTGATCCATCGGGGTTGATCAATTCGACCCCAAGAAACAGACCCATCCCGCGAACATCGCCGACACAGCCGAAATCGGCCTCGATTTGGCGCAACCCGTCCATCAGGCGCGTACCCATAATGCGGGCGTTCTCTTGCAAGCCTTCGTCATCCACGATGTCCAGGACCTCTTTGCCAATCCGGCAGGAGAGGGTCGAGCCGCCGAAGGTCGAGAAGAACTCGATACCGTTATCAAAACTCCGCGCGATTTCTTTTGTTGTAACCAGCACGCCCATCGGATGCCCGTTGCCAATGGGTTTGCCCAAAACAACGATATCGGGCAGCGCGCCCTGGTGTTCGAAGCCAAAATAGTATTCGCCCAAACGCCCAAGTCCGGTCTGCACTTCGTCAGCAATGCAAACACCCCCTGCGGCACGGATTTTTTCGTAGACAGCGGGCAGGTAGCCTGTCGGAGGAATGATCTGCCCACCGACCGAAGGAAAAGTTTCTGCAATAAAACCCGCAACCCCGTGCCCCTTGGCCTGCAATGCGGCAATCGCCGGGTCTACAAGGTTCGCAAACTTTTCGGCGCGGTCCGGATCGTTCCGTTTGAATGAACCACGGAAATCGTCTGCGACCTCAACCAGTTCAACCCAATCGGCCTGACCGATCCCGCCCGGCTTGTTGAATTTGTAAGCCGAAATCGCAACGGCTGCGTTGGTGTTCCCGTGATAGCCGTGATCCGGCGTGACGATGCCCTTTGCCCCGGTATGGGCGCGGGCCAGGCGCAGGGCAAGCTCGTTCGCCTCAGTGCCGGAATTGACAAAGAAGCAGACCTTGAGGTGATCGGGCAGTTTTGAAAGAACCTTGTCGGCAAAGGCCGTTTGCACGGGGTGCAGATACCGGGTGTTCGAGTTCATCCGCTTTAGCTGATCCGCCGCCACCGCCTGAATACGTGGATGTGCGTGGCCGACATGGGGGACGTTGTTATAGGCGTCCAGATAGGGCCGCCCCCATTCGTCGAACAGGTGATGCCTCCAGCCGCGTACCAGCATGACCGGTTCGTCATAGGTCAGACTGAGGTTGCCGCCGAAATGGTCCCGCCGCCCTTGCAGGATCGCCTGTCTGTCGGTTGGTTGATAGAACACCTTATCGTCCGGCAGGTTCAGCAAGGCCGCCGGGTTCGGGCAAACCGCGTGCCACAGGTCCAGTTCATCCGGATCAGCAACACCCGGCCAATCTGCCTGCATTCCATCCGTGGTCAGCGCCAGTTGGAAATGTACGTGCGGTGCCCAGCCGCCGTTTTGACCGGCATCCCCAAGCTGGGCAAATGCCGCGCCCTGCGCCACCGGATCACCGTGTTTCAGCCTGCTACAGACCTCTGGGTCAAGATGGCCATAGAGCGTATAGAAAGGATCACCTTCCGGCGTCTCATGATGCAGAATCACGACGCCGCCGTAGTCCAGATGAGTATTGCGGTTCTCAACCGCTTCGACACGACCGCTCATCGGGGCGTGTAAAACGGTTCCTGCAGGCGCAAACACGTCCACTGCCAGATGAACGGTTCGCCGGTCTGAGGCCTTCCACGGCCCCTTGCGAAAGCCGGGTTCGGCATAGATCAGCCGCGGTTCATTGTAATAGCCCAGCCACAGACCGTCGCCGAATTCCTCGCCCACGCGTGCGGCTTCATCCAGCGGCATGTGGAACGGATTCTGCGGCCAGGTTGAGTTTTCGACAGAGAGGGAACCCATTGGCGCATCGTTCAAATCCTGACCGTACATCTGGGCAAATTGGCCACGATGCTCGGACAGATAGGCTTGGATACGCTGTGCACCATCCGTCACAGGCAAATGACAGGCCGTGCGCAGCCGCGCCGCCATCAAGTCGCCTTTCACACCCGTATTCTCAAGGAAGCGCCATGCTGCGGCCTGACTGACAGTCACGTATGGGTCGTCCGGGTGCTCTTCCGCCATCAGGGTCGAATTCACAACAGACACCGCCAGCCGCATCCGCAGCAGCGGCCATATCAGGTCGACCTCATCAGGTCGCAGCCGATTGGCGGCATGGTATCCGCGCACCAAAGCGGCAAGTGCACGTTCCGGTTTGGGATGATCCAGAACGATATAGGCCCCGGCAATCGCCAGATCGCAGACACGCGGTGAGGCGCACATGTCACCAAGATCGATCAGGCCCGAGACGCTTTGGCGCTGACCCAGTTCACCGTCAACCAGGATGTTGTAGTCATTGGCATCATTGTGGATGGCCTGTTTGGGCAATCCCGCCAACGCATCAGAAATCGCATTGAACCTGTCGCAAATGTCTGACAACACAGCCTGGCGGGCAGGATTGTTGATCGCATCAAGATGATCAGAAATCCAACCCGCTTGCGTCAGGTCCCATTTGAAATCGGCGCGATGCAACCCGTCATGCGCGAACCGCTCAAGTGCCTTGTCGGTTGCACCCAGAACGCGGCCAAGCTTCAGGATCAACGACTCGGGTTTTGGCGCCGCGGTGGCATAGCACCGCCCCGGCAGGCATTCGAGCAGCCAGACCAACCGCGTCTGTCCCTCGGCATCAGGAATATCTGGCAGCAGAGATCCGTTGAGGTCCGGGTAAACCTGGGGAAACGGCAGACCCGGCGCCTCTGTGGCGATATGGGCCAAGGCCTTGATTTGCAGGTCGACGACCTCTGCCGGGCATCCCGGGCGCATGACCTTCAGCACATAGTCCTGACCGTTGGTGGCCCGAACCAAATAGTTGAGGTCATATTCGCCATCCAGCCGCGTCAATTTGGCGTCCAGCCCCCAATGGGCGCGCAGAGCATCCGCCCAGAATGCAGTCATGTCGCTCATACGCTTTGCTGTCCTCTTTTGGCCCTGAACCTTACTGTGAGCACTACAGGGGCCTTGCCGCCCCGAGTGCCATCACCCGATCGCGCGCAGCCGTTTGATCAACGAGGATGTATCCCAACGTCCGCCGCCCAGCTTCTGCACATCTTTGTAGAATTGATCGACCAGTGCCGTCAGCGGTAGAGACGCGCCATTTTCGTCTGCCTCATCTAGGCAAATTCCAAGATCCTTGCGCATCCAATCCACTGCAAAGCCATGGTCGAAATGGTCATCCAGCATTGTCTCGTGCCGATTAACCATTTGCCAGCTTCCAGCGGCACCCTGGCTGATGACCTCAATCACTGCGCGACCGTCCAACCCGGCCCTTTCGGCGAAATGCAACGCTTCGCTGAGACCTTGAACCACGCCTGCGATGGCGATCTGATTACACATCTTGGTCAGCTGCCCGGCGCCGCTTTCGCCAATCCGCCGGCAGATTTTCGCATAAACCGCCATCACCGGCTCTACTGTGTCATAGGCCGCCTGATCACCACCGCACATGATCGACAGAACCGCATTCTCGGCCCCGGCCTGACCGCCGGATATCGGGGCGTCCACAAACGCCAGCCCCTGTGCCTTGGCCTGCGCATAGAGGTCCCGCGTCACCTGCGCAGAAACCGTGGTGTGATCGACAAAAATCGCCCGTTCTGCCATGCCATGAAACGCGCCTGCCTCGCCCGTGCACACGGCGCGCAGATCGTCATCATTGCCGACACAGGCAAAAACGATCTCAGCACCCTGGGCGGCCTCGGCTGGCGTTTTGCCCATGGAGCCACCGTGTTCCGCGACCCAGGTTTCGGCCTTCGCGGTCGTGCGGTTGTACACGGTTACGTCGTGACCGGCGGCCTGAAGGTGCCCGGCCATGGGATAACCCATGACACCCAGACCCAAAAACGCGACTTTTGCCATTTGTTGATCCTCTTTGCTACCCGAAGCCCATCTTGTTCAGCAGGCTAGATTTTCCGCCCGAGACAAATCAAAGCCACGCGCAAAGAGCAACCCCGCGTTATGGCTTGCCGCCCAAATCCTGCAGGATAGGACAATCGGGACGGTCATCGCCAGCACAGGCGTCGATCAGGTGCCCCAACGTGTCGCGCATTGCATTGAGGTCGGAAATCTTGGCTTCGATCTGTGCCAGATGCGCGCGGGCAACCTTTTTGACATCCGCGCTGGCCCGTGTCTCATCCTCGTAGAGTGCAAGCAGGGTGCGGCAATCTTCGATCGTGAACCCAAGTGCGCGGGCGCGGCCTAGGAAATTCAGCTTGTGCACATCCTGTTCGCGAAATCGACGATAGCCATTTTCGTCGCGCAGCGGTTTGATCAGACCGATATCCTCGTAATACCGGATGGTCTTGGCGGGCAGGCCGGTTTGGGTTGCAACGTCTCCGATATTCATGTCGTCACCGCTTGCGTGGCGTGGTCCTGTTTTGCCACGGGCAAGGTGGCCCGGACACGACGTAGACGCAACGCATTGGACACCACAAAAACGCTGGACAACGCCATCGCCCCGGCGGCTAACGCGGGTGACAAGAGCTGTCCGCTGAGCGGGTACAGCACCCCAGCGGCCACAGGGATCAGCAAAATGTTGTAGCCAAAGGCCCAACCGAGGTTTTGGCGGATGTTGCGCATCGTGCGGCGGCTGATTTCAACCGCATTGGCTGCGCCGCGAAGATCGCCGGACATCAGCACGACATCCGCTGTTTCAATCGCAACATCAGTGCCGGTACCGATGGCCACACCGACATCTGCCGCTGCTAGCGCGGGGGCGTCGTTGATACCATCCCCGACAAAGGCCAGCGCACCAAATTTGTCGCGCAACGCAGTGATTGCGTCCAGCTTGCCATCTGGCAAAACTTCGGCCGTGACATCGTCGATACCAAGCTTGTCGGCCAACGCCTGTGCAGTACGTGTGTTGTCGCCTGTTATCATCGCCAGTTTCAGACCCATCGCGTGCAGCCGTTCCAGCGCGTCCCGTGTACCGGGTTTTATCGGGTCCGATACCGTCAGCAGCGCCGCCGCCTTACCGCCAATGGCAACAAACAGGGGGGTCGCCCCTTCGCTGGCCCTGTGATCGGCCTCCGCCGTCAATGCGGCCAGATCAATGCCGTTCTGTGCCATAAGGCGGGGTGAGCCGATCAGCAGGTCGCGCCCTGCGACCTTGGCCCGGACGCCTAGCCCGGTCAGGGAGTCAAATTCCGACACTGTCGGCAAATCAGCTGGTCCTGCGCGAGTGATTGCCGTGGCAATGGGGTGCTCTGACCGGGCCTCGACCGCGGCAGCCAATCGTAGGACGTCCTCGCGGATAAATCCGTTGACAGGGGACACATGCTCCAGCTCGGGCCGCCCCAGCGTCAAGGTTCCGGTCTTGTCCAGCGCGATCACTCTGGCCTGTTGCAACTGTTGCAACGCGTCGCCCTTGCGGAACAGGACCCCAAGCTCTGCCGCGCGCCCAGTTCCGACCATGATCGAAGTTGGTGTTGCAAGCCCCATCGCGCAGGGGCAGGCAATGATCAGAACGGAAACTCCGGTTACAAGCGCCATTGGCAGCGCCGGTGCGGGGCCAAAGACTAACCAAACCACAAGCGTCAACAGCGATATGGCGATTACGATTGGCACGAACCACGCGGTTATTCGGTCGACCAGCCCCTGGATCGGCAGCTTGGCCCCTTGCGCCTGTTCCACCATGCGGATGACCTGGGCCAACACTGTATCAGCCCCGACCCGCGTGGCGCGGACCCGCAATGCGCCTGTCCCGTTTACAGTGCCGCCGACGACCTGATCCGAGCGCTCTTTTCCGACGGGAATAGGCTCACCCGTTATCATGCTTTCATCAACATAAGAGGAGCCTTCCAGCACGTCGCCATCCACGGGCACCCGTTCACCGGGACGGATTTGCAGGGTGTCACCGATCGAGATATCGGCGATTGGACGATCAACAAACGCGCCTTCCACCTCGACCCGCGCAGTCTTGGGCTGAAGCCCCACCAGCTTGCGGATCGCGGCCCCGGTCCGGCCTTTCGCCCGGGCCTCCATCGCGCGGCCCAAAAGGATGAGGACGACGATGACCGAGGCGGCCTCGAAATACACGTTGGCGCTGCCTTCCGGCAAGATCTGCGGCGCAAAGGTTGCGGTGACCGAGAACAGGTAAGCCGCCCCGGTCCCCAGCGCAACCAGCGCATTCATGTCCGGTGACCTGTGCAGCAGGGACGGGATGCCTTTTTCGTAGAAGACACGCCCCGGCCCCAACAGCAGCACTGATGTCAGCGCGAACTGGATCAAATGGCTGTTTTGAATGCCAATGGTCGCGTGTATCCAGTGATGGAAAGCCGGAATCATGTGGCCGCCCATCTCAAGCACGAATACAGGCAAGGCAAGCGCTGCGGCAAAAATCGTAGACCGGTTCAACGCGCGGGCTTCTTCGGATTTGGAGCCATTAGTCTGGATATCCGCACCTTCTGCCACGCGCGCCGAATACCCTGCGTCCTTACAACGTTGCGCGAGGGCTTGCGGTTCTGTTGCCCCTTCAACAAAGGTAATCTGGGCGCTTTCCGTGGCCAGATTGACAAGGGCGTCAATCACTCCCGGGTCGGCCTTTAGGCTGCGCTCGATCCTTGATACGCACGAGGCGCAACTCATATCGTCGATTTTCAGGGTCGTTTGCCGCGTTGTCGCAGGATAGCCGGCGCCCGACAGCGCATCAATCAAGGCGCTGACCTCACCGTCATGGGTGACCTGAGCGGTTTCCGTCGCGAAATTGACCGACGCGCCAGACACACCGGGCACAGACTGCAATGCGGATTCCACCCGCCCCACGCAAGAGGCGCAGCCCATACCGGAGATTTTTAATTGCGTTGTTTGCGGCGCGGCCATCCGACTCATCCTATTGTCACGTTCACCCTCCACATGGGGGTTCCAGTCACGGGAAGGTCAAGGGGTCGCGCCAGTTTTCTGTCAAATTTGGTTGCGGATTAATTCTGTGTCAGTTGGTCGAGCAACAGTGAGTCATACAGAATGGGCGGCGATGTGCGCACCGCTTCGGGTGAGGCAAAGAATGCAACCATCAAGGCAGCCACCGTCAGCAACGATCCAATCAGAAAGAGGCTGGCGACATTTATCGCAGAACGCAGCATGAAGAGGCTCCTTTTGTCTGTTGTTGCCGTTTCCCGAAGGCGTGATGGGGTCAGGACCGTTGTGCCAGTTGTTGCTTTAGTTTTTCGTTCTCGGCCTGAAGCTGTTGCAGTTGCTGTCCAAGCGCGTTCAGGTGAGGGCGCAGTTCGTCTTCGGTAAACCGGGGGGTGATGTGGCGCGGGCAGTTCCAATCCAAGGCTTCGACCCGGATGATAGCAGCGCGTTCGGCGGGGGTTTCAGCCCCCTCGGGGTAGAGGCTGGTCGCCGCAGCTTCGCCTTCGGTGAATTCCACGCGCCCAAGAATCTTGAGGCGCTGCTGGTTGGCATAATCCATCAGGATCAGGGCAATGCGGTCATTGCCGTCAAGATTCCCGCGCGAGATATATTGTTTGTTTCCCGAAAGATCAGCGTACCCGATTGTCTGCGGACCCAGAACTTTGAGAAACCCGACCGGCCCGCCGCGATACTGGACATACGGCCAACCCGTTTCAGAAACGGTGGACTGGTAAAACCCGTCGCGCGCTTCGATAAATGCCTTTTCTGCTGCACCGATCTGATGACCCTGTTGCGGGCCGCCCTCGATGAACTTTGCGTAGGTTCTGGCCGAACCCATCCTTTCCTGATGCGCCCGGACGGCGGGAGTGAAGGTGAGTTCCGAGAAAGCGCGCGGCATGTAGTTTCCTTTTAGTGACCCAGCGCATGAAAGCTGGGATGATCTTCGGGACGGGGACCTTGCGGCCAGTGGTATAGGTTGTCATCCGCGGCAAGTTCGCAGTCTTCATCGCCGCAAGGCCTAAACCACTGTCCGTTTTTGCCGGGCAACTCGTAAAGAATACGTGCCGCGATGCGGTTACCGGAATTGTCCCACAGTTCCTTGATCAACCGGTCGTCTTGTTCCGTGTTCCACACGCGGGGCAAAAGGGCTTGGGCGGCCTTGTGCACGCTTAGGAATTCGGTCCGGTTTCCCAGTTCACTGTTGTCCGTAACATCCGGTGTCACCACATCCGCATCGCGGCCGTTCCACGCGGTTGCTGCCATGCGAACCCTTTGCATGGCACCGTCCCACGTGGAGGGGGGGAGAGGGGGGCGAGTCATCCTGTGGTCTTTTATGTGAGTGCGGCGGCAATCATGGCGACTGTCAGCAGAAAGGGGACGTATTGAGGGGAGAAAAGGCTGGCATGTCGTCTCATCTGATCGCTCCAAGGTTAACAGATCGGTACATCCTGGTATTAATATGTACAGATCGGTAAACCTTTGCAAGTCTTATTTGGATGTATTTCCGTGTTCCCTTGAAGGTTGTCTAAACGGCCCTAGTCTATTATGTACTGATCTGTACACTCAGGAGCCCGTAAATGCGCCCAAACAAACGTGATGAACTGGTCAGGAAGGCTTTGAAGGTTTTTTACCGGTACGGCTTTCACGCCACCGGCATGGATAAACTTGTGGTTGAAACGGGTGTGTCCAAAACCTCGATGTACAAGCACTTCCGCACCAAAGAGGACCTGATTCTCGCGGTTCTAAAACTGCGCGATGAAGATTTTTGCGAAAACCTCTTCCGCCGTATGAATGAGCTTGCGGACACGCCTGCCGGTCAATTGCTTGCCAGTTTCGACGCGTTGAACGAGTGGTTCCACGAGAAAGAATATCGCGGATGTATGTTCATTAAGGCCGGAGCAGAGTTTCAGGATGTGACTCATCCGATCCACAAACAATCGGCTGAGCATAAGAAAATTATTCTGAATTATTTGACGGACCTGGCGCGCAAGACCGGGGCGCGCGACCCGGACGACCTGGCCTGCCAAATTTTTTTGTTGCAGGAAGGCGCAATTGTGACGGCGGTTTTTCTGAAGTCCTATGAACCGGCGCAGCATGCCAAGGCCGCTGCTGAGGTTTTGCTGAACGCCGCCCTGGCCTGAACCGGCTAATATCTCTGAAAGAACGTTGCGTTTCCGGGCGTTGGTTGGATTGGATTGCGCCGCCTTCAACGCTAATTTGACCGCAACAAGATTTTGGGGAGAAAGCCGTATGACGCTGTTTACCGCGACCGCAAGTTGGGTGACCGACGAACACCGTATGTTCACCGAAATGGCAGACCGATTCATGGAAGATGAACTGGTTCCCAATATCGACCGCTGGATCGAGAACGGAGCGGTGGACCGCGACATGTGGCGCAAGGCCGGTGATATGGGCCTGATGGCCGGTGCGATTCCCGAAGCCTATGGTGGTGTAGGCGGCGGAATCGGTTTTGATGCTGTCACGATGTATGCGCAGTCTTCTCACGGCGACTCGGGCTGGGGATACGCGATCCAGTCCATAGTCGTACATTACATCAACTCCTACGGCAGCGAGGATCAAAAGGCAAAATGGCTGCCGAAACTCGCGTCAGGTGAGATGGTCGGTGCGCTGGCCATGACCGAGCCCGGAACCGGTTCGGATGTACAGGCCATTCGTACAACTGCTGACAAGGATGGCAACTCGTACCGTTTAAACGGGTCCAAGATTTTCATTACCAATGGACAATCCGCGGATTTGATCCTTGTGGCCTGCAAGACCGACAAGACGCTGGGTTCCAAGGGTGTTTCGCTGATCGCCGTCGAAACCGAAGGTGCCAAGGGTTTCCGCAGGGGGCGTAACCTGAAGAAACTTGGCATGAAAGCCAATGACACCGCCGAGCTTTTCTTTGAGGACGTGAAGGTTCCGATGACCCATCTGCTGGGCGCGGAGGAGGGTCAGGGCTTTTATCAGATGATGAGCCAATTGCCCTGGGAACGTCTGACCATAGGCATCGGCGCGCTGGGTGCGATTGATTTCGCAATTGCCGAGACGGTGAAGTACACGCAAGAGCGCAAAGCGTTCGGGCAGCGGGTGATGGATTTCCAGAACACCCGGTTCAAACTGGCAGAATGCAAAACCAAGGCAGAGGTCCTGCGCAGCTTTGTCAATGATTGCATCGCGCGGCTTGAGGCCGGAGTGCTTGATGCAGCGACGGCGTCGATGGTGAAATACTGGGGGTCGGAGGTGCAGAATGAGATCATGCATGAATGCCTTCAGCTCTTTGGTGGCTATGGCTACATGATGGAATACCCGATTGCTCGCCTCTATGCGGATGCGCGCGTTCAGATGATCTACGGCGGTACGAACGAAATCATGAAAGAGCTTATCGCCAGATCCCTGGATGCGTGATTAAGCCGGGTGATGCTCCCGCCCGTCGTCACTGTTTCTTGCGAAACATCTCCTCCCGTTGGGCCAGGCAGGCGCGGGCAAAGCCCGCGCCTGCCTGGCCCGCCTGCCGTCCGCAGGACGCAAGGCCGAAGGCCGCGCAGTGTTTTAGGCGATCTTTGATTTACGAGACCAAGGCCTTTTCAATTTGGCCTTGCAGCCACGTGCGGAAAGAGCGGAGCGGTTCGGATTCTGCGCGGGATTGCGGCCAGACAAGATAGAAATTCCCAAGACTGACGCCCGGACCATGCCATGCGGGAACGAGCCGTCCTGCTGCAAGATCGGCCTCGATCAGGTAGCTGGGCAGCAGCGCTACGCCCAGCCCGTGGATGGTGGCTTGCCCCATGGTCGAGAATTGATCGAACAACATGCCATGTATTCCGCTCACCATGCGGCCCTGCGCGGCAAACCATCTTTCCCAGGCGTCCGGGCGTGTCTCAAGGTGCAGCAGAGGGGCGGTGGTCAGCCAGTCGATGTCATCCGCGTCATCGGGCAACAGTTCGGGTGAGCAGACCGGCAGCACATCTTCGCGCATTATCGGTAGGTAGTTTACCCCGGCCCAGTCCCGTTGACCAAAGTGAATCGCGGCGTCGAAACGCTCAGATTCAAAATCGAAAGGTCGAAGTCTTGTGTTCAGGTTCACGGTAACTTCGGGGTGGCGGCGGGCGAAATCCTGAAGACGCGGGGCAAGCCAATGCATGCCAAATGCGGGCAGGATCGACAGGTTCAAGGACCCGCCGGTCGGGTTGGCCTTGAGTTTCAGTGACGCCTGCGCCAGCTGGTTCAGAGCAGTCCGGGCGACTTGTACATATTCCTTCGCTGCCGGGGTCAGATGCAGACGCATCTGGCTGCGCTGGATCAGATCCACGCCCAACTGTTCTTCCATCGACTTGAGTTGCCGGCTGATCGCGCTTTGTGTCAGCGACAGCTCTTCGGCGGCGGCTGAGGCGCTGCCAAGGCGGTCGACCGCCTCAAGGGCGAGCAAAGAGGGGATCGAAGGCAGAAACCGACGGGGGGCAATCATATGATGAATCCTCATACCTTTCGAATGGAATATCACTGGAAATTGCTGGGTGCCAGCCCGATACAAACACAGGTTTTTCTTTTGGGTGGCCGGCTGAGAATGCAGGCGGTATCCAAGATAGAATTGCCGCACTCATGCCGTAGTAGACCGGGGGACAGGCCATGGATCGCGCTCAGATCGTTCACGAAAACTTCCTGACCCGTGTCGCAAAACGCGATTTCCCGGGCGGAGCTGCCCCAAGGCCGGGTCTGACCAACCCCGATGCGGTATCGCTTTATCGATCTCAGGTCCTCAGCCGGGCATTGGATCGTACCAGCCGCGCAATGCAAAAAGCGGGCCAGGGGTTTTACACGATCGGCTCATCCGGGCATGAGGGGATGGCCGCGGTCGCGCATGCGCTGCGCCCCACGGACATAGCATTTCTTCACTACCGGGACGCTGCGTTCCAGATCGCCCGGGCCGAACAGGTGTCCGGCCAGCAGATTGCCTGGGACATGCTGCTGAGTTTCGCATGCTCGAAAGAAGACCCGACCTCGGGCGGACGGCACAAGGTGTTGGGGTCCAAAGCGTTGATGATCCCACCGCAGACTTCGACCATCGCCAGTCATCTGCCGAAGGCTGTCGGCGCGGCCTATAGCCTCGGTGCGGCCCGGCGGCATGATCCCGAGCATCGGGAGTTGCCCGAGGATGGGATTGCGATCTGTTCTTTTGGGGACGCATCGGCCAACCATTCGACGGCCCAAGGGGCGATCAACACCGCCGGTTGGACCAGTGTGCAGTCGACACCGTTACCCCTGCTGTTCGTGTGTGAAGATAACGGGATCGGTATCTCGGTCAAAACCCCGAAAGGCTGGATACAGGCATCGATGGAGCATCGACCGGGGATAAAGTACTTTCAGGCCAACGGGCTGGACATCTATGAAACCTATGCCGTTGCGCGTGAGGCGTCCGAATATGTGCGGACGCGCCGAAAGCCCGCGTTCCTGCACCTGAAAACCGTACGGCTTTACGGCCATGCTGGCGCGGATGTTCCGACCACCTATCTTTCCAAGGCGGAGGTCGAGGCCGATGAGAACAATGATCCACTGCTGCACTCGGTCCGCCTTCTGGATCAAGCAGGCGCGCTGTCGGCTGAGCGGGCGCTGAAAATCTACGAGGATACTTGTGCACGCACCGATCGTGTTGCGGCGCAGGCAGCAAAACGCCCGCATCTGGCCAATGCCGCCGAGGTGATGGAAAGCCTGATCCCACCAAAACGCGCCTGTAAACCGACCAACGGCCCAAGTCCTGAGGCGCGTGCAAAGGCTTTCGGCGGAGACATGCGCGCGATGGACGACCCACAACCCATGAGCCGCCTCATCAACTGGGCTCTGACCGATCTGATGCTGGAACACCAAGAGATTGTCTGCATGGGCGAAGACGTTGGTCGCAAGGGCGGTGTTTATGGTGTAACCCAGAAACTGCAACAGCGGTTCGGCCCGGACCGGGTGATCGACACACTGCTGGATGAGCAGTCCATTCTGGGTCTGGCGATTGGCATGGGTCACAACGGGTTCATCCCGATCCCCGAAATCCAATTCCTTGCCTATCTGCACAATGCCGAAGATCAGATCCGGGGCGAGGCCGCGACCTTGCCGTTTTTCTCGAACGGGCAGTTCACCAACCCGATGGTGCTGCGGATTGCCGGGCTGGGCTATCAGAAGGGGTTCGGCGGGCATTTCCACAATGACAACTCTCTGGCCGTGCTGCGTGACATTCCCGGTGTGGTCATCGCTTGCCCATCGACCGGCGCGGACGCCGCCCGGATGCTGCGTGAATGCGTGCGGCTGGCACGTGAGGAGCAGCGGGTTGTGGTGTTTCTGGAACCCATTGCCCTTTATCCAATGCGCGACCTACATGATGCGCAGGATGGTGGATGGATGACGACCTATCCCTCGGCGGATCAACGTATAGCGTTGGGCGAGGTTGGCGTGCACGCAGACGGTACCGATCTGGCCATCGTGACCTATGGCAACGGGCATTACTTGTCCAAGCAGGCGCTGCCTGAACTGGAAGCGGCCGGTATAAAAGCCCGTATTATCGACCTGCGCTGGCTTGCGCCGTTGCCGGTTGATGCTCTGCGTGCGGCCATTAAGCCCTGCGCGCATGTTCTGATCGTCGATGAATGCCGACGAACCGGCAGTCAGTCCGAGGCGCTGATGACCTTCTTTACGGAAGAAAACCCATCGACCCCCATCGCGCGTGTCGTGGCCGAGGATAGTTTTATCGCCACCGGCCCGGCCTATGCCGCCCCGTTGCCCTCCAAGGACGGCATCGTTGCTGCCGCGCTCAAGCTGACCGGAGGCCGCGCATGACCCGCACTGCCGTCGTCATCTGTCCCGGTCGGGGCACTTACAACAAGCCCGAACTTGGCTACCTGCACCGCCATCACGTGCAACGGATGGACCTGTTCCACAGCTTCGACGCCATTCGCGCCGAGGCAGGGCAAGAAACCGTGACCGCGCTTGACGCTGCGGATCGTTACACGGTGAGCAAGTATTCCCGCGGGGATGTGGCCTCACCCCTAATCTTTGCGGCATCGCTGGCGGATGCGCAGGCGCTGGGCGATGATATCGAGGTGGTCGCTGTCACTGGCAATTCGATGGGGTGGTACATCGCGTTGGCGGCGGGTGGTGCCTTGCCCCCGTCGGACGGGTTTCGTGTTGTGAATACAATGGGAACGCTGATGCAAGAGCAGTTAATCGGCGGGCAATTGGTTTATCCGTTCGTTGGCGACACCTGGCAGGCGGATGCCACCCGAAAGGCCGAACTTCTGGAAAATGTGGCGGATATAAACGCAACTGATGGGTGCGATCTGGCCCTTTCCATTGATCTGGGCGGGATGCTCGTGCTGGCCGGGAACGAGGCGGGACTGAAAGCCTTTGAGGCCGCCCACCCCACGGTGCAAGATCGCTTTCCCATGCGGCTTGCCAACCACGCCGCATTCCACACCTCATTGCAGACACCGGTTGCGGCAAAAGGCCGATCGCAGCTGAGCCCCGATATGTTTGGTCAGCCTGACCTTCCGCTGATCGACGGGCGCGGCAAAATCTGGTGGCCGGGCGCGACGGATATGGGGGCTCTATGGGACTATACGCTGGGTCATCAAGTGACCGAAACATATGACTTTACGCGCGCCGTTCAGACGGCCGCGCGCGAGTTTGCGCCAGACCTGTTCATCGTCACCGGCCCCGGCGCGACTTTGGGCGGGGCGGTGGCGCAGTCTCTGGTTCTGGCTGATTGGCGCGGGATGTCCGACAAACCGGCTTTTCAGGCGCTGCAAGAGGCAGAGCCCTTCCTGATATCGATGGGGCGCGAGGATCAAAGGGTACTTGTCACCGGCTGAACCAGCCCTGATGATCCGCGCAAATTCAAGGAGTTCAGCGTGCCTGACCACGACCAATCCCTGTGGTTGAAAACCTGCCGAGAGCATGTGGAAAGCCACCCCCTGACCGATGATATGACGGTTGACCTGGCCGTGATCGGCGGCGGCTACACCGGGTGTTCTGCGGCATTGACGGCGGCGCGCTCAGGGGCATCAGTGTGCTTGCTTGAGGCGCAGGGTATCGGCCATGGTGGGTCAGGTCGAAATGTCGGATTGGTGAACGCGGGGCTCTGGCTACCGCCTGCTGAAATTCGAGCGCGTCTGGGTGATGAAGCCGGGGATCGTCTGATCGCCCTTTTGGCAGCGGCTCCGGCAGGGGTCTTTGACCTGATCGAACAAAACGGCATCGACTGCGCGCCCGTGCGCAACGGGACACTGAACCTTGCACATTCCGCTTCAGGGCTGCGTGACTTGCAGAAGCGCCACGCGCAACTCAGTGCGACCGGCGCACCGGTTGAACTCCTGTCGGCGCCACAGGCGGCGCGACGCACCGGCAGCGCAGCATTCCACGGAGCGTTGTTCGATCCACGCGCCGGTACGATCCAACCGCTTGGCTACGTCCGTGGTCTGGCCCGTGCCGCTGCTGGGGCAGGGGCGCAAATTGTTTCCAACTGCCCCGTGGAAACCATGCAATTCGACCAAGGGATTTGGACGCTTAAAACACAGCGGGGTACAGTCCGCGCCAAATCCGTGATCCAGGCCACCAACGCGTATCATCAGGGTCTTGCGGCCTCATCCCCGGACTACGTGCCAGTTTACTATTTCCAATTCGCAACCTCTCCTCTGCCGGAAGAAATGCGCGCGGGCATCTTGCCGGGGGGTGAGGGGTGTTGGGACACCGGGCTGATCATGACCTCTTTCCGTCTGGATGCCGAAGGACGCTTGATAATCGGAGCCATGGGCGATCTGGGGCATGCAGGCCGTTCTGTGCATAGGGCATGGATCAGGCGCAAACTTGCCGAGCTCTATCCGCAGCTTGCAGCGCGGCCGCTGACTGAGGGCTGGCACGGGCGGATTGCCATGACCTTGGACCACATCCCCAAGATAACGCAAATTGGTCCCAGTGCTTTGTCGGTGCACGGCTATTCTGGTCGCGGGATTGCGCCCGGCACCGTGTTTGGCCGATTGATGGCCGAAAGCCTGTTGCAAAACGACCTGTCCAAACTGCCCGTGCCTGTGACATCAGAATATCGCGAAAACTTGACCGGCCTGCGCCGTGCCTATTTCGAAGCGGGTGCCACATTGATGCATTTTGTCAAAACGCGCTTCTGACCACCCGCGCGTTCACTCTTGAAGCGTGCCCGCGATAGCCTCGATCCGATTGCGCAACCAGCGATGAGCCGGATCATTGGCTGAGCGCTGATGCCACACCATGTAGATCGCAACGGGCTCACATTCGAACGGCAGTGGGGCACAATCCAGCGCCGACAGCGGCCCGCGTTTCATAAGCGCCGTGTCGGTTGAGATCAGGTCGCTGCCTTTCACAAATGATGGGATGGCGTTGAAATGAGGAAGAATGACGGTGGGTGACCTGATCTGGCTTTGATCCACACCGCGCATGACCGCGCGGGAACTGCGCCCGTCGACAAAACGCACCTCGACATGATCTGCCTGACAATAGGCGCACCAACTGTCGGGCGGGCTGCGCTGATCGGCGTCGTAATAGATCATGAGTGGACTGATCAGAACGCGTTTCTGAAAAATATCCGGCCCGTCTGGCGGCAGCGGGGTCAACATCAACTGGCACCGGTCATTGCGCAGCAGGTCCGCATGGGGAACACCCGACGGAATGAAGCCCAATCGCAGCCGCACACCTTCGCGGCGAGTCGATTGCAACAGCGATGGAAAGATCAACTCGCGCGGCATGTCGTTGGCTGCGATCTGGATGTTGATTTCTTCTGCCAGCGGGTCGAACGGGCGGTCATCGGTCAGGCCCCGCATCCCGTCCAACACAATCTGTACTGGCTCTTTCAGCGACAAGGCGCGCTCGGTTGGCATCAACCCGTGACCCGAACGTACAAACAGGGGATCACCCAGCACCCGGCGCAACTTGGCCAGCGTGTGGCTGATCGCCGATTGCGTCACGCCAAGCCGGTCGGCGGCTTTTGAAACCGAGCTTTCCTGAAGAATGATCAGGAATGTGCGCAGGACCTTGCCGTCCAAGTCAGTGAAATCAGTTTTACTCATACCGTCTATGACTATTCATGAGTGGATTTACTGTTCATGGCGCATTAAGTGACATTCAGCAAGCAGGAGGCACGTGATGGGGGTCCGCTTTTTCTCGGATAAGAACCGGCCGGTCCATATGGGCCAGTATCCGTTAGAGCGGTTGGCGCGACAGGCCCACATACCAGACCTGTCACAAGTGCGTGCCATGCCAGAGCTTAGTTTTCATCGACCGGATCAGCCGCATAGCATCGTCAACGCGATGGGTGAGTTTCAGGCGATGCTGGACACGATCCGCGATGGGTTCGTGAACCCAGTTGTCTCGGAAATTCCGCAAGACCCGTCCGAGCGCTCCAATCACCTCAAGGCGTTTGGCTACTTCAACGATGCGTCCATGATGGGGTGCGGCCCGCTGCCGCCCCAGGTCTTGTTGTCAGAACCGCGCCGCAACCCCGATATCGACCGTCTGGCCCATGCGTTGAAAACGCGGCAGACCAAGACGCTGGCTTCGGGGATCGATCTGATCATGGCCGACCTGAAGGAAAGCATGGAAGCCGCGCCCAGGCCGATGGACGCACATAAGCATGCCATCGTCTTCTTGTACGAACACAACCGTGACCCAGATCCGGACGAGCTCGGAGCCGAATGGATCATGGACGCGCAGGATCACCGTGCCTGTTTGCTGGCCGCTGAGAATGCGGTGGTGATCGCAAATTATGTCCGCTTGCTGGGCTTTGACGCGCGGGCGCACACGGTGATGTCGTCCGAAGTTGATCTGGGTCGGCTGGCTGTGGCCGCAGGTCTCGCCTCGGTCGAGGGTGACGACATCGTCGCCCCGTGGCTGGGCAAACGGTTCGGACTGGCCGCAGTGACGACCGAGATGGAAATTGCGCATGATCAACCTTTGTGTCCCATGGCGCAACAGCCATGGTTTCGCACGCAGGGGCCGGCGTGGTGGGTGGGGGCAGGCTTTGCCAAGAACGCGCTGAACCGCGATCCCTATGCCAAGCGGCGCTATGTGGATGGGGCGCACCCGTTCGAAAAGCTCAAGCGTGTTGACAGGCCAACGACCTATATCGACGAAGAAAATGTTGCGCGCGTCCCCAAGCGCGCGGATATGTTCGCCCGCGCGCAGTTCGGTGACATGGGCAAGCCTTTGCAGAACGCCGCCAAGGGCGGGTATTACGTACGCAAGGCTGCCCCCAGTTTTGCACAGCGCCGCGCGCTGGGCGCGTTTGTTCTGTTGCAGGACGGAGAGAGTGCGGAGGCCTCGCGCCCGTCTGACGCCGTACGCAACGCGGCGAATATCAAGGCAGCAACCTATTTCCTGGGCGTCGACGCCGTGGGTCTCAGCCGTTGCCCCGACTGGGCGTGGTATTCCCACGATGCGACAGGGGAAGAGATCATCCCTCCCCATGATCAGGCCATCAGCATGATCATCGACCAGGGTTATGAAACGATGGAGGGTGCCAGCGGCGACGACTGGATCAGCGTCGCCCAATCCATGCGCGCCTATCTGCGGTTCTCGCTTCTGGGTGGGGTGATCGCGCAGCAGATCCGCAACCTTGGGTACAAGGCCAAAGCTCATACCGTGATGGACGGAGAGGTGTTGCAACCGCC
This sequence comes from Ruegeria sp. YTSA135, assembly GCF_059610165.1. Taxonomy (NCBI): domain Bacteria; kingdom Pseudomonadati; phylum Pseudomonadota; class Alphaproteobacteria; order Rhodobacterales; family Roseobacteraceae; genus Ruegeria; species Ruegeria sp. YTSA135. The sequence continues at coordinate 7,581 of NZ_JBXWNC010000021.1, read as the reverse complement.
CTTGCTACTGCTGTCTGGGTTGGGTGAGGTCAGCCGGATCGGAGAGGTCATTCTGAACCCCTATCTTGGCCCGCGCCTGAAATCCGGTGCGGTCACGACCGATATGCCAATGGCGCACGACAAGCCGATTGACTTTGGTTTGCAAAGCTTTTGCGAAAGCTGCAACAAGTGCGCGCGGGAATGTCCTTCGGGGGCGATCACTGCCGGGCCGAAGCTTATGTTCAACGGCTATGAAATCTGGAAGTCCGATAGCCAGAAATGCGCGACGTACCGTGTGACCACGCCGGGTGGGGCGATGTGTGGCCGGTGCATGAAGACATGCCCCTGGAACCTTGAGGGCATCTTCAAGGAACGTCCCTTCCGCTGGGCGGCCATGCACATTCCGCAGGCTGCACCTGCCTTGGCGCGGCTGGACGATGCCGTTGGGAACGGTGGGCTGAACGACACTAAGAAATGGTGGTGGGATATCGAGCTTCAGCCAGACGGGTCATACTGCCCGACAACCCACCCGCTGAACCGGCGTGACCTGCAAAAGGATCTGCATCTGAAATACGATGACCAGACACTGGCCGTGTATCCTGCCTATCTGGCGCCACACCCTTGGCCCTATCCATTTGCCATGGACCGCGAGGCCGGTATTGCCGCGTATCAGGCGATGGTGACAGCCGAGGAGTACAAAGCCCGTAAGGCAGCCGGGGATTTGTCGGTCATCCACCGCTATAACATCGCCGGGGACGCGCCAGTAATGAGGGTTGCCATTTCCAAGGTCGACAAGATGACAACGGATGTGACCAAATACGAATTTTCGGCCCTGGATGGCGCGCCCTTGCCCATCTGGACCGCAGGCGCACATCTGGACGTGCTGGTTGCCCCGGAATTCCTGCGGCAATATTCCATGTCCGGCGATCCGTCTAATCCGTCCGTTTATCAGATCGGCGTCCTGCGCGAGGATGAAGGGCGTGGAGGCTCAGCGTTGCTGCACCGGATTTTCACCGAAGGGCGCAAGGTTTTCATTTCGAAACCCATCAACCATTTCGAGTTGGATGAGACGGCCACCAAGACCTTCCTGATGGGCGGTGGAATCGGCATCACCCCCATGATCGCCTTCGCTCACCGTTTGCACAGTTTGGGAAAAGAATTCGAGTTGCACTATTCCGCCAGCACCCGCGCCAGCGCTGGCTATCTGGACGATCTGGCCGCGATGCCATGGGCAGATCGCGTGCACTTTCACGTCTCGGACGAGGGGACACGGGCCGATCTGGATCAAATCCTGTCGGGCTACCGGGCGGGTTGGCACGTTTATACCTGCGGCCCGGACCGTTACATGGACGGTGTGATGCAGGCTGCAGGCCGGCAGGGCTTCCCCGAGGACGCGCGACATCTGGAGTATTTCTCGGTTCCGGAACAGCCGGATTATGAAAACCATCCGTTTACTCTGAAACTGGCGAAATCGGGCCGGGAATTGAAGGTGCCTGCCGACAAAGATGCGGCACAGGTCTTGAACGATGCAGGTATTCACGTGGATGTAAAATGCGCAGACGGTATTTGCGGTGTGTGCAAATGCGGTGTGTTATCCGGTGAAATCGAACACCGCGATTTTGTTCTGTCCAACAAGCAACGCGAAAGCGCAGTTATCCTGTGTCAGAGCCGTGCAGCAAAGCCGGGTGGCGTGATCGAGCTTGACCTTTGACGCAAGGTTTGGAAACGACATTCTGTAACGCAAAATTTGGTCGTTCCTGCCATGGACGCCGGTAGCTTGCTGCTCTAACGTCCCCCTGGACCCAGTGAACCCTGATTAACAGGTGCGAGGAAATTCATGAACTATCACAGCCCAGCCAGCTTTGCCGAGGCGTCGGCTCTGGCCGCGAACGCGACGGGCATCACACGGTTTCTGGCGGGCGGCACAGATGTTCTGGTGCAGCTGCGCTCGGACGTTGTGACGCCTGATACGCTGATCGACATCAAGAAAATTGACGGTGTACACGACATCACCCGCAACGCTGATGGCAGTTGGACTCTGGGTGTTGCCGCCACCGGTGCCGAGATGACCGAGCATGCCGATCTTGCCCGTGACTGGCCCGGTGTGGTCGAAGCGATGGATCTGATCGGATCGACCCAGGTGCAGGGACGGGCTACGCTGACCGGCAACCTGTGCAATGGCTCTCCGGCGGCGGATTCGGTGCCCGCAATGATTGCGGCAGGCGTGACTGTCACGGTGACCGGGCCGAGCGGCGACCGTGAGGTGGCCGTAGAAGACATTCCAACCGGCCCTGGCAAAACGTCACTGGCAAAGGGTGAGGTGATCTCAGCCATCAATATCCCCGCGCGGGGCGAGAATGGCGGCGACGCCTATCTACGCTTCATCCCGCGGACCGAGATGGACATCGCCGTCGTTGGTGTTGCTGTGAACCTGCGCTTGGACGGGGACATAGTCACCGAAGCCCGCGTGTCGTTGGGGGCGGTCGCGCCGACCGTTCTGCTGGTCGAAGACTGCGCCAAGGCCATCGTCGGCAGCACATTGGATGACGCCGCGCTGGATGCGCTGGCCGCTGCGGCCTCTGCCGCCTGCAATCCGATAGATGACAAGCGCGGCACGATCGCATTCCGCACCGAGGTCGCTGGCGTTCTGGCCAAGCGCGCAGCGAAAATCGCCTATGCCCGCGCCAAGGGAGAACAAGCATGAGCAAGCTCCACGTATCCACCACCGTCAACGGAGACGCGGTCGAATTCCTGTGCGATCCGCGCGAAACCCTGTTGGACTGCCTGCGCGACAAGCTGAACCTGACTGGCGCGAAAGAAGGATGCGGCACCGGCGACTGTGGTGCCTGCTCGGTCACTGTCGACGGTCGTCTGGTCTGTTCCTGCCTGGTGCTGGGAGTCGAAGCGGACGGCAAGAGTATCGAAACCGTCGAGGGTATTGCGGACGGCGACATCCTGCATCCGCTACAGAAGAAGTTCATCGAACATGCCGCGCTTCAATGCGGTATCTGCACGCCGGGTATTCTCGTTGCGGCAAAATCGCTGTTGGAAAAGAATCCCAACCCGACCGAGGAAGAAACCCGGTACTGGCTGGCGGGAAACCTTTGCCGCTGTACCGGTTATGACAAGATCATTCGCGCCGTGATGGAAACGGCGGAAGAACTGCGGGAGGCTTCGTAATGGCACTCGACGATCGCAAATCCGAATTCACATTCGTTGGCACCCGTCCCGACCGTCCTGACGGGCTGGACAAGGTTACAGGCCGCGCCAAGTTCGGGGCGGATATGTCCGCACCCGGTATGTTGCACGGCGCGATCCTGCGTTCCCCCCATGCACATGCGCGGATTGTAAAGATCGACACATCGAAAGCTGAGGCGCATAAGGACGTCAAAGCCGTCGTCACCCGGGCAGATTTCGCTGACGTGCCATTCAAACCCGGTTTGGAAGGTGAGTTCTGGAATGTTCTGGAAAACGTCATGGCGGGCGAAAAGGCGCTGTATGACGGGCACGCGGTGGCGGCTGTGGCGGCATCCTCTGCGCTGGCGGCGCGTGATGCGCTAAAGCTGATTGAGGTTGAATATGAGGTCCTGCCTCACGTCACGGATGTTGACAAGGCGATGGCCCCCGATGCGCCGGTGATCCGCGAAGGTGCGGCAGATTACTCCGTCCCCAAAGGGATGCACCCAAACGTCGTTCGCTATCACGAAAGCGGCCACGGTGATGTTGAGGCGGGCTTTGCCGAGGCTGACCTGATCATCGAAGACAGCTTTGTCACTGAGGCGACCCACCAAGGCTACATCGAACCACACGCCTGTCTCGGCATGCTGGGCAATGATGGCAAGGGGGAGCTGTGGTGCACCACCCAAGGTCATTGGATTGCGCAAAAAACCTGCGCTGCATTGCTGGGGATCGAGACGTCGCAACTGCGTGTGACGGCCTCGGAAATTGGCGGTGGCTTCGGCGGCAAGACAACCGTGTTTATCGAGCCTGTCGCGCTGGCGCTCAGCCGCAAGGCCAACCGGCCGGTCAAGATCGTCATGACCCGGTCCGAAGTCTTCCGGGCAACCGGCCCGACCGCGTCTGCGTCGATGGATGTCAAAATCGGCATGAAGAAGGACGGCACCATCTCGGCGGCTCAGGGCGTGTTCCGCCTTCAGGGCGGGGCGTTCCCGGGTGCGCCGGGTGACATGACCGCGATGTGTGCATTTGCGCCTTACAACCTGACCAACGTCAAGCAGATTGGCTATGACGTCATGTCGAACCGCCCAAAACAGGCCGCATACCGGGCACCCGGCGCGCCGATGGGGGCGTTCGCAGTGGAATCCGTGCTTGATGAGCTTTGCAAGAAGCTGGGCCTTGACCCCGTTGACGTCCGCCTGAAAAACGCGGCTCATGAGGGTACAAAGGCCAGCTATGGCCCGCGTTATGAGCGGATCGGCTTGGTTGAAACGCTTGAGGCCGCGAAGGCGCATCCCCATTACACGGCACCGCTGAAACCGGGGCAGGGGCGCGGAATCTCGTGCGGGTTCTGGTTCAACCATGGTGGTGAGACATCTGTTTCACTGGCACTGTCCGAGGATGGCTCGGCTCAGTTGATGGTCGGCACGCCTGATATTGGCGGTTCGCGCGCCTCTATGGCGCTGATGGCGGCTGAGGTGTTGGGCATTCCCTATGAAAACATCCGCGTCACCATCGCAGACACAGCGACGCTGGGCTACAACGATGTCTCGCACGGCTCACGCGTGACTTACGCGTCGGGCCTGGCGACGATCAAGGCCGCGAAACACGCGGTCGAGAAACTGTGCGAACGCGCGGCAGCCAAGTGGGATATTCCGGTTGAAGCGGTGAAGTGGGAAAATGGCTGCGCGGTGCCTTCTGGCCCCAACGCAGGCGATTTCGATCCGATGCCGCTGTCGGATATTACGGCCGATATGGGCCGCACCGGGGGTCCGATCTCGGGCCATTTTGAGGCCACCCCGGAAGGTGCGGGCGTGTCCTTTGGCACCCATATCGTGGATGCTGAGGTTGATCCGGAAACCGGCAAAACCTCGATCACGCGCTACACGGTGATTCAGGATGCAGGTAAGGCGATTCACCCGACCTATGTCGAGGGTCAGTTTCAGGGTGGTGCCGCGCAAGGCATCGGCTGGGCGCTGAACGAGGAATATATCTATGGCGAGGACGGCCGACTGCAGAACTCGATCTTCCTTGACTATCGCATCCCGGTCGCAAGTGACCTGCCGATGATCGATACGGTTATCGTCGAAGTGCCGAACCCCGGCCATCCGTTTGGTGTGCGGGGCGTGGGTGAGACGGGCATCGTGCCACCCTTGGCCGCTATCGCCAATGCGGTGTCCAACGCGGCGGGCGTCCGGATGAAGCAATTGCCGATGTCGCCGCCACGCATTCTGGCCGCGCTCAAGGACAATAATGGTTGAGGTCCACCTCTGGTCCGGTCTCCGGTCTTTGACCGGGGGCCAGCAGGTGGTGGAGGTTGAGGCCAAAACCACCGGAGAGTTGCTTCGCGAACTGGTAAGGGCGCATCCGCAACTGCAAGGGCCGATTGATGCGGGCGTCTCGATAGCGATTGATGGGCGTGTTATTGCCAGCGGGCTGACGGAAACCATCCCCGAAGGCAGCGAAGTCTATCTCATGCAGCGGCTGCGAGGCGGCTAAGCCTTTGGCGACCACGGCTCGCGGCCAACCATACGGTCGGCTTCGGCGGTGATGTCGTTCATATGCTGCTCAAGGCTGAGACGCAGTTCTTCGATTTGCTCGTCCGAGGCCTTACGCGGTACGGTTTCCGTCCATTCCCGGCACAGAAAAACACCCTTGTTCCGCCACGGGCGCGGCAACAGCAGACGGTCCCATGTCCCGGCTTCTTTGGCATGCTGCGCGGAAAAAGTGATCCCGAAGATGCGTTTGCCCGAGGCGCGCGCCCAGACCAGGGGCACCGTGGACAGTACCCGTTCAGGTCCGCGTGGTCCGTCGGCGGCAATACCGATGGAGATCCCCTCTTTCATCTTGCCCAGAACTTGGCGCGACACAGCAACATTGCTTTTGTGTTTGCTGGCCATGGCAATCGTGTCCATGCCGAACAGTTTCTGCACCCGCCCCACCATACTGCCCGCCCGCGCGGATGAGGTGATCGAGCAGATGCGCCCTTTATCCAGCGGAAAGAAATAGGGCGACTGCGCCAGCCGCTGATGCCACAGCACCACGATGACCGGTTTGCCCTGTTCGACAAGCTGGTCCAGGTCTTCGTAGCCGATACGCTGCCAGGTGGTGTTGCGGTTGACCAGCCGGATATAGCCCGCAATCCGGCGCGCGGCCCAGTTCAGAACGGCTTCGCTGTCGGCGATCTTTTTGCGGATACTCACAGATTGGTCCCTCGTACTGACCGAACCGTGTCTTATAGAACTCAACGGGCGGCGCAACTTGTTTGTCACATGCAGAAGTCGGGCAGAATCTGAAAAAGCCTCTTGAGTCCGCCGCGCGGCTGGCATATCTGAGGCGCATCTTAGGGGTATAGCTCAGTTGGTAGAGCGACGGTCTCCAAAACCGTAGGTCGCGGGTTCGAACCCTGCTGCCCCTGCCAATAAAATCAATCACTTAGATTGAATTCGAGGCGCCAGCGCAGATAATTTTGTGCGTTTTTTTGTGCGTTTTTCCAAAAAAGTGTGTAGAACTGATCAAAGTACTGGACTGAATAACAGGTTTTGTCCGAATCTCTTATTTGGTAGCTTCCTGCGTCTCTCACCGACAACCGGCAGAAAGTGGCAAAAAGCCCGTTTCTTTCTGTGATATCGGGAATGAGGTCCAAAAGCAAAACAACCGGCCTAATGTGGACCGGTTGCTAGCATCTGGTAGTTTCTAGGGCTTAAATGTTCATATACCCCAGAAGTCGCGTTGCGTCCTCTTGGATCAGCATGTGGTGATTGTCATCAATAACGCCATGTGAGCGCTCCGATATCGACACCCGCCACCTCTGCCGTCCCAGACGCAAACTCTCGCGGCCTGCCGCCCTTAGGTTTCGCGACAGGTTGTCGGGAAACTGACCGCTCCTCCCAAAACTCTTTACGCTTAGCTACATGCTCAGCCATCTGCGTCGGCGTCAGCTCCGACCGCATCAGGTTTTCGTCAATCTCCCACAACTGGCGGTCGATTTCGTTGCTACATAGACCGCCTCCGAAAACGGTTGATACTTCCTAAATCTGCCCATTTTCCGCTAACTACTTTACGCTACTTTTAGATGCCGTATTCGCCACCACCTTCCTTGCAATGCTCGGCGTCGATCCATTTCTATTCGTGCATTCCTACGTTCCCGTGCTGCGCGCTTCCTGCACCCCTCAGAGCAATATTGTGCATCTGTCCTGCGAAAGTCGGGCAGTTCGTCACCACACCATTGGCAAGCCCACGTGCCCCGCTTGACGCGTGTAAGCATGGCTATAGCCCGCTTCTGCCTGTTTCCGACATTCCCGGTCCAGAAGTAGCTTTCAAACATCGCTCTATAAGATCCGTTGTCTTCCTCTATCCAGACTGTTCCCGGTTCCGGTCCTGGCATTTCGTTCCCCTATTATTTGAGCACCCACAGACGGGTTA
>NZ_JBXWNC010000020.1:0-56264 GCF_059610165.1 Ruegeria sp. YTSA135 | reverse complement strand
GTCCTACTTGCTGCGATTGCTGGAAATGCCCTGTCAGGACAACGCCGGAGACCACCTCCGATCACGGGCCCATAGCTTCACGGGAAGCCGAACATTGCGACATTTTCCGCCAGCGTCTGCTCTTGGTGGAAGCCGCCGTTCACCGGTGAATTTCGAAAAATTTACTGTGAATGTCGGCTACTCGGGCCAAACCAGTCACCTGAGAAAATGACTCAGATGACCGAGTCGAGCCCATACCTGTGTAGTTTGCCCTCCGCAGCGAATGTCAGCTTGTCCGTGCTGTTCCATGCTCATGCGCTGCTTCCTCGCGCCGTTCCTCAAGTGCCTGACGAATGATCTGGCACGAAGATGACAAGAAGAGGCTTGCCATGATCGCAGCAACTATTAGGTCAGGCCAACCTGTTGCCGTGCCCCAGACGCCTAAAGCGGCAATCATCACAGCTACGTTACCGATGGCGTCGTTTCGCGAGCATAGCCAGACTGATCGCACGTTGGCGTCTCCATCCTTGTAGCTAACAAGCAAGAATACGCTCGCAAGGTTTGTTGCGAGAGCCAACGCGCCGATGATGCCCATAATTCCGGCCTCTGGAACGCCCACGTAAAAAACACGGTAGAAGGTAGACCCAAACACCCACGCGCCCATAAAAAAGAGGCTGACCCCCTTTGCCAAGGCGGCATTCGTTCGAGCGCGGATAGACGCGCCGATCACAGCGAGGGAAATGCCATAGGTCAGTGCGTCACCAAGGAAGTCGAGCGCGTCGGCCTGAAGTGCCTGAGACTTCGCGTAGTGTCCCGCGGTCATCTCGACCACGAACATCGTCGCATTCAACGCGATGACGATCCAAAGCCGACATTTGTATTCGTTCGACATTCCGTCGAACTTCACCTCGTTGCCGCAGCACCCTGCCATCTCAAAACCTCTTCAGAATCGCCTCAGATCTAATGTAGTGTCTCTAGTGACTAGAGGTTCAAGAGGTTTTTCACATGTTCTCGATAGGCGAGCTTTCGAAGCGGACGAAGGTCAAAGTGCCCACCATCCGCTATTACGAAGAAATGGGTCTACTGGCCGCACCGGAACGGACTGCAGGCAACCAGCGGCGCTACACAAATGAGGGTTTGGAGCGCCTGAGCTTTATCCGGCACGCGCGTGATCTCGGCTTCTCCATCGAAGCAATTTCTTCTTTGATTGAGTTACAGAACCATCCGGATCGGTCGTGCGAAGCGGCCACCGAAATCGCAGAAGGTCAGTTGTCCGAAGTACGCGCAAAGATCAAACGCCTCAAAGCTCTCGAATATGAATTGAAGCGTATCGCACAGGGATGTGACGGACGGGGTGTGGCACAAGACTGTTACGTCTTGGCTTCGCTTGCAGACCATGACCTTTGTGGTCGAGATCACTGACCCACAAAAGCAGACATCTTTTCACTGATTTTGAACGGCCGATTAGCGGACACTGCGGCCGGTCGACCTCCGTTTGCGAACGACTGGAGTCTGCGCTTTGCGTCCTTGTCGCACATCGATTGAATCGGCGGTTGATGGTTTGCTGCGGGTGCCAACGAGAACAGTTGAACGGGTCGAAAGCGGCCTTTCAAGCAGGAAACAACCGACTGAAAGACTCGGATGACGGGAGGCAGCCTGAACCGAACTACTGCAACTTCTGGACTGTCCAACTGCACAAGCCGTAGTCAGATCGCCGCTCGCAAGCGGATGCTTCCCACCATTGATCTTATCTGACGATGCTGCCAGTCTGGCGTAGAAAGCCTTCCATTCTGGGCTACGTTGATTTGAACTTGCTTGGGGGGAATCATGACCGAGACTGCGCAAACCGAAATCGTCCGCAACGGCTGGACGGCACTTGCTGCCGGCGAACTGGACAAGCTCGCAAGTGACTATGCCGAGGACATGATCTTCGTGCTCCCCGGCCAGGACGATGTTCTGGAGGGGCGAGTGGCGTTCCGATCCGCGCTCGACAATGTCGGTCAGGCGCTTCCGCCCGGCTTTGACATCAAGTCAATGACCTACTGCACTGGCGAGAACGAGGTCGTCACGCTTCTTCGCTTTACGGCCGACAAGATTCCGAACGGTTCGCAGTGTGCGGTGCTTTTCCGTTTCAATTCGGACGACAAGATCGTCGAGGAGCGGTGGTTCGTCGACACCGAACAGTGGAAGGCGGCTTTCTGAGCAACGCCAGAGTCCCTGTCGACCAACCCTGATCTTCGCGATCGGCCCTCACTCCCGCGCAGTCGAAATCCTCGAAGATGGGAAGAACGGCTGTCGGATTGCGCATGCCGCCACAGGACGGCGAGCGGAGCTGTAGGACAGTGTTACATCAGCCATCTCTCCTCGTCTCTAGCCTCCGTGCCTGCCCGTTCAGTTGCTGCTCCAGCGCCAGCCACCCCAATGGCTCTGCGATCGCCCGCGCGGCGGCATTCGTGGCGACCGCGGCATCCAGGTCTCCGGCCCGTTCGGCCAGATCCGCGGCGATCGCATGGGCTTCTGCCTGCAGGCCCTGCATGCCTACACGCGCGGCCTCGTCACCGATCCGCTCGTGCCAGAGTCGGGCTTCCTGTACATCGCCCGCCTCAGAAGCGGCCTCCAGCATCCCCAGCATGGCGAGACATTTGCCCCGGCGGTTGCCGGACGCGTCGAACCAGCGCACGCCATCGCGCAGCCACTCGGTGCCTTCCTCAACCCGCCCGGCGCGAACCAGCCCCCGGCCGTATGCGGCGTCCCCTGCGTAGGCGAAGTAGAAGGCTCCGATCCGCTCGCTCCGCCACGGCGCAGTCGACAGCCGCGCCACACCTTGCATGGGCTCGCCGGCCGCAATCAGCGTCATCCCCAATGCCAGATTGGCCATCAGCCGGTCAAACCCGCTCGCGGCAGCCGACATGCCCTGCTGTGCGGCGACTAAAGCTTCGCCGTGATTTCCCGCCGCCGCCTGGCTCAACGCCATCAGGCATTCGCCCCAGCACTCGGCCGGGGGATAACTGTCCCGGCTACCCATCTTCTGGAGCCGTTGTGCCTCCTCTGCCGCGGTCCCGATCCGACCAACCTGTGTGGAATGTGCCCATCGGGCGTAACACGACAGCGTAAAGAGATACCGATCCCTTAGGTGTTCGCTGAGCGCCTCGACTTTTTCGCTTCGTACGGGCAACTCGTTGAAGGCCTCTCCCTCGCCCACGATCGAGTCCAGCCACAGGCTCAAGCCCATTGCGTAGCCGATACAATTGTCGTCGCTCAGCGTCTCGCCGATGGCGTGCGCCCGATCCAGCGCGTCCCGCGCCTGCGAAAACTTGCCGGCATGCATGTAGCCTTCACCGATCCACGCGAACAGCCGCGAGACCTCCTCGATCTCGCCCAGCGTCTGGACGTCGGCAAGATGGCTTTGTGCCAGTCTCGTCATTGCCGGAAAATCGCCATTCCAGCACAACACCTGCGTTTGGTTCACGGCCGCACGTGCCAAGAGGAGAGTGTCGTCGACCTCGCCATCTGGGCCGGCCAGGTCGAGGCATTTCTGATACCAGGCCTGCGCGTCCCGTAAAGCGAACAGATCAAGCGCTTTGTTACCGGCCATGAACGCATACCACGCCGTTGCGACCGCGTTGCCAGCAGCCTCGAACTGTTGCGCCAGGAACTCTGCGACTTCCGCTTCCTGCTCTGCGTAAAGGTCCTCCACGCGCCGCGCTACCTCGCTATGCAGTCGGCGGCGGTCCTCGGAGATAAGGCTCTCGTAGATAATCTGCTGAACCAGCGCGTGTTGGAACTGAAACCGGTCGGGCTCCCCTGCCAGGCATTGGACAATTCCACTTGCCACTAGATCGGCCAGATGTTGCTGGGCTTCGTCGCCCAGAAGGTGTGTGTCGAATTGGCGCCCGATTACTGATGCTCGCTCCACGACCCGCCGGGCATCCGGTGGCAGCGCGTCGACACGCTGCATTAGCAGTCCCGCAAGGGTGTCAGGAATGCCGGGGCCCGTCGCGGCGGACCCACCGCGTCGCGCACCGGCTAGGCTCCGTGCGATTTCCTCCAGGAACAACGGATTGCCGCCAGCACGCTCGACATACGGAGCCAGATCGGCCAGCATTTCCTCATCCGCCAGATGATCGCGAAACAGCTGGATCGACTGTTCATTTGACAAAGGTTCGAGGAGCAATTCGTCGACGCCGGGCGCATCCGCCCACGGCGCCGAGAACTCGGGTCGGAAGGTCGCGACGATCAGCACGCCGCGCCGGTGCAGATCGCGTACCAACGTTTCCAAGACGGTGCTCGAGCGTTCGTCGATCCAGTGAAGGTCATTCACGAAGAGGACGGTCGGTGTCAGACGCCCGTGCGCAATGATCAGTTCGGACAGCGCTTCGCGGGTGCGCGGGCCGATCAGGTCCGGATCGACGCTGGGGGCGGCTGTCGCGGTCTCGACCAGCCGGCGAAGATAGGGAACGTGCCGCTCCTGGTGAAGTCCGGCATCCACCAGTCGATCTGCCAGTGATCCGCCCTCGGCCTCGACGGTATCGCGAAAGCGCCGCAGCAAGTCGATGAACGGGTGGAACGCCGTCGACCCGCCATGAGGGCTGCACTGACCGAGCAGTAGCGTGAACGCATCGCCATGCCGAGTCACGAACTCCCGCATCAGGCGGGACTTGCCGATTCCGGGTTCGCCGATGACATGGACCGTCGCGGCAGCGCCAAGCCGCATACGCGATAGGGCGGCGCCCAGCGCGCCGATTTCGTGGTCCCGACCGATCAACGGCGCCAATTCGCCGTGACGGCGCTCCAATCGTTCGTGGAACTCGGAAAGACCTACGACACGCCAGATGGGAACCGGGTCTTCGAAGCCCTTGAAGACGTGTGGCCCCATGCTCTCGAAATCCGCTGCACCATCCGAAAGGCGGCGGCTCACAGGGCCAACTACAACGGTGCCCGGATCGGCTGCCGACTGCAGCCGCGCCGCGAGGTTCGGTGTTGAGCCCAGAGCCGCATGCTCCTGTGCCGCCCCCTGGCCGACGATCTCGCCGACCACCACGGGACCGGTCTCGATCCCGACGCGGACATCAAGGTGATCCTCAAGACCAGGCACTGTCAGTTCCTGCGATCGTTCGACCAACGACAGCCCGGCCCGGATGGCGCGCTCGGCGTCGTCCTCGTGGCTCTGTGGATAGCCAAAATAGACCAACACCCCGTCGCCCATGAACTTCGCCACGTAGCCGCCGAAACTCTCCACACTCTCGGTGACCGTGCCCTGGAAGTGTCGTATCGTTTCTCGATAGCTTTCAAGGCCAAGTTGCGTCGACAGTGCGGTCGAGCCGACGAGATCGACGAACATCAGCGTCAGGAGACGTTGCTGAACCCGCGCCGCGGTCTCCGCAGTTGCACGCTGTTCGCTGAGTAGGGCCTCGGCAGCGGCAAGGATGCGCTTGCGGTGGCCGAGTTTCACGACCCCCAATTCCCTCAGGTCGGCGTCATTCAGGGTCGGGAGCAGATCGATGTCCACGTCGTTCTCGGCGAACGCCGCCACATGCTGCGACAGTCCGAGAGCCGATAGGAATTCCTCGATTTGTCTGGTCATTCAAACCCTCGAGTAGATCGAAAGAACTCTAGCACAGGGGCACGCAATTTGTATCAAGAGAGAATTGCGCGGTCTCGCGCCCTAGGAAAATCGAGCACTTCTTGGCCAACGGCAACTTTGTCCGCACCGCTGTCGTAAGCTTGGAGGTCACGCTGCACGGCGAATGAACGACTGGATTGGCGAAGCTGCGTCGCAGCAGCACTGCACTTGGGGAGTCGTCGAAGGTGAACCGCGCCGCGACGGGCTATGTCCGGTGATCGCGCATTGCGCCAGTTCGAACGAAGCGCAGCTAGAGACGTGATGGGCTCGGTGCGGTCATTCGACAAGTTCGGGTGAACAGCTGCTAAGCGGACCTTTCTGCCGTTCGCGGCACCCGCTCAGTTTGCGCTGCAACTGCAAAGCCACGCGGAAGGACGGGCGGGTTCCAGAAATTCTCTGCGGGTGCGAGATTGCTAAGCCGGAAGCCGGAAGCAGACATTCCCCGTGCGGAAAGTTCTACCGGTTCGCCTTAACACAGCAAGGCATCTCCAAGCCCTTGTGACGGCTTTCTGCGCAACGCCAGTATCGTAATCGCCGGCAACACCCACTTGGTGCTTTACCGCCCTGCGCAGGTCGCGCCGCAAGAAATTGGCAAGCCAGCCGCGAAATGAGGGCGACGCGGACCCTGTCCCCGGGACATGACGTCTGCTCGCCGCGGACTTCCCGGTTGGGGCACTGCCGGGCATGTCGTCCTCTGCGGGGCCTCAGCCGCGTCGCCGCGCGGCGCGATAGGCCGAAGGCCAGAGCCCTGTACGTTTGCGAAATGCGCGCTGAAAACTCTTTGGTTCGTTGTAGCCGAGCGAGGACGCGATTGTCGTCACGTCCAGATCAGTTTCGGCCAGCAGCGCGCTCGCCCGTCTTTCGATGATCCGCGCCTTTATCTCGCGAAAGGACGTTCCCTCGCTTTGAAGTGCTCTTTCCAGGGTCCGCGGTCCCACCGACATGTAGCTGGCGACGTCGTCCTTGGTCGCGCGACCGAACGCGATCTGGGTCTGTGTGATCTGCTCCACCGTTTCCGCCGTGGTGCGCGGAGGGTCTACGTCCATGAGCACCGGCAGGTCGCAGAGTGTCACGGTATCCTGCGCGCTCGGAAGACGGGGGTTGGGTACGTCCAGATGGCTTTTGCGAACGGCCACGGATGGCACGTCGGTCCCGCCGTGCACCGGTGCCCCGATCGCGTCCTCCAGGTGGCGCGTCCGCGCGCTGGCGCGGCCGGTCGTTTCGACCCAGTCCGGGAGCCAGTCCGGTCCGAGGAAATGCCGTATCACACGAATGACGATGAACAGTGCGCCATCGTCGAGATGATGGCGCCCCAGCATCGACCCCAAGTTCGAAACCCGTCCGACCAACAGGTGGTCCCGCCTTTCCTCAAGAGTGATCTTGCCGCCAGGTTGGATCAGGTCGAATGTCTCGCTGCCGCGGATGAGAGCGGCGCCGAGCGTCCTGCTCCCCATGACGTAGCGGGCATAGGCCTCATAGGCGGTGTAATCGAATTGCTGCGCGGCGCGGGCGCCCAGATACGGGTCACCGATCACACGGGCCACATGTTCCACAACGCTCGCTTCCAGCCTGTACGGGATAAAGCCCTGCGTTTCGCAGAGCACCCGACGCGAGATGTCTGACGCTGCCAGCGCCCGGTTTACCACGGAGGGAGACACGACTTCATCAAGCAGGTGAATCACCTGTTCGAATTCGACAACGTTTATCAAAGATATTCGCATACTTAAGATTGTCGCAAAATGATCCCGATTTCCAGTTTAACATTCTATAGAATCAGCTGGGGGGCGGGATTTGAGTATTAAAATCAGAAATTTGATCTTTTTCGCGCTGATGACGCAGGGCACTGGTGCCACAGCGTACGCACAGTCGGCCGACGATTGGGAGTTTCGTGTAACGCCATATGCTTGGCTCTCCGGCCTGTCTGGTGACGTAGGGACGATACCCGGGCTCCCCTCCGGTAGCGTTGATCTGTCTTTTGGCGACATTCTCGACGATCTTGATTTCGCCGGAATGCTGATGGCCAGCGCTCGGAACGGCCCCTGGGTGATTTATCTCGACACGACTTATGTCCGCACCAGCTCGACCGAGTCTCTTGGCGGCGTGGTTTTCGACGATGTAACGATCGACAGTGAGACGACGACGCTCGCGTTCGCTGTCGGCCGGACGCTTTCGGAAACATCGCAAGGTCACGTCGACGCCTATTTCGGTGCGCGCGCGTGGTGGCTTGATAACCAGTTCACACTCACGGGAGTGGGTGGCGGTGTCTCAAGTCGGACCGAAAAGGCGGACTGGATCAATCCTCTGCTCGGGGTTGCAGGTCGTTATCAGCTCTCTGATCAATGGACACTCTTCGGTGCGCTGGAAGTGGGTGGCTTTGGCGTTGGCGCAGATAGTGAGTGGTCTGTGCTGGCCGGGGCCACCTGGCAAGTCAACGACAGATTCGGCGTGAGCTTCGGCTGGAGGCATCTGGAGGTCGACTACAGAGAGTCCGGCGTCGTTTTCGATGTGGCCCAGTCGGGGCCTGTCATCGGGGCAACATTCAAGTTCTGAGGCGAGGCGTGCATGCATCCCTGTGCCCAAAGCATTTCGAAGCAAAAGTAAGGAGCTAGGTGATATGATACGATTTATAAAACCCGTTCTGATGGTAGCCGTTGTCGGAAGTCTCGCGCTCGCAGCGCCAGCGGAAGCGGGCAAACGTCAGGTCAAGAATACCTTGGGCGGTGCTGCTATCGGCGCAGGTGTGGGCGCGCTTGTAGGCGGCAGCTCTGGCGCGCGCACGGGCGCCGTGGTCGGTGCCATTGCCGGCGCCGTCAAGGATTGAAGCGGCACGTCAGCGCTGTTTCGCGGATAAAAAAGGAAATCCATATGTTCAGAAATTTTAGAACTGCCATTTGTGCAGTCGTGTTATTGTCCACTGTTTGTGAAGTCGCACAGGCCGAGGAAGTGGACATTCAGGAAGCCATCGATTCCGCCATGCCGCACATGCATCACAGCTGTGCGAGCATATTGGAGACCTACGCCGACGATGAAGAAGCCATCAACCAGATTGTTCGGGAAATGGCTTTCGTCTCCCTTTACAACCGGGAGATCGACGTTCTTGCCGCTGCACCGGAAGCGGCGGAAAGCGGAGCATTACGCGAAGAGTTCGTGGAGGAACTCGAAGATGCGTGCGACGATGACCCCGGCATGTTGCTCGCAGGGGCGGTGGATATCGCCATCAAGGAAACGATGGAGCAATATGATTGAGATCAGAAGCTGTCCTGCGGTGTATCCGAGTTGGCAAGCTTGATTCTGATCATTTCGACGATCCTCGGCGGCTGCGAGGAGGGCCGGGTGGACTGTCTGCCGATCATGGAGGCCTGGAACTATGTCATCTGCCTCTTGCCGACCGACCCCGAAATCCTCGACGGGAGCTGAATCTTCGCCCGGTACCGAACCAGTCAATTGAATAGGAGAAAGAGAATATGATGAAATCAATCTTACTCTGCGGATCGGGAGCCGCACTTCTCTGGGCCAGCACCGCGCTGGCGCAGACCTATACCGGCGACGTGGCCATCGACGAAGAGGATGTGGCGATCGGGCAGAAGCACTATTCGCCTTATCTCGATCAGTCCTATCCGAACCGGGTGTTTTTCGGCGACACGCATCTGCACACCTCCTATTCCACGGATGCCGGCATGATCGGCAATACGCTCAAACCCGACGAGGCGTTCCGCTTTGCACGCGGCGAGAAGGTGCGCGCCTCGGCCGGGGAGTATGCCCAACTGATCCGCCCGCTCGATTTCCTCGTGGTCGCGGACCATGCTGAGAACCTCGGCCTTGCGCCGATGCTGGCCGAGGCCAACCCCGATCTTCTCGCCAACGGCTGGGGGCGGGACCTGTACGAGATCGTCAGCGGCGGCGATCTCTTCGCGGGCTACGTCAAATGGGGCGAGGCAATGGCCGCGCTCGAGGATCCCATTGCCAACGATGATCTGACACGCACGATCTGGAACCGGATCGTAGACAGCGCCGAGAGGTTTAACGAGCCCGGTGTGTTCACATCGCTCCATGGCTTCGAATGGTCGTCATCGCCCGATGCCAACAACATGCACCGGGTGGTGATGTTCCGGGACAATGCGGACCGGGTCGAGGATCTGGTGCCGTTCTCCAACTACGACAGCAGCAACCCGGAGGATCTGTGGGACTGGATGCAGGCCTACGAGGATGACACCGGCGGTCAAGTTCTGGCGATCCCGCACAACGGAAACCTCTCGAACGGACTGATGTTCGACGACGTGCGGCTGAACGGAGAGCCCATCGACATCGACTATGCCGAGCGCCGGATGCGGTGGGAGCCGATCTACGAGGTCACGCAGATCAAGGGCGACGGCGAGACTCACCCGATGCTGTCGCCGAACGACGAGTTCGCGGATTACTACACGTGGGATCGCGGCAATTTCGGCATGGAGCTCAAGACACCCGACATGCTGCCGCGGGAATATGCCCGTGAGGCGCTGGCGCGCGGTCTGGCCTACGAAGAAGAGCTTGGCGCCAACCCGTTCAAGTTCGGCATGATCGGCTCGACCGACAGCCACACCTCGCTCGCCACCACGCGGGAGGACAACTCCTTCGGCAAGGCCAGCATCGTCGAGCCGGGCACCGGCGCGGAACGCTACGAGGATTACATCATCCAGCCCGCGTTCCTTGGCGAAGAGGTCGCGATCAAGCACTACGAAAGCCTCGCCTCCGGCCTTGCCGTCGCATGGGCGCGGGAGAACACGCGCGACGAAATCTGGGATGCTTTCCAGCGCAAGGAGGTCTATGCGACCACCGGAACGCGCATGGTCGTGCGCGTCTTTGCTGGCTGGGATTTCGAGGCCGAAGAGGTGCACCGCCCCGATTTCGCCGCCGAAGGCTACGCGCGTGGCGTGCCGATGGGGGCCGACATGTTCGACGGACCCGAAGGTGCCGCGCCGACCTTCATGATCCGCGCGTTGCGTGACGCCGACGGCGCCAACCTCGACCGTATCCAGATGGTTAAGGGCTGGGTCGAAAATGGCGAGCCGATGACCAAGGTCTTCGACGTCGCATGGTCGGGTGACCGCGAACCGGACGCCGATGGCAAGGTTCCCCCCGTGGGCAGCACCGTGGACGGTGCCGAATTCACCAACACCATCGGTGCCGCGGCGCTCAGCGGCTTCTGGGTGGACCCCGAGTTCGATCCGGCACAGCGCGCTTACTACTACGTGCGTGTGCTGGAGATTCCGACGCCGTCGTGGCTGGCCTACGACCAGGCGTTCTACGGCAACATCGATCTGCCCGACGACGCGGTGATGGTGCAGCAGGAGCGTGCCTATACCTCGCCGATCTGGTACACACCCGAAGGATGACCGTTGGTTCGAAATATTAACATGTGGGCAGCAACTTTGGGTAAGTGACATGATAAGACTGCTGAGCATCGTGATCGCGATTTTTGCCGCAACCGCCGTGCAGGCGCACACCGGGCACGGGACCGCCGGGGGGGTCACAAGCGGTTTCCTGCATCCTTTGTTCGGATGGGATCATGTCGTGGCCATGGTGGCGGTTGGTCTTTGGGGCGCGGTATTGGGTGCGCCCGCGCTGTGGCTACTGCCGGTCGTGTTCCCGGTTGTCATGGCACTGGGTGGCGCGCTCGGCATCGCCGGGGTGCCGTTGCCCGGTGTGGAGGCAGGGATCGCGCTGTCAGGTGTCGTGCTCGGCTTGCTCGTCGCCTTCGCGGTGCGGGCGCCGTTGTGGGTCGCTGCCGTGATCGTGGGCGCCTTCGCGGTGTTTCATGGACATGCGCACGGCACCGAACTGCCCGGTGCGGCCGATCCGATCGCCTATGCTGCCGGCTTCGTCATTGCCACGGGCCTTCTGCACCTGGCGGGTATCGCCATCGGCCTACTCTGGGAGCGTCCCAGGGGCGCCTGGGCGGTGCGCGGGGCGGGCGTCTTGGTTGCCGCCGTGGGTGCCGCTTTTCTGACCGGAGCCGCGTGAAGATGTCCACGATCGATACTGAGAGCCGGCGATGAAGGAGGTTCTTCGCGAACCGCTTGTGCATTTTTTCCTGATCGGCGCGGTCGTCTTCGGTCTGTTCGCCCTCTTTGACGACACGCCGGTGCCTGTGTCCCAGCAGAAGGTCATCGTGACGGTCGACGATGCCAGCCGTCTTGCCGCCGAATTCGAGGCGACGTGGCGCCGCGCGCCGACGCCAGACGAACTCGATCATATGATCGCGCAATACATTCGCGAAGAAATCTACGTGCGCGAAGCGACGACTCTCGGCCTTGACGAGGGCGATGCTGTCGTCCGGCAGAGACTGCAGCTGAAGATGGAATTCCTGACAGAAGCCGGGGCAAAAGCTGTCGATCCGGACGACACAACGCTAGAAGCACATCTTGCAGCGCACCCAGACAGGTTTGCCAAAGAGCCGCGCGTAGCGTTCCAGCAGATCATGCTCGGCGACAAGGCGAGCCACTCGACCGTGATGGAAATCCGAGCCGGCCTGAACGACGGCGGCGACCCTGTGGACATAGGTCAGCCCAGCTTGCTGCCGGCCAGTCTTCCCGCAAGTCCGCGACAGGTGGTTGATGGCACCTTCGGCTCCGGTTTTTTCGATGCGGTGGCTGGACTGCCAGTTGGCGAATGGGTGGGCCCCGTGGTAACGCCCTTCGGTCGCCATCTCGTCTTGGTGACCGAGCTTCAGGAAGGCGGTTTGCCGCCGCTAAATGCGATCCGCGAGCGCGTGCTACAGGACTGGTATACAACGTTCACAGCTGAACTGCGCGAGGAGCGTTTCGAGGCAATGCGCGCGCGATACCAGATCACGGCGCCTGATGCGGCAGAGGTTCTTGGCCGATGATCCGCTTTCTCATACTCGCATTTTTTGGGCTTTTCGCGCTTTTGTCATCCGAGGCACGAGCGCATGCTCTGGAACCGGGCTTTCTGGAGGTCATGCCTTACGGAGCCTCTGAGTGGCGGGTGACCTGGCGCAAGCCACAGGTACAGGGTCGGCCAATGGCAATTGATGCCGTGCTGCCCGAAACGTGCAGCCCGCGTCGCGGCGGCGCGCCCGCCTTTGACGGGCGGGCCTTTTTGACCGGTTGGGTCGCGACCTGTGAGACCGGCCTCGCGGGTGGCGAAATTCGCATTGAAGGGCTGGAGCGCACGCGGACCGACGTGCTCGTGCGCTACGCCACGTCGCCCAATGCCACGCCGCAGGCAACACGCCTGACCGCCGCGACACCTGCCTTTTCGGTACCGGCAGAGCCTGGGCCGCTCGGCATGGCCGCCGGATACTTTGCGCTTGGCGTCGACCACATCCTGAAGGGTATCGATCATTTGCTGTTCGTGTTGATGCTGCTGCTCCTGATCCGAGACTGGCGGCGGCTGCTGGCGGCGATCACGTCCTTTACAGTTGCACATTCATTATCGCTGGGCGCGGCGAGCCTTGGGTGGATCGTCGTGCCCGCACCGCCGGTCGAGGCGATCGTGGCGCTCTCCATCGCCTTCCTTGCGGCAGAGTTGCTGCACGAGCGTGGCGACCGACTTCGGCTTTCCGAGCGGTATCCTTGGGCCGTCGCCTTCGCCTTCGGACTGCTGCACGGGCTTGGCTTTGCCCGCGCGCTTCTGGAGGTAGGCTTGCCCGAGGGCGACGTGCCGCTGGCACTCCTGTCCTTCAATCTCGGCGTCGAGGCCGGGCAGTTGCTCTTCATTGCTGTGGTGCTGGCGCTTGGCGCGGCGTTTGCCCGACTTTATCCTGCTATTGTGAAGGCCCTTGCGACACCGGGTGCAGCCGGACTGCGCGCCATCGCATACGGCGTAGGAACGCTCGCGGCCTTCTGGACGGTTGAACGGGTGGCGGAATTCCTCGTATGATTGCGGCAAGCCCCCAGACCGGATCTGGCCGCGTAGTCCTGGCTGCCGCGATGGTGGCCTGTCTGTTACCGACGTCGCTACACGCACACGACGCTTTTGGCGATCTGGGCCCGTTCTACGCAAACCTGCTTCATCCGTTGGCCGATCCGCTGCAAGCCGCGCTCCTGGTGGGCACCTCCGCATGCCTCGCCGTCCGACCGCTCAACGTTACGCGGCAGCTTCTGCCCATCTTTGCCGGAGCTGCCACGCTCGGGGCCCTCATTCTTGTTTTCGGCGTTCCCATGGTGGCGCCGCCAATCATTGCCGCGCTCGCTGTTTTGATCGTGGGGCTGTCGGCAGTGCTGCCCGATACGTGGACACCGCTCCCTGTGACGCTCGTGCTCGTCACCGCGACGGGCGTGCTGACCGGGTTGGCGCCCGGCGCCACCGCCGAAGGAGCTTCCTTACAGCCCTTTCTTGGCACGGCAATCGGGATCGCTGCGCTCGCTACGCTGGCATGGTTCGGTCTCGAAACGGCGGGCCGACGCCTCACGCCACTGGTACCGAAAATCGCCGGATCCTGGGTCGCGGCGGTCGGTATCCTTATCGTGGCTTTTTCCGCATGAGTTGGAAACGAAATATCGTCACCCCGAAAGCATGGAAGCGATTGGTCGAGTCGGTGCTGCGTACCTTCGAAGTTCTGGCCATGGCGGTCTCGACGCCGAAGGCCGTTGATACCTCTGGCTTCCACTTCTCTACCTTTCCCCCTGAAGTCCCCCTTTCTCGGCAAATCGCGTCCAGCGACGCGCTGATTGCCGCTCGCCCGGCGCGAGGCGGTCCCTTCCGTTTCACGGACATTCAGGTTCTGAAGGGCCAATCAATCGCGTCCGGACCGCCTCAATTGATCGACAGTGGCACCCGGCGCTTGCTACGGCGTAAAGCCGGGCTTGCGAGAGCACCCGGACTGAGCGGGGCCCTCGTCAGACCATGAGTTGCGTCAGTTGATCCATCGGCGCACCTCAACGGCCAAAAGGAGAAAATGACGTTGTTTTTGAAGTTTTTACGCGTTGCGACGGTAGCAAGCCTCGGCTTTCTCCCCGCTTGTGGACCGGCTGTGTATGACGAAATCGATTTAATGCCCGCGCCAACAGTCTATGCGGAGACTGAGGTGTCACCATTCGCGAACGTCACCCATGAAACTGTCTCCGACCGGGCAAAACTGTTCTACGTCACAGACAGGATGCCGGCTGAGGCCGAAGATCCGCAAGTCTACTACAACAATGAACGCGGGCACATGCTGCGCGCTGGTACCGCAAGGGTTGGGATTGATCCGCCCATTGAGACTTGGGACGAAATAAGCCGGATCACCCTCGCAAGAGAAAGGGAGCGTAGTTATACACTGAAATTGTCCGAGGTGACGGAAGTCGGCATTCTGCCTTTCAGCCTGAGCCGATACTTCGAAAATGCGCCCACCAAACAGGCGATGAATGCAGCGGGTAAGAGCTTTACTGCACAAATTGACGCTCAGCTTGCGCGATCCAAAAATAAAGACATCTTCATTTACACGCATGGCTACAATGTGGACTTCGACTACTCGACGCTCGTGTCCAAGGAATTGCAGCATTTCCTTGGGGCTACCAGGGCGCCTTCATCAGCTACAACTGGACCGCAACACCAAGCCGGCTGGCGTATTTCCGGGATCAGGGATCCGTTTTGTCCACCAGGCGGAACCTGCGCTCGCTGATCGAATACCTGTCAGACAATACGCGCGTGCGCCGCATTCACCTGATCGGATACAGCGCTGGAACTCGGCTTGCCTTTGAGGCCGCTTACCAGCTTGCCTTGCAAGCTGAAAATAAAACCAAACTGGGGCATCTGATCTTGATCGGCAGCGATCTAGACACCTCCTTTGTTTTGCAGTCACTCGAAGATGGTTTGCTTGATGTGGTGGAAGATCTGACCTTCTACCAGTCGCAAACAGATTCCGCGCTGGCGATTTCAAAGTTTGTTTTCGGCAGGCAGCGGATTGGCCAGACTGCCGAACCGGATGCGTTACCCCCTGGGCTTGTCAAAGGGTTGGCGGAATTCTCTGACCTGCACATTGTAGACGTAACAGAGGCCGAGGCCGCGGACACTGGCAATGGTCACTGGTATTTTCAATCCTCTCCCTGGGCGAGCAGCGATCTCTTTATATCACTGCTGACTGACAAGGCACCGGGGGAACGCGGGCTCGTGCGGCCACAGAGGGATTTCGTGTGGCGATTTCCTCCGAACTACCCGGCCGTTCTGAGGTCTTTGGAACCGGGCCTATGAAGAGAGCTGACAATCGCGTGGGCTTGCGGCTGCTCAGCAACGCACGGTACGCATGTGCTTCCCGGCTCTTGATGAAGACCTTGCTGAACCACCCCGAACGCAGAACCTGAGCGATCCCTCGGGCATCCGTCCCATCGGTCTTATTGCGCATTGCAGACAGCGCTGCGTTCACCTGGCGTGCTTCCATGCACACCACATCAAAACCAGCGCCTCGGAGACCGAAGTAGAGATGCTGGCTCATTGCGCCAGACTCGAACCCGATCCGGCACTGCCCCGTCGGCACATCGTGCAGGCAGCCGACAATATCCTCAATCTCACACGCCACAACGCGTTCGAAGACGTGCTTGCCATCGGTATCAATCACGCAGACGGCCACAGACCGCAGCGACACGTCCAAACCAACAAAGTAATCCATCTTGTTCTCCTCAGATCGCAGAAATCACTGCAACTCTATCGAGAACCCGACCCATCCATCAGGCCAGCCCGATTACCCATGCTTCGTCTCGCACTGCAGGCCTTCACCCTTCGAAAATGCTGCACGATAGATGAATGTCCGGTCTCGTGAAGCTGCGCCGCAGGGATCAACCATCTGGTCAAGGTCCGGAATGGGCCGTTTACACCGCACAACACGTCGCTACGAATGCAAAATCGGCTTAAACCACCCCGATCAGTTTGGGGTCAACGCGGTCATCCGACTGTTTTTCTCAGATGACGGCTAAGCGCCACTGAGCGGTCGCTCGGTAACGGGAAACCGAACTTTTTGCTCTCAATGACCGTTTCGCGCGATAGCAGACGCTGACGAAAAATGGCGCTATGACCGGCTTGCGGACTTTGCCGTCATTCGTTTTTCGCACTTGGCTGACGCAGCATCGCTTTGCGCTTGCGGTAAGCCTATCGCTGCGTTGCACCTCATGTCTCCAATGCGGCCCTCATAATATTGCGTCTGGTTCCAAATTTAAACTGCGCTTTCGCTGCGATGAGTGCGAGATAGAGAGTCGCGGGACAGAGCGGAAATCGCATGAATTTATGGTCGAGTTTCAAAACAGGCGGGGACAGTGCTGCACCAACTCTTACACTTCCAAAACAGACCAGCACTGGTCGATTGTCTTCCATGATCGCCGAGCGTATCCCGGATTTGCAAAGGACTAGTTGAGTATGCAGCAGTGACAGAAAAGGCGGAAAATCCACCCGAACTGCGCCATCGGGTGATGGCTGGCTTCATCGGCAATGTGGTCGAGTGGTATGATTTTGCCCTCTACGGCTACCTTGCCGGCGTCATCGCACCAGTGTTTTTTCCGTCGAGCGATCCGACGGCGGGCCTGATCGCGACCTATGGCATTTTTGCTGCCGGGTTTATGATGCGCCCATTGGGGGCCGCGGTATTTGGCTGGTTCGGCGATCGCTACGGCCGGGCGCGCACCATGCAAATCTCGGTTGCCATGATGGCCCTACCGACACTTTTGATCGGGGTGTTGCCGACCTATGCACAAGTCGGCGTACTGGCACCCATACTGCTCGTCCTCATCCGGCTTCTGCAGGGGCTCTCGGTCGGTGGCGAGTTCTCGTCCTCGGCCACGTACCTCGTGGAAACGGCACCCACGGGCAAACGTGGCCTGACAGGCAGCTGGGCGAACATTGGCTCCATGACAGGCTCGCTGCTAGGGGTCGGTGCAGCGGCACTTGTGACGAATATCTTCGATGCCGAAGCCCTTGGGGACTGGGCGTGGCGCCTTCCGTTTCTTGGCGGTGCGCTGCTGGGGGCGCTCGCAATCTTGATGCGGCGCAACCTGCATACGTCAGAGCGCTTCGCGCAGCATGACACAGCGCGGGAGCGGACCTCTCCCCTGATGCAGGCGTTCACGGTCAACCTCAAAGAGACACTGTTAGCGCTGGCCTTTGCGGCCAGCTACGGCACCTGTTTCTACCTTTGTTTCGTCTATCTCCCGGAATGGCTGTCTGGGCAGGATCTTATGGATCGCAGCACGGCCCTGGTCATCAACACGGCCATGACCGTGCTCGTCATTCCCTTGATGCCGCTCATGGCAATTGTTGGGGATCGCGTGCTGGCGAGAGGTACATGGATCGGCCTGGCCCTTCTCGGTCTGGGGCTTTTCGCTTGGCCCTTGCATGCATGGATGATGGCCTCGGGTGGCACGCTCATTTCCGTGGTCGTTTTCCATTTAGTCGCCTTCACGTTGCTGTCTGTCCCGCTTGGGTCCGGCCCTGCGCTGTTCGTCGAAATGTTCCCCGAGTCCGATCGTCTGTCGGGATATTCGGTCGCGTTCAATCTCGGAATGGGCGTTTTCGGGGGGGTTACCCCCATGATCGCAACGGGCCTGATTGCATCGACTGGGTTTGCAACAGCGCCAGCCGTTTACATGACGGTCGCGTGCGTCTTCGCGGTCCTATGCCTAGCTTTTGTTCCCGATAACAGCCGTGGCCCGTTGCGGTGAAGGTGACGGTTCCTTGCGGCGTCGGGCCAGAGGCAAAGCGCCCAAACCTCCGACACCGCCCCCCCTCGAACAGTTGCCGGTCTGGATACCCGGCCGACATCTGACACCTCATCTGCGACCACTAGTGTTCCACAGGCGTGCCGAAAACCATCGCCAAAATCCCCGCCAAGGCAATCAGGCCAAAGACGGTGGCCTTGAGGGGCTTGTCAGAGGCGTGGGCGGACACCGCCGCAATGCCGGCTTGGGTTGCGTAGTAGGCTGCGAACGCGCGCGACGCGTAGCTGATGATTTCGAAGATGTTTGCTGTCCACGTCAGGAACAATCCGAAACCGACGATTATGACATAGGCCAGCTTGGTGGGAATCTTTCCGCCTGAGACCTCGCCAATCAAGCCGCCTGAGCCGCCCGTATCCGCCACCGCCGCACTGAATTGCGCGCTGAGCGCCGCCGCGACCAAAAGCACCGGAAGGATAGGCGCGACCACATCCATCAGGTCGATGATCGACGTCTCGTCCAGCGAGAACACCTTGGTATCGAAAGCATAGGTCAAAAGACCGATATATGTCATATAGATCGCTGCCGAGATCCATTGGGCGAGTTTCATGGATCGGACCCGGGTCGCCGCGTCATATGTGTCGCCAAGATATCGTGAGGTCTCGAATCCCTGCACCGTCACGATCAATCCAGCGGCTAGCATAATCGCTTGCCAGCCCGACACGACGGGGCTGTGTATCAACAGTGGAGCGGCGCGTGCAGTCTGAGCGAAATGGATCGACAGTCCGACCAATAAGCCCATGATGATCGACAGCTTGAGCCCTACAGAGATCTGTTCGACACGCTCGAGGGCGGAAAAACCGCGCAACCAGCCCACCGCCAGTATGACCAGAAAGACCGCCGTTGTCAGAAGTTTGGCGGACCGAGTGTCATCCAGTGCGCTGAGGCTGACACCAAAGGCTCCAAAGAGGTTCAGATAATACGTGACCGAAATCACATACGCGAAGGCGAGGATGCCCGATGCCACACGCTCGGCCTGCTGGGCCATAGGCGCGCGCTCTGCCGTGGTGTCGATCCGTTCGATATTGAAGCGAATGGCCCAGCCGAAAAGGTGAGCAGTCAGACACAGCGCGAGCATCGCAAGCGGCGCATAAGCCCCATAACTGACTTCGAGGATCGGCCCGAGCACCAGAAACCCGCTGCCGATAATGGAGGCCAAAGGTGTGATCGTCGCCCGCCATAGCCTTGCGTTCGCCAACCGGGGCCAGGCCAGCAGGGCCCCGGTTAGAACGACACCAAGCAGGATCAGAGCGTCTACCATGGATGCCCGCGCCCGGACAAAACTCGCGCCACTCGCCAATCAGGACGAGGCTAGATCAATGCTGTTTATCCAGTTCATGGCGTCCTGCTCCAGCGCACTGACATGGTGGTCGTGCACTTCGGTCTCAGTGATTTCCTTATCGAGCGTATCTTTCAGGAACGCGTAACGCGCCATCAGTTCGCCGCTGGTGAGATTGTGGCCGTCATTCAGCCCCTGCTTGAACTCGATTTTTTCTCTGGCAGCTTCAATCTTGGCGCTGATGGCATCCAGTTTGTTGTGCAACTCGCTCATCGATGGCATTTGGGGACCCCTTTCCGGACATCTTGCAAAATCGACCGAACAGCTTTGCCTCCTCCAGTCCCGCAGTCGTCACTGCCGTGACTGGGATGTTGGTCAGAGAGAAGGCCATTCAAAACTCTCATTGAAGACTTGGCAATTTGCGCGCGGCGATGCAACCGGCGAACCCACAGCGCTTGTCCCTAATACGTGTCTCGGATCTCCGGATATCGCGAGCGCGACCACACGGCTCTAGCACGAAGTAGAGAGACAAGCTCGACGCATCTTGGAGGATGGTGCATATCGGACCGGACCCCAAGGCGGGATCAAACCCCATCCGCATAAAGACCCGAGGCAGCGTAAAACCTGTGAGGGCTGAAACCGCGCCGCCGCCCAGCACAGCCAAGCCAACAGCCAATGCCAAGGATGCTTGATCGAAAAAGAAAAAGACTGCCCCAGATGCGATCAACCTCAAGACGCCCCCAATCGAGAGCCCAATCATCCATTCATCACGTAGGAGCGGACCTATTGCGACATCTTGCATGGAAAGACTGCGCACCGAGACCGACACAGCCTGCGTCCCGATTGCCCCGGCAATGTAGACAAGGGCAGGGACAAAGAACGCAGCCGCGACGTTTTGTGAAAGTGTATGTTCAAAGCCGATCATGACCATTATAATTAGCGACGAAGCCAGCAGACCAAAGATCAGCCACGGAATGCGACGTGAAAAACGGTTTAGGATCGACGCGTCCAGCGCGGCCTCTGAACCATGCTCCTGGGTGGCAATACCTGCAAAGCGCTGCAAATCCTCCATGTGCTCGTCACGCAAGATTCGGAAAACTGCTTCGGGCGAAGGCCGGACGCGACTGAGCCCGGACCTGCAAACAGAGGCAGACCGAAGCGCACATTTTTATACTGTTCAGGCCGGAACACACACAATTTCCTGGGGACGCAATATCATTGTTCATTTAGCGTTCGCGCCAAACCAAACACTCCGGCTCGATCGGAGCAAGACAGGATTGAGCGTTACTGATGCGGACAGAGATAGGTTGATCCTCCAGCCAACTTCTTCAAAATGACGTTTCCAATCTTGGAGCCACTTCTTGCCGCCGGCCAGGAGAAAGCCAGTTTTACGATCGACGAATTCAGACCAGAGCACGCTCATCGATTGGTCCGCTTAGGGCTCAAAGCGGACAATTGAAGCTCAACAATAGGGAGATTAATTCATTCCAGATCGCAAAATTATTATTGTTTTTTGGGGTGGAGCCAAATTTGAGTTTCGGGCGATTGAGCGGGAAGCGGTCGAGATCGGCTCGCAGTGGTCAAACCACATAGGGAATCCCGCTCAGCAGGAACTTATTGGGGCGACCTACGCCGATGGTCAGGGGGATTTACGACTTATTGCTGCAGAGATGGCAGGAATATCGTTTGAAAACGTTTGATCTGTAGATTTCACAATAAAAAGGCGACGTCCGCTACGCGGACCTTGCGGCCATCCGCATTTTTGGCCCGGAGGGCCGCTCGCAGCCCAAACCGGACCTTCATCGCCGGGCTTCGCAAACTCTGAGATGCGGACGAAACGGACGTTCGCCAAGTCAATCCCGAATAGCAGCAAAATTCATAGCGAATATCTGAACCGCCACTACTGCATTCCAACCAGTGCCAGCGTTTGATCCCAGACCGTCCTTTCGAGTTGGACAGGGTCTTGCTCCGTCTTGCCTTGTCCTGGCATTCGGGCACCTACGTCCAATGCGACGCCTGCAGCGATTTGTCCAAGACGCTCGTAAAAATCCGACGAAGTACAAGGATCTATCAACAGATAGTATTGCCCAAGATCATGGGGCGGGCCTTCTGGCGCCTTGAGGGGTAAGACATCTCGGCTGATGACGCTGCCCGTCATCCCGGCAGCCAGCACCTCGGCCATTAACCCGAAGCCCCAACCCTTATAGCCTCCTACGCTGACCAATGAGCCGCCAAGCGCGGCTTCGGGGTCAGTGGTGGATTGACCTTCCGCATCCAAGGCCCACCCTTCGGGGATTTGCTCGCCAGCGGCTTTTGCCATTGTGATTTTCCCAAGGGCCACGGTGGTGGTCGATTGGTCGAACTGCATGGCAAGTCCGCCTGAGCCATCTGGAACCGAAAAGGCGATCGGGTTGGTGCCGATCACCCGTGTCTTGCCGCCGGGGGGCGCAACAATCGGCGAGGCATTGGTCATGCCAAGCCCGATCAGGCCTTGCTGCGCAATCTGTTCGGTGAAGTAGCCCAGAGAGGTGCAGGTGTGAGCATGGGCTACGGCAAGACTTGCCACACCGCATTCTCTGGCCGCGGCAACAGCCTCGGGCAGGCCACGCGAAAAGGCCGGTTGCGAAAAGCCATACATCGCATCTACGATAACGGCCCCAGGGCGGGGCCGCGATACAACTGGATCAACTGTTCCATCAACGCGTCCGGTTCGTAACTGCTGGCAATAGCTTTCGAGATAGTAGAGCCCACAAATCTTGTTGTTCACCGCCTCGGCTTTGCGCACAGCCTTGGCGACCTCCGCAGCGATCCAAGAGTGAGCACCATGCCGTTCTAATGCTGTTTTTGTGGCGATTTCGATCTCGTTCAAAGATATTTCGGGCATGAGGATCCTTCCTGATCAGCGAATTGGCCCATCGGGCCTTCAACTTATACTGTCAGTGACTTTCCGCTGCTTTGGCAACCACTTCGCGATCAAGTTAAAACCCAAGACTCGGATGACCGCATTGGGCAGAAGAGACGTTCAAGCCAATAAAATGGGTCGAAGTCGTGCGACGGCCGCTTTCAGCAAGACCGGACGGGTCCCAAAACCGAGGCAATTGCCGCTTTGCGGACAAAACTGCCCTTCGAAATTTACCGGTCGGCTTTACTGCCTCAGATGCTTGTCAAGAAAGTCAATCAAACGCTCGCTCAGGGCTTGTCGCGTTCCATCGTCGCCAAGCGAGGGCGTGTTGTGAGGATAGAAATGGGGAAATCCGGGGATCCAAACCAATTCATAGTCCGCGCCCGCATTACGCATTGCCGAGGTGAAGCCGGGGGCTTTTTCCAAAACTGCGGGTTCATCGTATTGTGAAATGACATGAAGTGTCGGTGTCTCGTCCGCAGTCGTGACCGTCGTCGACAGATCAATCGCTGACAAAGGCGGCGACAATGGAAAAATCGCCGTTACAGGCGCATCCAGCCCATGCGCAGCGTTAATGACTGTTGCCGCACCAGCAGAGTGTCCACCCAGCGCAATTCTTTCCGGGTCAATTCCGAACCTCTCAGAAGAAGAACGAACGAAGTTGACTGCTTTTTCCAAGTCTTCTGCAGCAGAAAGGATGGTTTTCCAAACAACAATTTTGCCTTCCTCTCCTTCGAGGGGGCCAAGACCCAGTGAACCTCGGGCAAAATTGACGCGTCGCATTCCCGCGTCTGTCAAATCCTCTTCTATGGTCACCACCCAATCTGCATCCAATGCCATTTCAGGTTCTGGTAACTCCGGGGCCAAACGGTACTCGATAACAAAAACCATGTAGCCCAGAGGTGCGAGCAGATGAGCATAGTCTTCCATGCGGTCATGGATCGCATCAAACTCAGTATATGGCGCTTGACGCCGTCCTCCGCGTTGGAAGCCCCCGCCATGTATCAGGATGACCGCAGGCTTAAGCGTGTCGGTGTTGGCAATAGATCCGGTATAATCTGCATTGTTTGACGATGGTGAATAAACATCCAACAGCAGGTCGCGTTCAACCAATGCCCCGTCTGAACTCACCACACCCTTTCCGTACGGCACATCCAACTCGACTTCGTAGCCAAATTCTCCTTCAGCCAATGCAGACGACGCGAAAACCGTCACGGCAATAAATGCTTTCGTGAAAAGTGCTGAAAGGCGTTTCGAAATCTCCATAAAGGATGCTCCCATTAAAATGCGCAGACGACGCCGCAAATCTGCCGGTTTGTTCCAACGGTCTGCGTAGAAAGCTACAATGAATACAGTTCGAGTCCAGAGACAAACTCTACGACCGCCATGGGCTCGTGGCGGTCACCTGACTATTTTTGTCAGATGACCGCTTTGCGCTCCTAAGAAGGCATTGAAGAGCTCTGCGGTCTCGTGCTCACTCCGAAGTGGGTTGCTCGACCACCGCCAAAGCAGTGCTGATCCGCTCGCACAGCTCTTCACCTATCCGGATGTGGCGTTCGAGCTCTGCGATCTCATCTGGGTCGGTCTCGTGGACCAGTGCTTCACGCAGATCGTCGATGTTGGCACGGAGGTCAGGGAGCTTTTTACGCCAATAGTCGAGTTCCTCTTTCTCTTCTTTGGTCATTGGTCCGACAATGCGCACCTTGCCAGTTCGGAAGTCGATCTTGATGTGATCCGGATGCGGGATAGGCTCATCCATGGTTTCTATCCCGGCTTCCGCACGCCTGCGCAGTTCCTTCTCCCATTCGATCTTGTAGGTGAGCGCCTTGTGCAGATATTCCGTATGGAGCATGTTGCGGGAGCTTTCCACCTCTGCCAGCAACTGTGAGAAGAGCCGCTGCGCGCGGTGTTGGCCCTTGGCGGCGTTCACAGCCAGAGACCGCATGACCGCCTGCGCCATGGGAATGGTCACGCTGCGGTGCCCTTCCCGGATCGTGATGTCGCGGTATGCCTCATCGAGAATGATATCCTTCATCCGTTCCTCATGCATGCCCGGACTTTTGTTCTTTGATCCCCTGGGCCGCCCCTTCGGATTGCCAGACTTGCCCGGTTTGAAGCGGGTGTCTTTCGGCGGTTTACCATATCCAACGTCATAGCCGGGTCGGGCCACGAGCGCGCGCTTGTCCTTGTAGCTGCTCATTCCGCCGCCTCCATCGCCTTGTTTGCCAACGCTGGCGTCCAGCCGCAGAGAACCTGCGCCGCCTCGTCCCTGGCATAGGCCTCCCAGCGGGCGATGATGCGATCGCAATAAATCTCATCGAACTCGCAGAGATGCGCCCGACGCCCGGTCTTCTCTGCCGCGATCAATGTCGAGCCGGAGCCACCGAAGACATCCAGCACAATGTCGCCGCGCCCCGAGACATCCCGGACCGCGTCTGCAATCATCTGCACCGGCTTCACCGTGGGATGCAGCGCCAGTTCTTCCATGCGCCCTGCCCGCATGGTGTTGAAGCCGCGATATTCCCAGACATTGGTCCGGTAGCGCCCGTGCTGGCCCAACTCGAAGGTGTTGATGTGCGGCGCATCCCCTTTCTTGAACGCGAAGATCAACTCGTGCCGCGAGCGATAGAAGGTGCCCATGCCGCCGTTGTCCTTGGCCCAGACAATCAGGTTCTTTAGGTCGTTATAGACCCCCTGCCCCGCTGCAAGTATCTCGCCCACGTGACGCCAGTCCATGCAGATGAAGTGGATCGAGCCGTCGACACTGTGATCAATAAGGTTGCGGAATGCGCGCCGCAAAAAGCGCGTGAACTCTGATGCCGACATCTCACCTGCTGCCATGGCAAACTCACGATGCTGCGTCTTGCCCGAGTTGCCGACGTGACCGTTGATCGGGACATTGTATGGCGGGTCCGTAAAGACCATCGTCGCGGTCTCGCCGTCCATAAGCGATGCAACGGTTTCTGCGTCCAGGGCGTCGCCGCAGATGAGCCGGTGCCGACCGAGCTGCCAGATGTCGCCCGGGCGCACGCGGGCCGGAAACTCATCCGGCAACGCTTCATCTGCCGGATCGCCGTCCTCTTCAGGCGCCACAGCTGCCATCAGGTTGTCGATCTCCGGGATCGAGAACCCTGTCCCGCCGATGTCGAAGTCCAGATCGTCGGACATCAGCGCTCCGAGTTCCACCGCCAGCAGGTCCTCGTCCCAGCCGGCATTCAGTGCCAGCTTATTGTCCGCCAAGACATACGCGCGTTTCTCTGCCTCGGTCATATGATCGAAGCGCAGACAGGGAACATCGCCCCAGCCCAGAAGCTTCGCCGCCGCCACCCGCCCGTGCCCGGCAAGGATGGTGCCGCCCTCGTCGATCAACACCGGGTTGGTGAACCCGAACTGCATAATACTGTCGGCAATCTGACGCACCTGTTTCTTAGAATGTGTCCGGGCGTTGCGCGCCCAGGGTTTGAGGTTTTTGATTTGTACTGTCTCGATAGACGCCATGTTCAGGCCTCCTGTTGGCGCATGCGCGCTTCGGTTATTGATGCCAGCCGCAAAACAGCCGACGAATTGTCTGGAAAAGCCCGCACTGACGAGACGGTCACGCAACCGCGATAACGTTCGCGGACGACGAAGCCGCAAAGATGCGGCGGGCTCAGGCTCCCATCCGGGTGACGCGTCCTGTCGAAGGCATCGTGTCCGTCCGGGTTGACCTCATCTTCTCATCGTTTCTCGAGCGACGGTGCATAGCGCAGAATCGCCCGAGGAGAACATATCATGAACACGATCATTGGCAAAGGGTGTATTTACAGGTTCGTATTTTGTCTGGCGTTGGCGCTACCCTGTTTTGCGCGAAAACATTCCCTGTTCACACTGGCGCCTTCCCTGTTCTGGCGCGCAATATTCCCTGTCCCCAAAAGAACAGGGAATTGCCCCCTAAACCCCTGCAAACCGGCACTAAATCAGGACAGAAATCGTCAAAACGGGCCCCCCAGCGCCCAAAACCACCGATTTTCCCTGTAAATTCCCTGTAAACAGGGATTTTGACCCCAGACTGGCTAGCCGCAAACTGCCCGCACAGCCAACCACTTCCTGATTTACAGCTGACGAGAGACTGCCTTGGTATTGTGGCGTGTTTTCCGACGCTTGAGCTGCGGGATTTCCGACAGAAACGCGAGCATGAGCAGGAATCAAGCCAATTTCAAGCCGTAGTCTCAGTTTGCGATTCCGGCGGTACGAGTTTGGAAGTTGCGCGGAGGTTCTGGCTTACAACTTGCCGAACAATTCGCGCTGGTCTGCCCAGACAGCCGGCATACCTGACTTGATGAGATAGTCAGACGTCAGGCCATCCGGCTGTTCGCCATTTGCGATCGCGTCGAGGATACCCGGCGCGAGCATTGCGAGATCGACATCGTCCTGCACCCGGCGCTTTGATGTGCCATAGGCCTTTGCGATCTCGGAAAATGTCTTGCCATCAATGATCATCGGCATCCACTTCTGTGCCTTCACGATATTTTGCACGAGCGTCTGGTCCATCTCTGGCGGCGACTCGCCCAGATGCAGTTTCAGTTCAACGCCGCGCCGGCGCATCTGAAAGGGTGATGTCAGTGTCAGGTCTTCTGCATTGATCCGAGCCGCACCACAGTCGAGGACGCGGGCGAACTCACTTGCGGCCAATCGGAGCATCAGAGCTCCCGGGCTCACGTCAGCCTGGTCAACCAAATCCAGACAGGCCTTTGTCTGCTGGATGGCCAAGAGCCTTGCTGTCTTCTCGGCAACCTCTGATGCCGACAGATCCCGGATTAGCCGCGTGACTCCATCGGGGCGCTGCAGATGCGTTCGGATCAGATCTGCGATCAGGCTCTCCAGTTGCTCAGCCGGCAGACGCCAGGCGTCTGGGTGTTTCCGGCTCCGATCCTTTACCAACCTGTGAGAGATGTAATAGCGCAGGCGCTTGCCATTCTTCCGGCTGTGGCTTGGCGTCAGCCGATCGCCGGTTTCGTCGAAGAGTTTGCCTGCCAGCAGCGACCGCGTGGCCTTGCGCTTTGTGCCCCGGGCCTTTGCGGCTCCTCCCTCCAACATTTGCTGAACCCGATCCCAGACGTCGGGATCGATGATCTCCGGGTGCTGCCCGTCGAAGACCTGCCCCTTGTGACGGATGCGCCCGGCATAAATGGGATTGCTCAGCAGATGATGGATGTGTCCCCGATCAAAGGGCGTCCCGCCGGAGACGCGCCCTGCCCCGCGCACCCGCCGACGCGATCTCAGACCAAGATCTTCCGCACGCTCTTTCACCGCCCGGATCAGGCCGTGTTCCAGGTAGAGATCGTAGAGGGTTTTGATGGTCAAAGCCTCGGCTTTGTTGATCCTCAGTGTTCTTCCATCTGCCTCATAGCCGAGCGGGACATTGCCTCCCATCCAAAGCCCCTTGCGCTTGGAGGCCGCAATCTTGTCCCGGATGCGTTCTGCCGTGACCTCCCGTTCGAACTGCGCAAAGCTGAGCAGCACATTCAGCGTCAGGCGCCCCATGCTGGTGGCGGTGTTGAAGCTCTGGGTGACCGAGACGAACGACGCATCCGCCTGGTCCAGCCGCTCAACCAGCTTGGCGAAGTCGGCCAGTGACCGGGTGAGGCGGTCGATCTTGTAGACGACGATCTGATCCACGCGTTTCTCGTCCACTGCCTGCATCAACCGTTGCAGGGATGGCCGGTCGAGATGCCCGCCCGAAATCCCGCCATCGTCATAGCGCTCCGAGAGCAGTTCCCAGCCTTCATGCTTCTGGCTGGCGATGTCGGCCTCGCAAGCCTCACGCTGCGCATTGAGCGAGTTGAAGTCCTGTTCGAGCCCCTCTTCCGAGCTCTTGCGCGTGTAAATGGCGCAGCGGATCCGACGCATCACTGAACTCCGAAGAACCGTGGCCCAGACCAGTGCGCCCCGGTGATAAGTCGGGCGATGGCGGAGAGCGACCGCCATCGCTTCCCATCCATGACATAGCTGCCATCGGCGACCTCGACCTGATAGGTGCGGCCATTCCACTCGCGGATCAGATGGGAGCCAGGCTTTGCGTTGGTTGGTGGTGCTTTGCCGGACGCGATCTGTCTCAGGCGCCGGGTGGTCTTGACCGACACACCGCCCAGCGCCCGGTTCTGCGTCTCCCAGATCAGCACCCGCTTCATGAACTGCGGGGAGAGGTATTTGGGCGGGGGCCGTCCAAAGGTCTCTCGCCAGCGCTCAAGGCACTCAGAGCAATCCATGGCATCGATGCTCGCTATACTGGCGGCAAGTTCACAAGGCTGGTCTGTGGTGATTGGATGTCGCTTTCTTCGACGATCCGATAGACGGAGCCCTTGTCGCTGTCGCTCCGGTCAATCACCCATCCGGTCTTGCGCTGTGCGGAGATCGCCGTGCGCGCCGTATGAGCCTGCCAGCCGAAGATCGTCTGAAGTTGCGCGGGTGTGACGCCAGACTTGCGTTTGAGCAGCTTTTGCAGCTGCGCGCTGCGCGTGGGCTTACCCCTCGCTGCTTTTGCATTTTGGGGTGTGTTCTGTTGCCGGGATGCTGTTGTCATCGGTGATCTCCACTCTGTGGGCGAAGGGTCTTCCCCCGCCCTGTACTGAGTGGAGCCCGGGCATTCCGGGCAACGACGACGCTGCCAGTACCGCTCCACGGAGCCCCGAAGTCCAGTCTATTCTGCTGGAAGGCACCGCAGAAGACCGAGCCTGACGAGAAGCATCATGTCTGCTTAGTGCAGAGAGGCGGACATCTGACAGAAACCTTCAGATGTCTCCTGCGAGCCCGAAGCGGGAATTCAATTGTCACTTCAAACGTGTGGCGTCTACCTTACGGATCATCACTTGTCACTTAGGATATTCCCATGCCAGCATTGCTTGTCGTAGACGAAACGATCACGAATTCTGAACTTTTCGACGATTATAAGCGCGCAGTCGTTCCAACGATTGAGAAATTCGGAGGACGTTTCCTCGCGCGCGGTCCAGAGTTAGAGGTGTTGGAAGCGAGCGGGAGATGGGAACCTGGCCGTTTGGTCATAATCGAATTTCCGGACATGCCTACTTTGAAAGCCTGGTACCATAGTCCCGAGTACGCGACGGTTCGTGAACTTCGCTTTGGATCGGCGTCATCGACGCTCGTGGCCATGGACACGAACACGATTGATCAAAAAACTGAACGGTGACCCCGACCGCAAGGTAGTCATCGGTGCACCAAGCTACGAGCGGCCGAAACGAGCCCGAAGCCGACTGGTGTCAGATCTCAACACTTCTTCAAGGCGACAAATTCATCAAACGTTTGGACCACTTCACCATTGGAGCAGGCCTGGTTTCTGTGACTCGAAACCCTTTGTCGTCGGGAAAAGCGAGCGCATCCGAGCAATCATTTCAATGTCACCATCCAACATCGTTTGGACCGTGTTCAACCAGGTCCTAAATGCCTCAGATTCCCAATGGTCCTGAACGGCTGCTTCATCCCGGAACACTTCGTAGAAATAGAACCTATTGGGGTTTGCCATATCTACCATGATCTGAAACTGGAAAACTTCAGCTTCCTCACTGACGACGCTTTGCGCTTCGAAGATACTGGCGCTCAAAAAAGACTGCCTGTGCTCAGGTTTGACATTTACCGCGAAGAACCCTCCGCTCATTCCATCGTCCATATTGAGCCTCCTCGGTTGCCTGCAAGACCGCCCCGCGGCATCAAAAGGTCGTAAGCCGTTGGATAGCACCTGTCTGCGGCTTTTTATCAGTCTACACCACGCTAGGCGGATTGCCTGTTTGTGTCTGCATAACCCCATCCTAGTGCAGATGACAGTCCGTGTGATATTTCTGTAAGAGCTTGGCCGACCTTGACCCGCATCGCGGGTGTAAACACCCGAACGGAAGCTGTCGCACCAATGGACAGCGTCGAACCAACGCCTGTATTGGCGAGTGTTACGGCCACAGAGCTTATCCCTCGCTCCAACTCCTCCACGCATTCAGCGTACCCTTTGGCCCGAATGGCCGCGAGTTCCTTTTCCAGGTCTTTTCGATTGGTGATTGTGCGTTCAGTATATCGTTTGAGCTGCCCCTTCAGTTCGTCATGAGACAGCAGATCTGGAGAAATGGCGGCAATTGCCTTGGCGCAAGAGCACGCGTGCACAGGCCGTTTCCCAATACCTGGATGAAGGTACGACACGCCCGTCTGAGGCGTCGCAACATGAATGATCTCAACCCAGTGGCCGCGCAGTCGTGACAGAAAAAATGCGGCGCCAAATTCACTGGCTGCACCGGAGAGCACAGGCTCAATGACTTCCAAAAGTGCAGGATCGGAGTAATCGCTCGAAGCGATACGTTTCAATCTGGTTCCTATGGCAAATTGCCCTCGCGCGGGTGCTTCAAGAAGCCCGGAAAACACAAGACCCTGAACCAGTCTGTATGCCGTCGGTTTCGGGAGGCCGGTCTGAGCGCAGATATCGGCTACGGTCGCACGTCCTTTTTGACCAACGACTTCCAATATTAGCGCTAACCGTTCGAGATGCATAATTCTCACTATGTGATAATCTTATTTTCGATATACGATATGGAAAACAGAATCAAGGGAGGGAGAATATGATGGATGGAGCATGCTGTGGACCGGGCTATTCGAGCCCCCAAGACGCCATCAAAGCCCCCCGTGAAAAGCTGCTTTACACTATCGCGATCTACACCGGCACGGGTATCCAGAAACCCGATTACCTCGCGACTGTTGATGTCGATCCCGACAGCCCGACCTATTCGCAAGTGATCCATCGGTTGGAAATGCCCGGCATCGGGGACGAGCTTCACCACATGGGATGGAATGCCTGTTCGTCTTGTCACGACGACAGCTCGATGTCGCGGAAGTATCTGATCCTGCCCGGCGTAAGGTCCAATAACCTTCACATCGTTGATACGGCCACCGATCCCCGTGCGCCTCGTCTGCACAAGGTAATCGACGGCGCAGAGATCAAGGCCAAAGCCGATCTGTCCGGCCCCCACACCGTGCATTGTCTGGGCTCTGAAATCATTATTTCCTTCCTTGGAAACGCCAAAGGCGAAGCTCCGGGCGGATACCTGCATCTGGACAAAGAGTTCAACATCGTCGGGCGCTGGGAAAACTCGATGGGTGATATCAAGTTTGGCTATGACTTCTGGTACCAGCCACGCCACAACGTGATGGTCAGTTCAGAATGGGCCGCGCCCAACACCTTCATGCCTGGCTTCGATCTGGAAGAGGTCGGGCATCTGAAATACGGACGCGAGCTGCACTTTTGGGATTTCGAAGCGCGCGAACCGATCGAAAGCTTTTACCTCGGCGAAGACGGGCTTTTGCCGCTGGAGGTCAAATTCCACCATGACCCCGACAGTACCCATGGGTTCTGTGGCGCCGCGCTGTCGACCAACGTCATTCATTGGTGGAAAGACGGTGACAAATGGACATGGGAAAAGATCATTGATGTCGAGAACGAGATGCATCCTGAATGGCCAATCCCCTTGCCAGGTGTGATGTCGGCGATCCTGATT
Organism: Ruegeria sp. YTSA135; assembly: GCF_059610165.1. NCBI lineage: Bacteria > Pseudomonadati > Pseudomonadota > Alphaproteobacteria > Rhodobacterales > Roseobacteraceae > Ruegeria > Ruegeria sp. YTSA135. The sequence goes on along the minus strand of NZ_JBXWNC010000020.1, from coordinate 24,274 downwards.
TCGATGGATGACAAATACCTCTATCTCAACAACTGGCTGCATGGCGACATGCGCCAGTACGACATCACCGATCCCCACAATCCGAAACTGACGGGCCAGGTCTTTATGGGGGGTCTTCTGGGCAAAGCACCCGTTGTGAACGGTGTCGAAGTCGCCGGCGGCCCGCAAATGTTCCAGCTGTCACTGGACGGGCGCAGGCTCTATGTCACGACCTCGCTGTTCTCGACCTGGGACAACCAGTTCTATCCCGAGATCCGCGAAAAGGGCGGTGTGATGGTGATGATCGACTGCGATCCCGAAAACGGTGGCATGAAAATCAACGAAGACTTCATCGTCGACTTTGGGAATGAACCCAATGGTCCGTCACGTTGCCACGAAAGCCGGTATCCGGGTGGCGATTGCACAAGCGATATCTGGCTATGACAACCCATCAGGTCACGATCAGCAATCGCGACAATGCCGTCTATGACGTTAATGACCGCCGTCCGCTGCTCGAGCAATTGCGTGATCAGGGGGTCGATCTGCCCTATGGGTGCGAATACGGCGGCTGCATCACCTGCGCGGCAAAGCTGACGGCTGGTGCGGTCGATCAACGACGACAAGTCGCGCTCAACAACCGGCAGATCGCGAACGGCTATGTCATCCTCTGCGTGGCGCGCGCGACCTCTGACATCACTTTGGAGATCGGTGTTGAAAGCCATGACACGCTTTACCGCAATCCATTCCTCGACCCTCTCAAACCCCACGAACTCAAGGCAGACATTGCGACGCCGAAGGAAGGTTAACCGATGCCCGAAGCAGATATCGACCGCATCTATGATTACGATCCCAAATACCTTGCCGACATTCTGAAATCGGTCAAAACGATTGCCATGGTGGGCGCCAGCGGCGACAAAACGAAGTTCAGCTACGGCGTTCTCCGGCAGCTGAGCGAGATCGGCTATGACATCTTGCCGGTAAACCCCAACCCCAATGTGACCGAGATCAGGGGCCTGAAGGTGTACCATTCGCTGGAAGAAATCGACAAACCCGTTGATATGGTCGACGTTTTCCGCCCCAAAGAAGAGCTATATGGCTGCGCCGAGAAAGCAATCGCCATCGGGGCCAAGGTGCTTTGGGGGCAGATTGGCGTTTATGATGACAAGGCAGCAAAGCTTGCCGAAGATGCTGGCCTTCAGGTCGTAATGAACCGCTGCCCCAAGATCGAACTCTTCCGCCCGTTCTGGAAACCGCGCCTTGATCTGAAGATCTGACCCATACCAAGAGACTGCCGCTTGCCGAGTAGCCAATCAGCGGGTCTGCTGACGCGTTTTTCATCCAAACATCGGCAAAAGTATTCGGCGCGTCCACTATCGCAGGCTTTCGTGCTCAATCTCAGTACGGCTGCTTTGTCCCGCGCAGCAGTCATTGGCACCAGATGCTGCAAACGGCTGTTCAGAGCCCATTGCGGTCGCTTAGCAGCTAACATTCGTGCCAAACGTAGCGGTTCCAGACGGCGGGCTTCCGTCGAGATTTGCTGGTTCGAGCTGAATTCCTTGACTTATCGCAAATCGCATCGCCGGAAATTGTGTATCAGTAATAGGCGTCACAGCAGATGCGAAATCCAATATGGATACTACCTCCCTGATCGAAGTATATTCCGAAATTTCACTTCCGCTTCTTAGCATAGTGCAGACTATGGTGCTGTTGGCAGTGGCTTTACCACTTGCAGCCATATCTGGATTCGTACTGGGCAGGAAATTACGCCACCGGAGCTTGTCAAAAAGCTAAGAAATCGACTCTTTTGTTGGAGAGACAACACTGGGCGCCATTCTTGCTCTGCTTGGTCTGCTACTCGCCTTCTCGTTTGGCAATACATTGAGTATCAGCAACGAGGACAAAAGAGTGATGGTAGAAGAAGCTGCAGCGTTGGGAACAGCGTTCGGGCGCGCGGATTATCTGCCTGATCCTGGTCGGACTGAGCTTCAGCTTGCGATTTATGAGTACACTCAAACCCGTTTGTTTGAGGGATTTTCGACTAAAAGCGGCCTCGGGAGCGCTCAGACTATGCTGGGTGTTAGTCTCGAAGCCCAAGCTAAACTCTGGCCATTGACCATTGAACTGACAGCAGACCCTCTCTCCCCCGCGTTAAAGACATTTATAGCAGGCTCCGTAAACGATGTATTGGATGCTCATCTGCGCCGGACGCTAACCTTGTCCACGCCTGTTTCGGATTTGTCGCAAGCGATGGTACTCGCTACAGCTCTGACCGCTCTTTTCCTGCTCGGCAACCGCGCGGGTACACTTGGCCGTGCTCTTACTTGGCGAACCTTCGTATTCTCGGGTTTTCTTTTCGTAGTTATGATGACGATAACCGACATTCAGCGAAGTGAGGAAGGGCTGGTCCGAATGGATGACACGGCCTTACGGGCAACAATCTTGGAAATGAAACTGGCTTTGGGAGGGCGGAGTTAGGTCGCATTCTGCGCCAGTAGTTTCTTTGAAGCATCTATACATTCAAGATGAACGACGGTTTTGCCCGCATCTCCGACATCAGTCACATGCGCAACAAATTTTGGGATTTGGATGAAAAATAATGGCAGAGTGATGAGGAATCGGTGCGTCTCATTGTTTTAGATCATCGGGTCCAAGGTTGGAAAAGACCGTTACGCGCAGCCCAGGTCTTAGTAGATATTGCGGGTTTGCCACCTCAGCCCAAATCGTCAATTCGCCAGTCTCGGGATCCACGTCAGCTGATCCATGCTTTGGAACTGCCTTGTATTCGTATGTCCAAGTATCCGAAATCTTGATCGACAACTGAACTTTGGAAAGCACAGATTCCAAGTCGGTAAGTTGAGTAATGGCCAATTCTTCTAATCGCTCAACATATGGAATTCGGTATGCAACGAGGATCGGATCCATCTGAACGATTCGCGCGAGAGATGAAGTGAAGCCGGGGGATACAAGGCCGCCTACTTCGATCTGATTTCGCCCAATTTTGCCTGTAATTGGAGCGCGAAGTAACGTCCGGTCTAGCTTGTCTTGCTCTGTTTCGAGGGTTGCAAGTGCTTCATCCAGAACGGTTTCGGCGAGAGCGACGGAGACCTCCGACTTCAGGAATTGGACTGCGCTAATAATGCCGCTGTCCTGCAGTTTTTGAGTGCGTGCATACTCTTCTTGCGCAGCATCCAAAACCTTTTCTGCGCGTCTGACCTTAGCTTCAGCATTTCTTACAGCAAGTTCATATGGCCGGTCACTCAAGGTGATCAAAACGTCGCCGGCAGAAACTGCCTGCCCAGCCTCAAAATGAATCTCTTCTATGGTGCTTTCGACCGCCGCTGTTACATCAGCGCGTCGCACCGCCTCGATTTGACCAGGGAAACCTTGGTGGGAAACTTGCGATGCCTCGGTGGATGCTGTTTGTGCGCGTGCATTATTCGGATACGCAAGTGCGCTGAAGAATAATGCGACAAGAAGAGCAATCCTGAAACTTCCAGTCAAAATTTCAGGGAAGCAGCCCCGAACGATCATGAAATCCACCGCAATCTCCAACCGATTTCCAGCGGAAAAGTTGCCGGCAGTCGTGGCAACATGTTCCACATAGGCAATGCAATAAAGTGGGAACAACTCTAGCCAGTCAGTGCAGGTCAGCATTAATTTGAGTCAACCGGTGAAGCTCTTGCGAAGTCTTGTATGAGCTGTCCCCACACTAGCCACAAGCGTTTCGGCTCAAATTCCGACACACCGCTTCGAAGCGAAACACAATCTAGCGTTTCATTGCGTTGAACGACTGGTTTGTCCGCAAGCCGGTCATAGCGCCATTTTTCGTCAGCGTCTGCTTTCGCGCGAAGCAGCCGTTCGAGGTTGGAGGTTCGAAATTTTTCTTGCCGAACGACCGCTCAACGATACTTAGCCGTCATCTGATAAAAACAGTCAGATGACCGCCTTGAGCCCAAACCTGCCTGAAGTCAGACACGCTGGGAAAGCCTACAGGGTCATCGTGACGGCGGTCGCGCGAAAGCTTATCATTATCGCAAATGCCCTGTGCAAAAGGCGTCAGAAATGGGAGCCGGGGCGACCGTGACAGATGCAGTTGCTAGATCGTTTGGTCGCAGGAGGAGGCGCGGAACCCAAGTTATGCCAGAAAGTTGTTGACAGTCAGATCAGGCTGCTCGGTTAAGTCGCTTGATCCCGTCCTTGAACTCAACCTCTTGGACGACTTCGGGCGTGCGATTGGCACCTTCGAGCTTATGCCATTTGGCCTGCTTTGATCGTCAACTTGAACGCCATGGCGAGGCCGGATTTCCGGCTCTGGCAGCCCTTGGTCTTGACGGTGTGGTGGCGGACCGCGGCAAAGGTGCTCTCGATTGGGATGCTCGTTCTGATTTGCTTCCAGTGTTCGGCGGTAAAACCATAGTAGGCGAGCAGGACGTCTCGGTCCTTGACCTGCTTGGGCCGTTGCCTTGTCGTATTTTACCCCATAGGTCTCGACGAAGAAATCGAAGGCCGCTTCCGCTTCTGCCTTCGTCTCGGCCTGCCCGATGTTGTGCAGGTGGCACTTGGCTTTGGGCCGCACCGATTTTGGCATCGCGTTGAGCACGTTCCCGGTTTTGTGGACCCAACAGCGTTGTTTACGCGCCGCAATTCCCTGCTGAGAAAAGGATATGCCACATGTCAGAGACTGACTTCGCCCAGCTAAAACCCTGCGGAAGCTTAGCGACAGCCTCTTATGACAGAGCGATACATTTCACCAACGGCATATCGCCTTAGACGTTACCTTTTATGTTATTTGCAAAGCGCGGTCGGGCGACAACGAAGTTTTTCAGTTCGATGTTGCCCAAGCCAACTTTGAAGGGTGGCACAAACGTGTTGGACGTCTCAACCAGGATCAGAGTATTCTGATCTGACATCAGGGGCAGAGCATCCCGATATTGCAGAATATTGGCGTTCGTCAATTTTTCAGTATACCCACCGCGTATTGCAGACCAATTCACCGAGTGGCTGTCGGACGCCTCATCGTATAGAACCAACGATACTCTGAATTTCAGATCGGACTGATTGGTCACCATCAAACTGAACATTTCTTCCATCGAGTCGATGTAAACGCTGTTGATTTCCCTAGTTTCACGGGAAATTACGTCACCAATCGTATGGGTCGCTTTTATGTTCAAAGAACTCTGTCTGTAGGCTTCGAAAAACGTATAACCTGCAAGAATAGCCCAAAAAAGCATTGGGGTAATCAGGACTGCTTCGAGAGAAATTGAACCCTCTTCCTTTGATTGAAAACGTTTCAGGCCATGCGTCAGAATTCGCTTAATCATGATACTAACTCGGCTCCTGCACGAAGACTGTTGTAGCGGTCAGGGCGTACTGGCCTTCTTCGTTGACCAGAGCTTTGCCCATTGCGGATGTTGGGAAAACGGGGTTGATCTTGGCGCAGGCTCGAAGAATCATCAACTCGTTCTCAAGACCGTTTTGGAAAGTCCGCACCGGGCGAGCCACTTCGGAGAGGTCAGTGCAATCAGGATCAGTGGGCACTGTCATAGCGGCAAAAGGATCCTGTCGGATCATCTCGAGACGCATGTTGGCTTCGCAATTGCTGATAAAACCGGCGCGACTGCATATAAGAGCCTTGATGTCGTCGTGTTGTGGATTGGCACCGGTGTTCAGGCGAATGTCGCGCACGGTTAGGTCGACGGCGCGCTCTAGCTGCGCGTGTTTCAAAGTTACCAAGCCAAGTTCTATCCCCGAAAGAACCAAAAACAGGATGGCTGGGAAGACGATAGCAAACTCAACGGTCGGGTTTCCGTCCTCTTGGTGGCGAAACTTGGTCAGAGCGGCAATCAACCTACGCATCATTGTGTCAACCTCAGCATACGGACGGATGACGCGATCGAAGTAAAGGCGTTTTTGAGATCAGGAGCCGACGCTTCATAGTAATGGCTGGCGGAGCTTGCGCAGTCTTGCAGAACCTTTTGGCCATTTATCGGGGCATCGACGCTGACACCAAAGACAATTACCCCCTCATCCTTGGCGGCCTTGCATACGTGTTTGGTGCGCTGATCCTTGGCGATCGCACTTTTCTTGCTGAATGCCTTGCCTTCCCATTGACCATAAGCGCTTGGCGAATGGGTGAAGATGTTGTTTTCGATGTGTTCCAAAGACACCATGTTCAGCAATTCAACGTAGGACAATTGTACTGCTTTGCCGGGTTCGTCTTCTGTCACGCACGTACTCTCGCTTTTACCCGTGCAACGCGTGTCTCCATTTCCGTAAGGGTGGTCCTGCCAGCTATTGTCGTGCGGCCACCAGTAGTTGGGGTTGCCATTCGACTGGTAGACCGAGAAACGATCGGTTTCCGCGTTGTACCAGATATCCGACATAGTGGTGCGCATCGACGGGTTAAGCATGTGCTGGTCAGTATTGTCTCCGTCGGACACGAGGATCAGAACCTTAAGGACGTCGCCATTATAAGCCACGGGGCGGTCCTTGAATGTATCCGGAACGATATTATCGATGGTGGCGAGGGAATTGATGACCGGACGTGTGCCCGGGTCCAGCAGGACAAGGCCCCAATTCGCGCCATTGTCCAGGCCTGAGTCCTCATCCGCCACTGGATTGCTGAGCTTGGTGAGGCCGTCTACGTAGTTATGAAGCACCGTTTTATCGTTTTGAAACGGCAGGATCGCCGATCCGGGGCGGATTGGGCAGACGGGATGTTCAATCGGCTCTTTTGTCTCGGTGTAAGGGTCGAAATGAGCCGTTTGTTCCAGCAGCCTAGTCAGAGAAAGTTCAGGTTGGCTGAATTCGTTATCAATAAAGTTGACACAGTGCGAGTGGTTATGGAAACGGTCCAGATTATAGTATTTCAGCAAATCCGCGCCAGCGTTGACCTGGCTGGAATACGGGATCAGTGAAAATGAAATCTCGTTGCTCCAAGTCCCGTTTTTCGTTCCAATCTGCGTGATGATGCTTTTCGTAGCTTCTTTCAATGCCGGCAGATCAATCGAGGTCGAGACGTCCATGACTATTGAAATTTCGGCCAAACCAACGCTTTCCTCGGCCGTGCTAGCCGCGGGCGCGGTCATTGTATCGACGCCAGAAAGGTGCATGAATTGGGTCGGCAACTCGGACATGGCAGTTGCCGACACCTCGCGATAACCTGCGCTGTTGACCACATTGATGCTGGTCACATTTTCCAAAAGGCCCTTCTTTTCCAGATATGAACGAACGACAGATTTTGGCTCGGCTTTTTGATCAAGGTCCGCAGCGGCCAGAACAGCCCGGTCCAGTGTGTACTGCAAGTTTGTGCGTTCGTTCTCAAAACGCATGTAATCCACGCCAATACCCACAGTGGCGACCATGATCAAAAACATAAAAAGGGCAAAAATGGTAAGTGAACCGCTCTCATCACGACCAAACTGCGGTGTACCTTTCGGGGGCAGAAAATCTAGCATGACGTTCTCCGGCTAGCATCCAAGTTTCGAAAACACCTTAGGAAAGAATTTCGTTATTTTTTGGGAAATGATTGGGCGACAAAATTACTGAAAATGAACCAAATGTTAACGCAAGATGAACAATCTTGAGTTTGCTACGCGCAATTGCCAAGTTGTTTTCTACAACTACTGAAAGATTTGCACAGACTGGTGCATACTGCCATTTTGGCGGTGTAGTTGGTTTAGATGTTAAACGCATTTGTGCGGTTATGACGGTAAGAGGCGGCGGTGAGATGATAGCAGCGGGGGGAAGATCAGGTTGACCTAATATGGGGGGCACAAACCTCTGGGCCTGCGGTGGGATCTGAACTGACCGAACATCTTCTCCTGTCTATGTGATACTTCGTTTGTGGTTGTTGAGATGGGGTGGTTGGCGTCCTTTCCCCAACGGCATCGCAATGTGCCACTGCTGCGGTGCTAAACGCCACGATAAGGGAATGGCGGCGAATGAAAGACACAATGATCAGAGTGGATCTGGCAAAGAATGTTTTTCAGCCTCACGAAAACAGCATGACCAGGCAGCCAAAATTCGTAAGAAGCTGTCCCGGCCCTGGTTTGGAGTGTGTGTTTCTGTGCAGGCACCCGCAGTGATCGTCATGGAGACCTGTGGCAATGCCAGCTACTGCGTTGCGAGAGTTGTCCGGGCTGGGTTACGAGGTGAAACTGGTCGCGCCGCAATACGTGTAACCGTGCGTGGAAAAAAAGATAAACGATACTGCCGACGCGGAAGTTGTCGTCATCGCGGCATAACGGCCGGAGATGAGGTTTGTTCCGCCCAAGTCCGAGAACCAACAAGCCCGTGCCATCCTGTTCCGGAACCGGGAGCGTTTGGTGAACCAACGCACTGAGCTGGTGAATGGCCTGCGATCAATCCTCTATGAGTTCGGGCAAACAATCCCGCAGGCATCGGAAACTTGAGCCGCGGGAATGAAATCCTTGAGGACCCGAATTGCGATCTTCCAGACCTGGTCCGTCAGGAGTGTCGAGACCTTTTCGAACTGATTGAAGGGACCACAGAGCGGATCAGCGCCAAGGTAAAGCGGATCAAGGCTTTGTCCACTGAGACAGAAACGGCCAAACGCCGTCAGACGATGCCCGGCGTTGGCCCTTTAAGCGCCGTCGCCATCGAAGCGTTTGCTCCACAGTTGGAGACATTCACCCGGGGCCAAGACTTTGCGGTCTGGCTTGGCCTTGTGCCACGACAGCATTCATCAGGCGGCAAGCCCCGTCTGGACCGAATGTCAAAGGCGGGCCAGTCTGACATCAGAAGGCTTCTGATTATCGGCGCGATGTGACGCTTGAGCTGGTTAGGTTGCAAATCCATCCCCAACGGGTCCTGCGATCTACGTCGGTGAAGGAGGTGTAGGAAGTCAACGACCTGAATGGGCTGAATGGGCTGAATGATCGAACAGATCTGGATCGGAAAAACCAGGATAAGGGAAAGAGCACCGAAGTTCGTTGTATAGGTCTGGACCTGGTCCGCAGATCTGCGTCTCGGCCAGTGGCTTCTTAAAGCGCCGCACTCGAAGTGCCTGACAGAAGCACGCACTCGGTCACCTGTTTCAAACGGTGTGAAAAACGTCTTGCATCACGAACGGCAGCCACAGAACCCTTTGTGGGCGCAGCGGTCAGCTACTGGGCCAAAGCGCTGATATCGCATCGTAATTCACCGGAAATAACGGTACTTGGTTCGCCAAACTGTAAAACCAGTCTTTCGAAAAAGCGCTTTGTCGCTTTTGCATTCCCGCGCGTTTGTACGGGAGTATCGAGAACGCCTGCATTCGCGTGGATCGCCCGCCATAGCAAGTGTCCTTGGCGACAGATCACAACTTCATCCAGATGCCACTAGTCGATCGGTCGCGGACGATCCCGGCAAAGGCAGTCTGAGAAATGCTGTCCAAGCCGATTGACCCACAGCCGGATTGCTTCCCGGTTGACCATCAAACCTCGCGCTCCCAAAAGGTCCCGGCAGCTTTGCCGATCTAATTTCGCACTAATTTAGGTCGAGATTTCAACCCGGCATTCCAACCCGCCCAGCGACGCGGATGTTCGTAGATCCAGTTGGGCACCATAGGCAGTCAGCAGATCGACTGCAATTGCCAATCCCAAACCGCTGCCTGTGACAGAGGTGTCTAACCGCCCCCCGGATCGCAGGGCCTCGCGGTGAGCGTGCAGCGGTATTCCGGGACCGTCATCCTCGATACGGATTTGGATGTGATCTTGTCTACGGTTGGCCGTCAGGCGTACTGACCGTCTGCTCCACTTGACTGCGTTGTCGAGCAAGTTGCCAAGAACTTCTTCGATGTCCTGTGCGTCCATGCGCACCCAGAGATCGGGGTCTCGGTTGATTTCCAGCGTCTTTCCTTCGCGATCCGCTATCGTAGTAAACAAGCGAGCCAATCGATCGATGGAATTTGACAGATCGGTTCGGGAATGAGTCAGGTCCGCGGTGTGCAGCGCCCGCAGCCTGGCTAGTGACCGGCTCAGCTGAGCGTCAATCCGATCCAGTGTTTCCTGTGCGATATCGGTCGCAGCTCCGGCCTCGGACAGGGTAACCAGTTCGTTACGCAAAATGGCGGCGGGGGTTTTGAGTGCATGTGCCAGATCCGCCGCCTGTCGGCGCGACCCCGCCACTATGTCGCGGTTTCGACGCAAAAGCTTGTTCAAGTCATCGACGAGGGGAGAAACCTCTTCAGGATAGTCGCCCGGTTCGAGGTCGTCGTCCCGATCCCAGCGATGCGCCACATCGCTGCGAAGCCTCTGCAGCGGACCGAGGATGAACGACATCAGGAGCAGCGATCCGGCCACTCCAATCAGACCAACAAGGGCAAACACAGGCAACAGGCTTTTCTGCGCAGCACGACGCTCGGCCACAAGCTGCGCCCGACTTTCGGCGACGCTGACACCCCAGACCGTACCGTCTTCGTAGGTGATCTTTTGAAAGGCGCTACGCAGGGTTTCATCTTCCGGCCCTTGTGTGTTCCAGAGCGTCTGTACATCCGGGCTGCCGTGTGGTTCGGCGATGATCCCGTCAAACAGCGAAGCCGAAGTATAAATCTCTCCATCGTCACTGCTGACCTGCCAATACCGCCCTGAATAGGGCGTGCCGTAGGCCGGGTCGAACATCAGATCGCGCAGTGCATCGGGGTTCTGAGTGGTGACGCTCAGCCCCACCACCAGCTGCGTATGGCGGTCGCGCAAAGCGGTGTCGAACCGGTCCGAGACCCGGTCATTGATATAGGAGAACACGGCAAGCGTGCCCAGACTCACAGACACGGCGCCGGATGCGATCCCTCCCAGCAATGCCCGTTGACGCAGTGACAACATCAGGCTGAATCAATCATATATCCGCGGCCCCGGACCGTTTTGATCAGGTCGGAGCCCAGCTTTTTACGCAGGCGGTTTATGAAGACGGCAATGGTGTTTGAATCCCGGTCGCCATCGTATTCGTAGATATGTTCGGATAGCTCGGTTCTCGAGACCAGGCGCCCCGTATTGTGGACCAGGTAGGTCAACACGGCAATTTCCTGCGCTGTCAGGTCGACCGGCACACCATCGACCGTAACCCGCCCGTTGCGGGTGTCCAGAGTGACCCGTCTCATTTCGATTACCGGGTTCATCTGCCCGCTTTGCCGCCGCAGAATGGCGCGGACGCGCGCAGCCAACTCGGACATGTGGAACGGTTTGGTCATATAATCATCGGCTCCGGCATCCAGGCCATCAACCCTTTCGCTCCAACCATCGCGAGCCGTCAGGATCAAGACCGGGGTCTGGACCCCGGAGTCGCGCCATTCACGCAGAACCGATATACCGTCGCGCTCGGGCAGGCCGATATCCAGAATGATCATGTCGTAGGGTTCGGTCGCGCCCAGATGCAGGGCTTCAAGGCCGTTGTGGACAACATCCACCACCCGGCCTTCGGCGTTCAGAAGCTTTTTGATCTGATCGCAGAGGTGTGATTCATCTTCTGCCAGTAGAATTCTCATACTCTGGAGTTATAAGCGCGTGGACGGTTGTTTAACCATCACTTTTTGCCACCGCCGTTGCCGCCAGAGTTGCTACCGCCGTTGCCGCCAGAGTTGCCACCGCCGTTGCCGCCAGAGTTGCCACCGCCATTGCCGCCAGAGTTGCCACCGCCATTGCCACCAGAGTTGCCACCGCCGTTGCCGCCAGAGTTGCCACCGCCGTTGCCGCCAGAGTTGCCACCGCCATTGCCGCCAGAGTTGCCGCCGGAATTGCCACCGCCGTTGCCGCCGGAATTGCCACCGCCATTGCCGCCGCCGCTGCTGGCTGAGTTGCCACCAGATGTGCCGCCACGATTTCCTTTGTTTTCGCTGTTGCCCTGGTTTGCGGATTTCCCCGGCGATTTGGCATTGACAGAGTTATCAGAAGCGGATCGAGCTGCTTCGGAAATTTGCCGCCCGACGCTGGACCGGTTCGACACGACCACACCGGTCTGGGCGTTGACGATAACACTGATGATTTTACCGTTCGGTTTCTTGACCAGAATGCGATAATATAACTTGTCAGCCTGAAAGGCGCGCGCGTCAACCGGCGTTCCGCCAAAGACCTTCTCAACACCTTTTATGACTTTGTTTAACCGGATGGCGCTACCGGAGGTTGTCGCCTTGCGTAATTCGGACTGCTTCAGCTCACGCGCGGCGGTTTGCCCCTCTCCTGGTTGGAGAAAGGCAAAAAGGAACGCAATGGCAATAAGCTTCTTCATCCTTACTAGTCTTTACTACGTAAATTCCTGTCTAATCTACCAATTTGAATGTGAACCTGTGATGAACAGCCAGTTACGTGTGCGTTCAATGATGATGGGTTTAGATCGGTGCGTCGGATTCTGTTTCCGACGCCGGGTTTCCGAGTCAGCTGATTTTACATCGCAGCGACAGAAGAACCTGCAAGCGATCGAGGACCACTACAAAAACCAAATCGACTGGACTGTTGAAAGCGACCGCCATTGCCATTGCCCTGTTGGGTTCCACCGCGATTATCGGCACGATCACATTTCCAGATGCCGTATACGCGAAGGAAGGCAAGGGAAACGGCGGCGGGAAGGGTGATGGTGGTGGAAACGGCAAAGGCGGAGGTAACGACGGTGCCAGTAAAGGTAAAGGCGGCGAACCCGGCGCTTCCAAGAACGACGGCAAGAAAGCAGCCGGAAAATTGGGCCGCAAGTCTTTCACCGCCGAGGGCACAAAGTCAAAGTCCTCTAAAGAAAAAACGTTTTCTTTGAAGAATCTGTTTGGCGGTAAGAAAACCAAGAAGAAGGCCAAAACCGTGCGCGTGGCGCGCACGACCTAGCCAAAGCCTGAGGTGACCAAAGTGACCCGCCCGGCCATGCGCCCAACAGGGAATAAAATGGCCTCTTTGTTGGGTGTCCACCCTTCGGAACTGGGGGCGCTGAATGCTGCCAACGCTAGCGAAAACGCCTTGAAGAATGCCGCGCCAAATTCCCGCGTTGGCCGCATCGCAGCCTATCGAGATTTGGTCTTGGCCGGGGATGAATTGCGCATGGAGCTAGAAGAAAAGCAGGCCTTGCTTGATGGAATGACGCCGCCGGACCGGCCTGTTTCCGAAATTGAACAAAATCTCGAATCGGCTCTGACAGATGTCCAGGAGAAGCAGGATCGCGTGACCGAACTGGAGGACGCTCTTGCCGATACCGGAGGGACAGATCCCGATATTGAAGCAGAGCTTCAGACCGCCAATGACGAGTTGCAGGAAGCTGTCGATGCGGCAGATGATCTGAATGCAGAAAGACAAGCTGCGATTGATTACGACGATGCCGCAGCAGAAATCGACGAATTGGCCGAAGCTGTCGAAAACCAGCCGCAGATTGAGCGCGAAACGCTGGAAAACGCAGCTAACAAACCGGTGACCGATGAAGTCGAGGCCGCTGTAAAATCCATGCTCGGCCTCGATAGCTGATCGTCTTTGATAAAATAAATACTGAGATAATCATGACAGGCCAGTCATGTGAACCTATACGAGAAGTCTATCGACAACATGGAAGGCCTTGCGCGAGAGGTTGAAATCCCTAGGTACGCGCCTCGACGGACAATCAAATCAACGTTTGAAAGGAGAGGTTGCGAATCTGAAATCCCCCTTAGGCGGTCATCTCGTATTGCTACGTTTCAGCGGACGGCTTCAAGAGATCCGGTTGACCGCTCTTCGAAGCCAGCCCGGCTTACGTTGCCAAGATAGGGGTGCTGATGCAGCCTCTGCTGCTATGATGAAGATACTGAGAAAAGCACCGGAAAGAAAGAGTTCACCATCCGCAGCCTGAGGCAAAGATTCAAGGATACCGCCCGCCAGCCCCGGAAACCATCGCCCCGATGAACCCAAGGCGGGTCATTCACTATCAATTTAGATGGAGCACTCCGGTGGGGTTGATCACTCCCGTTTCCTGATCATTACGGTGGACCAGTTCAGTCGGGCAGGCTCAGAAATATGGTTTCTCGGCACGACAAATGATCTCGGACAGGCTTTTAGTACTGGAATGTCGATTGTTTAGTCACGGACATAGGCCACGAAAGCCTCCTGCCAGCCTCAACGCTACTTTTCGAACAAGTCCCGATAGTTTTCTTCGCGCATCAACCATACATATTGATCCAACGGATCAACATTGGCGCCAGACAAACCATCAGTAGAACAGGCATCATGCACAGAGCCATGACGCCGGACATTTGAACTGGAAGGCGGTTGGCCTTTTCCTGGGCTCGAAGCTCCCGGTCCTGGCGCATTTCATTTGCAAAAGTGCGCAGCGACACCGAAACGCTGGTCCCGTACTGATTGGACTGCAGAAGCGCGTTTGCGAACGAGTGTACCTCGTCAATGCCTACGCGATCCGCCATATCCATGAACGCGGCTTGACGTTCCTTGCCTGCCTGAAGCTCTAGTTGAAGAATGGTAAACTCTTGCGAAATTTCCGGCGCTGCTCGGGCCATTTCATGCGACACTCGCACCATGGCAGCGTCAAAGCCCAATCCCGCCTCGATCGCGACCTGCAACAAATCGAGCGCATTCGGAAGACTGTGTTCGATCGCCCGACGCCGCTTTTTTATCCGGTACCGCAGCCAAATGGCAGGTCCATAAAAGCCGGCCACCATCAAAGCTGTGACAATCTGCAGTGCATTAACCCATGTGATGCCCTGCAATACATTGGCAATGCGTAACTGAACCTGCGTTTCAAGCGGTAGCGCCAGAGCGATTACGAAAGCGGCTGGCAGCAAGAAACCCAAAACCACCCTAAACAAATAGAAAGAGCGGATGGCAAATTTACCCTGAATACCGGCTTGTTTTAGTTGCCTGCCAATTCGGGAGCGCTCACGCTTGGAAGCGGGGATGAATGCCCTTAGCACCCCGTGCGGGTCGCTGTTATCCCCCTGGATGAGGTCAAAATCCGCTCCGTGCCCGCCAGTCACCGAACCGACACGCATCCGGCGCGCCGCGGTGTTGTCGCTTGCGGTCATCCCTGAGACGCCCACGACCACAAAGAATATGCTCACGGCGATACCGGCCAGCAATAGATACTGCTGAGGAAGATCTTGGTCGCCCAGAATGTCTTGAATGAATTCCATATCTCCGCTCCAGATTAAAACTTGAAACTAACGAGCCGTCTAAGAATGAGCCCCTGTATTATAGTCAGACCGATGATCGCGCCTGCAAAGTAGGGGAACAACGGATCGCCTTGAATATCGCCGTAGAATGATGGCGTAGTCAGATGGATCGAAAGGAAGATGAATACCGGCAGAAACGTCAGAATAAGACTACTTAGCCGACCCTCGGCAGAAATTGCCTTGATTTTCTTCTGCATGGTTTGCCGGTCTCTGATCACCTGAGACAGAATGTTCAGAATGCGGGCAAGATTGCCGCCCGTTCCATGCTGGATCCCGATACTTACAGCCAGGTAATTGGCGTCTTCGGTTCCAACGCGTTTCGCAAAGTCCCGAAACGCCGTTGCGACATCGTCGCCATAGTTGATCTGGTCTTGGATGACTCCAAACTCTGAGCCAATTGGATCCGGCAGATCGGTCGCCACATTTCCGACCGTAACAGCGACGGGATGACCAACTTTAAGGCCGCGGGCCATCAAATCTAAGGCATCTGGCAGCTGCTTCGTAAGCTTTTCGGCTCTGGCGTCTTTTATTGCCACCAACGCAATTACCGGTAATGCGACGGCCATAGTGATGCTCAGAGCCAACGCAAGCCCCGGTGAGATGAAGCGGGAGGCAGTAACAAAGATTACGGCTGCAAATAAGGCAATAGCGAACAGAACCGGCACCGGTCCGATCGTTAAACCAGCCTGAGCCAGCAGGCGACGAAGGCGGGCGATAAGCCCAAGTCTTTCGCCAGCAACCATCATCGCTGGGTCACGCAACAATTGCAGAACCTCATCGGTAGAAGCGCCGCCCTGGATCATCTTCATCCGGCGGTTTCTGGCCTCGCTAGAGGATTCTCCGCGCAAAAGAAATTGCGCCACACCCTCGTAAACCATTAAAATGCCGAGGAAAATTGAAATGTATAGCAGAATGTTCAGTGTATTTGGCTGTAGTTCTATCATGATGACGGTGCCTTATGAATAAACATGTTAGTATCCACATCGACCCCCGCGGCGATCAATTGGTCAAAGCACTTTGGTCGTATACCCGTTGGCATAAACTCTCCTAGGATTTTACCGTCCTCGGACTTGCCACGACGCTTAAAGACGAAAATATCCTGCATGGTGATGGTTTCATCTTCCATGCCGGTAATTTCCGAAATGCTGACGACTCTGCGGGTACCGTCGCTAAGGCGGGTGAGTTGGAGTACAACCTGTATGGCTGAAGCGATCTGAGAGCGGATAGTTCTCATAGGCAAGTCAGCGCCAAGCATTGTGACCATCTGTTCGACCCGGCTTAACGCATCACGCGCCGAGTTTGCGTGAACGGTCGTCATCGATCCGTCATGGCCCGTATTCATGGCCTGAAGCATGTCAAAACACTCCGAACCACGAACCTCCCCGACGATGATGCGGTCAGGGCGCATCCTCAGTGCGTTGCGGACCAAGTCGCGTTGCGTGATAACACCTTGCCCTTCCGAATTCGGCGGGCGGGTTTCCAGGCGAACGACATGACGTTGCTGAAGCTGTAGTTCGGCTGCATCCTCGATGGTCACAATACGCTGCTTGCCATCAATAAATGAGGACACTGCGTTCAGCATTGTTGTTTTACCGGAGCCGGTTCCGCCAGAAATGAGAATGTTCAACCTTGCTTCGACGAGGGCTTCAAGAAGTTTTGCCGCCTGATCATTCATGCTTTCCTGTTCAACAAGCTTTTCAACTGTCAGTGGATTACGAGAAAACTTGCGGATTGACAGAGCCGGTCCATCGACCGAACAGGGCCGAATGATTGCGTTGACACGGCTGCCGTCCTCCAAGCGTGCATCAACCCAAGGCTGAGACTCGTCGATGCGCCGGCCGACTTTACTAACGATCTTGTCGATAATTCGCAGAAGATGACGTTCGTCACGAAAACGAACAGTGGACTCCTCAAGAAGGCCAAAGCGCTCGACATAAACTTGGTCATACGAATTTACGAGAATATCGTTGATGGTTGGGTCTTCCAGCAAAGGCTCCAGTGGCCCTAGTCCCATAACTTCGTGGATGAGCTCATCTACCAGACCCGTGAAAGCCTCGGACCGCATATGCAGCTTTTCAGCCTCGATCAAACCCGTCACTAGAGAGGCAATCTGGCGTTTCAGTTCCGACCGCTCGACCTTGTCGATAACCGAAAGATTGAGCCGGTCCAGAAGTTCACCGTGCAAACGGCTCTTGAGTTCCAGATGCGCCTGCAGATCAGTGTCTACAGGCTCACCGACCGCTTTTGACTTGAGGGGCATTTCAATGGGCCGATCCAGTGTCAGGACATTCGACTTGGAAGCGGTCTTACGTGATCTGAATTCGTTGAACACAACAATCTCCTTATTATGCTTTTTTCGTTGCCAATGACTGTGCATCCACCGACATGACAGCGGCCAGTTTTGCCAAGGCTTTTCCAAGATCTGATTGCGGTTTCATATCAACAACCGGTCTTCCAAAATCCACGGAGTTGCGGGCGACTTTTGGATTGTCTGGCAACCAGTGTTTAAGGCTTGTCTCCAACACCTTTTCCGCTTCGCGGACATGCGAAGTTTTGATCAACGTATTCCGCTCTCGGTTGACGACGATTTCAACCGAAAGACCGACATTTACCTCGCGGTAGAAGTCGATCAATCGCCGAGCCTGCCGCACGCATGGAACGGTGGTATCTGTGACTAAAGCCAACTGAGTGGCTTGTTTGAAAATGGGTTCAACCCAGTCAACCACTGCACAGGGAAGATCAATGACGACATAGTCATAACGCCGCTGCAGCAGGTCCAGCATGCCCTTGATTACATCGGACCGCATCGATTGAAGAGGCACCATCGGAGCCGGTGCGCACAAGACATCCACACCGAGCGCGTGCTTTTGCAAGATCGAAGATAGAAAGTGGTCGTCCGGGACTTCCGAGTTTTCAATAAGTTGCAGGAATCCACCGTTATCCTCGATATCCAGAAATACGTTCGAGTTTCCGAACTGAATGTCAAAATCCAAAAGTGCGACACGGTTTTTCGCTGACTTCCTCAAGAAAGACCTCTTTCCGCCAACCAGTGAGCAAGCCAAGTTAACTGCAACGGTTGAAGCGCCGACACCACCACGCGATTTCGCCACAGGGATCACTTTGCCCAATGCCGCAACGCCACCCGAGAAATTTGTCTGCGAAACCATGCGTGCGCTGATTTTTTCACCAACGGCAGCTTTCAGGCCTTCGCCATCAATCGACAGCGGGAGGACTTCGTCGATCCCGATCTTGCGCAACTCACGAGCCTTGGAGATCGAGAGGTCATTCTGTGTCAGCGCCACGAACAACGTGCCGTCATCGCGATGTGCAAGCACGTCTTCAATGGCCTTTACTTCACCGGTGTCATCGGGGTCGATTTCGAAGATCACCACGTCATGTTTGAACGCAATTTGAAGGGCGGTTCCATTCAGTGCCCGGAACGTAGTCGTGTTTTCAGTGACCCTGTTCTCGTATTCCGAAGGAAAGGCTTCCTCCACCATCCGGGTGACGGCTTCGTTTTCTGTAACAAGCATAATCGCTTGTGATTTTATCGGGGAAACGTTTTGATCCTTCATCCTGACTCTCCTATTGCAAGGTCTTCAGCAGGCAACGAAACACTGAAATTCGAGTATCCGACTGTCGAAGAAATTGTGCTGTTTGTCGCGCCTGCGGCATTTGCCAGCGCGCCCAGTGGTGAGACGAACTGAAAATCATTCAAGTTCAATTCGACTGTGACAATGGGTGTGTAAGGGCCACCCAGGAAACCCAAGTTTGAATTGAAGTCATAGTGAAACTGCAGATTGTTAATTGTGGCGCTCGGCGGCAATAAAGGACTGATGCGCGTCCAGATTTCCGAGGCCGTAGGGTTGGACGCATCGCCAGCGCATGGTGGTGTTTGCGGGTCGTCGCAAACACCGGCGGAGGCGCTACAGGACGTGCCAAAACGTGGTGATGACGGAGATGTACCGCGCTGGTGTGTTGCAGGAACTCCGGGACAGGCGGGCGGTCGCACAATCGCGATACGCGTAGCAAGTTGCGAGGCTTTCTGGGCGTTCACAACGCTGTAAGAAAGCCGACCGAAGTCCAGCAACGACATAAAGAGGAAAAGAAACAGCGAGACGATCAGGGCAAACTCGACAAGAACACCACCGTCTTGCCTAACAAAGAAGTCCATCACGCGGCGCGAAAACGCGTTGATATGCAGCATAGTCTTCATTGTCCAAATATCCGCGATGTGTCCGAGACATCGGTCGTCACTGATGACAAACCGTCCCCAAAGAGCGACAGGATACTGCCCAAAGGAAATTGAACAGTGATATTGGCGCTGACCGTTCCAACTGGGGCTGGGTTCACTCGATAGGTTCCGGAAACGCAGGACAGGCTGGGTGTCACCGAATTGACGGTGATGCTAGCCGGAAACAGGATGCTGGCGTCTTTGTCACCCTCGACGATGTCCTTCAAAGTTGTGGCCAACCCTGCGACTGATCCGCCAGAAGTGCAGATATCTACGGGTGTAACCCTGGACAAATAGCGGTTTGCATCCCGAACGCCTGCGATGACTGACTGGTAGGACCACATCAGATGCGCGGCTTCTACCGTTGCGGCGAAGAGCAGCAGCATGAACGGCATGACGAGGCCAAATTCTACGATGACCGCTCCATCGTCATTTCTTGCGAAGCGTTTGAAAGGGGCTGTAAGATGATTTTTCATGATCTTTGGCCCCCTCACCGATACAGCTGCACAACGTCGCGAAAGATACCGCCGAACCCGTTGCCACCGCTGCCGGCGCCAGCGACGTCTGGAAAGCCAACAATTTCGCCGTGGATATCAAAGCTGGGAGGGGACGCACCGTCGTCGCCTACCGGTTCGGTCAAGAAAAGAGAGACGAATTTCGTGACCGGCACGCCCGTAGTCCTTCCAGAAACGGGGTTTTGCGTGCAGTCTATACCGGCTGCGTTTACGATACGCCGCGCTGGATTGGTGGACATTTGGTTCGAACAGATTGGTCGACCGGTTTCCGCAAGCGTAGGGTCGAGGATCGAATTTGCGTTCGGCGCAGAATGCGGGTTGGTATTACCGTACGCGATTTCCCTAAGGTACATTCCGTACCGCGTACCTGCAAAGACAGTATCTGATCCACTGAGCGCCGGCAGATGAGCATCGCTGCCGATTCCATCTGCAACACCGTCAGCTAGGTCATGATTGCGATTTAGATAGCCTGTGCGATCCCAAGTGCCGTCACCGAAACGGTTGTTACCTCCGCAGGTTCCCCCAGCCATGCAGGTATCGCGGCCAAGCGCCGTAGTGTCAGGAGAGACTTCTTCGCTCCCTTGAATGCAGGAACCACCACCGCTCTTCCGTATTCCTTTGATGACATTCGGCGCTGGCGCGTACAACGGCTTGTTTTTTTCACCGTTAAGCGTGGAGCGATAAATATCAAACCGAACATTAAAAGCAGCGTTAGTAATACCAACTTTCTGCCCAGGTTCTGTATTCAGGCCATTGGTCAGAACGCATTGAGTGATGTTTTCCTGTGCTGCGATAAGGCAGGCTAATTTATTGCCGCCTTCATTCGCACAGGCACCACTTTGAAGATCGCCAAAGCTATCCAGATCAATAAACCCGAAGTTACCCGCACCCCATGCGGTATTGTTACCACCGCTGCGGAGCAGGATTTGGTCACCCACAGTCAGAGTCGTCTCCCAATCGGGCGGTAGGCAAAACATCAAAGGCGAGATATCACAGGCAGCTTTTGTGTATCCGGCTACAGCCTCGGCTGAAATATTGACGGGTGTAATTCCGCCTCCACCCAGCATTTTGTCCAGAGCTGACGCCAGACTCACGGTGACAGACTTCGGCGTCAACACGACCTGCGCAAACTTTGCTTCGCGTGGGTTCGTCGTGATATCTGCACCTAACGGCGTCAAATCCGAAGCGGGAAGAGCCGAGTGAAAGGTAAGGGTGTAATCCGCAGATCCTGACAGCGTATTGGATCCGTTGGCGAAAGTTTGGCTATCACTGATCAGATTGGCCGCGGCACCCGTTGCGCGAGTGATAGCATCCGGCTGCCCGTCCAACTCACCAGCCGCGGCAAGAGCCACACTATCTGCGAACGATTGAAACTCGGAATGGGTTGCGCTCAACCGACCCACATCCAGTGTGATTGCAAAGAAGCCAAGAAACGCTACCAACGCGGTGCCCCAGAGGATCGCGACCGTTCCACGCTCGTCCTTACGAAAGATTGATATGTTGGCTTTCAGATGCATGGCTACGGCTTACTGTGCAGAGTTCTGACTAACTTCGATGGGACGGGCCTTGGGACGGGCCTTTGGCTTCGCGTCAGGGTTGACAACAGCCGGGGACTGCTGAGCATCCGTCTGGTTGCTAGGGTCCACCTCAGACACCGGTTCACCGCTTGTCGCTTCCGGGGCCTCACGGGGCGTTCTCTGGATTTTGACGACCTCAGATTCGGTCCCACGGTTCACTCTGACCGTGGGTTGTACATCGACCTTTTCAACCGGCCCCTCTTCTTGCAGAAGATCGCGCAGACGAACCATCTCCATTGGTTCGTCCTCAACACTGTCCAACGTTCTCAGGGTAAGGCTCAGGGTTCCGGCCTTTTGTGCCAGTGCCAGGCGCTGACCTTGCTGAGGTGTTACTTCCACTGTGATTGTGCGGGCAATCTCGGGCTGATCAGTAAGTTCTTCGGATTGTTGATCCACGCCGATCACACGGATATTTTGCAGAATAGTTACGGCGCGCAAGTCCATTTTCGCCCCTTGGGTCAAAACAATATCCACCGTATCACCAGGGGTAACAAACCCGCCAACGGCAGTCCCGGCGTCCACCTCGATCGCCATGGCGCGGGTATTTTCACCCAACTTTTGAACCAGTGTCACTTTTTCGCCAAAGTTAGAAACCTTGGAAAGCAACATGACTTCGCCAGGATAAAAACGCCCTTTAGCACGACGCAGCTGACGGCGGTTTTCCGGGACAAGCGCGTCGATATCCGTGAACACTCCTGCTGGCAGAGCTTCGCGGGGCCACGAATGAGTTGTGACATGGTGCGCTTCGATTGTCTGACCGAAAGCGATTTCCGATCGCGCGACGTAGATCTCAACCAAATCGGCATTTGATGTCGTTGGTCCAGACGCGCTTGGATTAATCTGAATGTAGTCTTTCGCCAGGAAAACGGATCCAGACGCAATCGCGATTCCGAATAGCGTGGTAATAACTGGTCTGATACGCATCTCTTTCTCCAAAAGTTACGCTCAAAAGATTCGAAATTTTTGTAATTAAGTGTTTTCGAAAATCCCGGCGATGGATTCTGCGCCGTTTTACTGATGCGACGGCGCAGAATTCTGTTGTTTTTTCAAATTTTGGATCGTCGCTGGATTAGCAGTTATTGGTTGCGTTCAGAGCATCGCAGGCGCCAGCAACATTATTAGCAGTCTCGGTGCCCAGGAAGCTGAATGCACCAACCGCAATCGAGCCAACAACCAAAAGTGCGAGGCCATACTCAACAATTGCCGCACCGCTTTCTTCTTTGACAAACTTCTTCATAAATTTGGTCATGATTCCCCCGAAAGGTTAAGTTAAAAATACGCCGCTATCTATGTAGAGCAACGGAAGCAGGCGCTTTGCCTAAGCTCAGGAATCAAATTAACCCCAGGTTAGGTTTCAAACTTCAGTCAAAGATGCAAAGTTTTCTATCTTTGGTTGTTTCTTTATATCAGCCATATTTCTAGAGGAGATTTTCATTAATGCGACATGAATAGCGCATTAATTTTCCACGAATCGCATACCCGCAGAGAATCACCCAGACTGGAAACAGTACCTAACGAACAAAGATAAATAGGGGCATTTCAGGAACAATAGACTGCTATTGATTTCGGGATTGAAACTTAGAAACGCACGGACATTTTTGGAAATTTTTAGATTTTTTCGTTTTTTTTCAATATATTAAATGTTCATCTCTGCTTGACGCTTCCTGAACTCCTTAGTTTCCCGGACGCCATATCGCTTGCCGCCGACAAACATCGCAGAGCAAGTTGTTGAAAGCGGTGGGGGCCGCAACAAGGAGCCCGACTGATTGTTCCGGTTGGGTTGGTAAACAGAGTAATGAGTGTAAATTTCTCCAAGACCGCACGTGCGGACGATAGCTTGAAAACAGTTATGGAGTGGACGCGTGCATTAAGTGGAAATGCCCCTATTCCGGTTGTTCTAAACCAGTTAATGCATTTTGCTAATGCAGATGCTGCACTAATTGCACGCACGTCAAAAAAGGAATTAAAACTAAAGCATCTTGCAAGATGCTACGTCCATGAGGGGAAAATTTGGCCTTCGCAACCCCAGACAAAAGTCGAAGTGGTTCTTGGCGATAGTATTTTATCTGCAAGAGCGGGTTCAATTTGGCGGTTGTCGGAAATGATCCTCTCTTGCAATGAATCCATTTCTCAAAACCGAGAAAACACACTAAAAGAATTCAGTGAGATAATTGTGATCCCGCTTGAATCGAGTAAAAAACAGCTCGATCATCTGGAATTACAGTACAGACATGCACCATCGCGTGACGATCTGGATTTTCTTTCTTTTCTGGCTTCGACTCTAGCATTCGGATGGAGCAAGCGAACGCCTGGAGTTGTCTCCTCTCAATCGGATCAGACGCGAAGCCGCCGACGCAGAGAAATTCGTGAAATGGGGATGGTTCCGATCTTAGATGCTCGAAATCCAGCAGCTCTAAGCAGAAGCGAATTCCGGATCTGTGCGATGATGAAGGAAGGAATGACGGTCAAAACGATATCTGAATCTTTGTCTGTTTGCCAAACAACCGTGCGTTCACACTTGAGTTCGATATTTTCTAAGACCGGCGCTTCTAGTCAGATAGAGCTTTTGCATCTGTTAAATCGACCTGCAAACTCTGGAAAACAGTTTTTCGACAGTCAGATCGCCTAGCAACTGTATCTGTCAGGTCGTCGGAGGGGACCATTTTCGACGCCTTTTGCACAACGAATTCGCGATGGTGCCCAGTTTTCTGGCGACAGCGGTGATAATGACCTTGTGCGGTTTTCCGGCCTTATGGAGGCGATCTGCTCATCTCATTGGCGTGCTTGATCGGTGTCAGCAACGGTCCAGACCACGGCATCATCGGACCCACGTCCCCGCGGGACC
>NZ_JBXWNC010000019.1:0-67070 GCF_059610165.1 Ruegeria sp. YTSA135 | reverse complement strand
GCGTAGCAGGTAGCGTAGAAAGATTCGGCTTCCAAGAATGCGAGGTGATGAGACGATGGTGTAACGGCAAGGGCCGCCAATTCACAGCCTGTAAGGAGTGGTGGCCATCAAAGGCCGGTCATCTTGGAAGGCACTGAAACCAGCGGATCCCATCGAGGCCAGGAGCAAAGATGCTTCAATCAAAGGCCGGATAGATTCACGCATCCAAAGTCGTTGATGCTATCGTTAAACACACCTTGCGCTGGGGGCGTCCATAGATCCACTCCTTGCTGGCTGCGATGTGCCGGAAGCCCTCCGGTGCGAAATCAATTCTTATGTCCCGAAGGGGTCACGAGGGGCACTCGACCAGGCTATTACCCGCGCCAATATTCCGATCTGAGCCAATTGCCTGTGCCGCGCTGTGATAACCTGCATGGGCACATTGCTCTGTGCTGCAATCTGGCGAAACTGAAGCCTGTTTAACGAATTTCGTCGGTAGGTTGAACCGTGCGAACGTGTGTAAAAAACGATGGCTGCTCCGTCCGTGACCCGGACAAGGGCGTTGATCAACCGAAGGCCCGGTTCCCGCGTCAAGCGGCACTGGTCTGTGAAGGCAGCCTCTGTCGCGGTGTTTGGCAACAGCGCGTAACCGCAAAAAATGGGTGTGCACTCATCGGATGAAAACCCCCGGATGTCTCTGAGAGGCCCGAAGCAGTTATTTCCAAAGATGACAACTTGCTTGGGCTGACCTAATGTCAATTGTATGGAACGCCGCCTCGCCGTAATCTTAATGGCCGACATGGTAGAATATTCCGCTGCCATGGGCAGGGATCAGTCCGGTACGATTGAATTGATCCGCGAACTTCGAGAACACTGGTTGGAGCCTGAGGCCGAACGACGGGGTGGCAGGATTCTCAAGCGGATGGGCGACGGGTGGATCATCGCCTTTCTGTCAGTCACTGAGGCTGTTGAGACCGCTCAGGCCGTGCAACAGGCATTGGCTGGCCATGAAAAAATCCAGTTGAGAGTGGCCGTACATCTCGGGGAAATTGCGGAAGACGAGGCTGATGTCTACGGTGCAGGCATTAACATCGCGGCGCGTTTGCAGACTGAGGCGCCGCCCGGCGGTGTGATGATCTCAGAAGACCTCAAACGGCAGCTGGATGCCCGTCTTGCCCAGGATTTTGGCGACGCTGGGACTTTCGAGTTAAAAAACGTGGCCAATCCTGTAAACGGATTTCAATGGCGACCGGCTATCAAGCCGAAAGTCGGGCAGTTCGACGTGCCTGCGATCGCTGTAGAGCGGGTAACGAGCGCGCCTGAAACACAGGAGACGCTTGAAGTCAGCGCGGACTTGCAGGAGCAGTTGGTTCATAACCTGTCGCGCCGGACAGGTGTACGGGTGCTTGCCACCGATTCATTGGACGATGCCGAGGCGACTTATAGCCTGAGATGCAGGCTTCGATGCCGCAATGCCGAGGCTAAAATTACGGCAAGCCTGACCCGGCTTAGTGACGGACAGGTGGTTTGGTCGCGTGTATTCTTCGGCGATCCGCGAAATCTATTTGTTTTGACAGACAGGGCTGCAGAGCAGCTATCGGACGCCCTTCGATTGCAAATTAATGCTTTCGATGGGGATCGGCTTGCCGACATTCCGGATGATCAATTGAGCGCCAGCGAACTGAGAGCGCGTGCCGCAATGCTGTTTTATCGCGCCACTGTTGCTGACTATCGTCACGCCCTCGAATTGCTGGAGCGGGCGCTGAGCCTGGACCCTGAAAACGGATCCGCGCTTGCCATGTGGAGTGAAGGTCAACTGTTCATTCTGGAAGCTTGCTTTCACGAAGCCGAGGCGGCACTGCGCGAAAAGATAATCAGATTTTCGAACAAGGCCGTACAAGCGTCACCGCGTTCCGACTATTCTTGGTATGTCCGGGCACATGTACGTTCGCGGCTCTGTGGCGATATTGAGGGAGCGCGCAAGGATATCGATCGCATCACTCAACTAAACCCCGGCTATGTCCTTGGAATGGAAGCCCGCGGCGTCACGGAGTTGGTTGCGGGCAATTGGATAATCGCTGCGAAATCTCTGACCGACGCTGTTGAACGTTCCGCGGACGATCCGTTTTTACCATTCCGCCTCTATCTGCTTGCAATCGCGCAATTGATGGCGGGTGAGCCGCAGCCAGCGCTTGCAACTATTTCAGACGCGACAGAATTGCGTCCTGATTGTCGGCATTACTGGCTTGTGCGTGCCTGGATTTTGAGCGAGTTAGGCAGAAACCAAGAGGCGAACACGGCTGCCGAAATGGCAGAAAGCGCGCCAAAACGGGCCGATATCCTCGCACAAAATGTCAACTTACCAAGTTCTGTTCGAGAAGCCATCGGACTGCCGACTGCACCGCTCTCGGCAAGGGACTAGAACAAGGTCTCTGCAAGCCCGGTCGCAGGGTGCCTGGTTGCTGCGTAAGCAACCCAGACCTAGACGTTGGTCAGCCGAAGGTCCGGCCCCCACGGTCAGTGTATATTGGGTTTTTAAAGTAGTCACAGTCGCGGCGCTTGGCAGTATTTCACAGCCAAAAGTGGAAATGCAGTCCTCTGATAGACAACTTTAGATGACCCAATTGAACCCGAAGTTGACGTTCAATTGCACCTCGCGTGCAGCCAAAAAGCTCGCAGCAGTTTTGAGCCTTTTGCAATTCACGCCATTGCCACGCTGAAAGTCCCCAGCCTTTTGATAAATACGCAAGGACACCAAACGCTCAGGCCTATTGACGTCCGATAGTCTCAGGTGCTGTACAAATCCCATACGTAAAAAAGGTGACAGCACTTAGTTGTTAAACTCATCTTAAGGCTATCAAATCGACTGCTAATACCCGTAGGCCTTTATGTCGTCACGGTAGAGCTCTTGCAGCAACTCTTCACATCCCGGCGTTGCATACTGGGCAAATTTTGATTGCGCGTCCGTTGGTGCGAATTGCACCTCGCTCTGAGTAGGAAATGCTACGTCAGTTCCGATTGCGTCGAGTATGCGACGGGAATCTTCGACAATGTTCTCAAATCGGCCCACCAAGTCGAATTTAACTCTACCGTCTCGGAGCAGCTCGGCCTGTGGCATCCAGTGCTCATTGATGGTCCTTCGGTGTTTGCTGTCACGCAGCCAACGCAGAAAGACCTCGAAAGTGATCTCTGGATAGGCGCTCTGCGGAAGGTGCTTCCTCCGGAACTTTTCGATTTCCAATGTGTTACGGGTCGCCCCTTGTTCCCCTGCATTTGGCAGCTTGTGGATGCTGGGCTGAATCTTATTGAGGTAAGCGGACAGCGCGCGCGTGCGGGGATCCCGCACCATGGTGAACACCTTAACCCCCGGACGGTGGAGCAGTTCGTGATTGCCTTCTTTCGGGTCGAAGTAGAATAGCCCAGAAGCTTTCTTGTCGTGAGCCTTGGCCTTATCCAACCAGTCCTCAAAACCAGACAAGTGCCGCATCAAACATTTCCAGTTGGTGCAGGCGACCTTCGGAACATATGCGAAAACAATGTTTTTCGCCGGGACATATATGAAGTTCCGCTTGGCCCGCGTCCGTGGCCGAGACTTGAGTTCGTGGAGTTTCCGTAACGCTCTTACCGTCATCCGGCGCTGGTACCCGCAATGGCGTTAAAAATCAATTGCCTAAGACGGTTGCGGAACCGTTGCTGCGGTCTTTACGCTCGACCGGAACAGTCCCATACATCCGAGATGGTTTCTGACCCCGCGCAAACGGGTGCTTCGGTAACTTACAGGACGCCGCATGTGATCGCAGCCAAGAGGGGCTTTTTGCATGGCGAACAATGGGTGAAATTCGGTGAACGTTCGCACCCTGCAGGAAGCTGACACCAAACAAAGCGGCCCACCGGGGAAAGCTTGGATGTCTCCTTTGTGGTATGAGCTTGGCATAGAAGTAAGTCATGAAACTGTCAGCTACTGGCGGAGCCGTATGTTGATCAGGGTCAAGGAGAGATGCCGATTTCTGGTTACATACTGTTTTCGCTGAGTACACACCGGAAGGAGAATTGAGATGGTTGAGAAATCCCACACCAGCGGCTTTTGGCCTTCGCTCTATGATCCCTTGCGCCAACTGGGCGAACGAGTAGCAGAGTGGCTGGCACCGGCATCCGAAGCCGTTGGAAGCGACAACTCATATAGAATTGCTGTGGAACTTCCCGGCGTAGAGGAAAAGGATATTCACCTGAGCGTAGAAGAAGGCGTTGTTAATCTTAAAGGTGAAAAGCGATCCGCGCGCGAAGAAAGCGGAGAGACCTGGTTCTTCTCTGAGCGGCAGTATGGCTCGTTTAGTCGTTCTTTTCGTTTGCCACCAGACGCGGAAGGGGAAAAGGTCGACGCTCAACTAAAGGATGGTGTTTTGACAATCACAATTCCAAAGAAGAAACCCAAAAAACAAGAGACTGCCAGAGTAGAAATTCGTAAAGGCTAACAGCTTGAAAGCGCAATCGAGAGTTCGTCGAAAAACATGCCTGAAGATGTGGCAGAGGCCGGTTATTGATCAAGTATATCCAAATCGCCTTCCTGGCACTTTCGGAAATGCCCGTATTGAGGTTTGCAAGTTGAGAAAGCGGGACAGCTTTTTCTAACGATCGCGGGCGTTTCACAAAGACTTTGCGATCAATTTTGTCTGGGCTGGTGCATAGTCAAATCATGCAGGCCCGCAGTGAAGAACAAAGAACAATGCAAATGAGCTGGCCTCTGCCGGTTTGAAATCACAATTCAGGAGGGAACTGAAAGTGACTTCTGCGGAAATGGAAGAAATGATGCAACTTTCGCAGAGCAGAGCGGAAGCCTATCTTCATATTGCCAAGTCTATGGTGATGAATGACTTTGGGCCGGCGACGGAACACATGCATGCCGACGTGGTCGTAGCTCTTGCGGCTGCCATGATGCAGCACGAAGGTGCACAGATCATAGCAGACGCGTTTCGAGCAGAAAATCTCCAGCGCAAGTGAGCTGCTTACTTTCCCCAAAACAGTCGGGCTTTGCGTCAGCAAAAGCCTTCTCTGAAGAACTTGGCTTGAGGTCCCGTCCAGGGTTCTAACCAATTTTGCCGAAAAGCTAACTGCGTTCCGGGCAGGGGCTTTCCTAACCTAGGTTCATGAACCAAAGATCGCCATTGAAGTGGGTCAAAACCAGTCCATGGATAATTGGCTTGGCCGTGACGTCATATGTTCGGTTTGAGAGCTCACACCTCCCAATCCGACGACGAGAACGCGCGATGTTTCGTTTTCAGGGAATGCAAAGTTTACAGGAACTCGCCGCCGCTCTTGCCGAATGACACGAACTTGGCGCGGCATAAAGCGCAGCTATTGCGGCCAAGCTGATACTGGTTCGAATTTGTCTGACAGCACCACCGGAGAAATAGTCCGGTCCTTGATGTAGGTCATGCAAACCAGAGCGGTTCTGACTGATCCTTGTATAGGGGAGAGGAACTATGTCCAAATCGGATGAGTCTATTCGAATGGCGCCGAGCCCATCTCGGTCCATGCAGTCTGACGCTGATCCATGGGCCGATATACGCGGCATGATCGGTGCCCCGGGGGGCGCCATAAACATCGCGCATGAAGCCGTTGACCGTCACGTACAAAATGGCCACGGCGCGGATCAGGCGCTGCGATTTCTCGGTAAGGATGGGTCTCGACAGGTATTTGCCTACAGCGATCTGTCGGAGGCGTCGGCCAAATTCGCCAATATTCTTGTCTCGCATGGGCTAGAGCCGGGGGATGCGGTCTTCAGCCTACTTGGCCGAGGTCCGGACGTCTATATTGCCGCTTTGGGCACACTCAAAGCCGGGCTTGTCTTTACTCCGCTTTTTTCTGCGTTCGGACCGGAACCCATTCGTACGCGGATGGAAATCGGCAATGCCAAGGTTTTGATCACGACCCTGCCGCTGTACCGGCGCAAGATCGCGAAATGGCGCTCAGAAATTCCGACGCTGAAGCTTGTTTTGATCACAGGTGACGTTGCCCCCGACGATTGCCTTTCACTTGATCAACAGATGGCGGGGTCGTCATCGAAGTTTACGACCGCCAGAACGGAGCCGGAAGATCCCGCACTCGTGCACTTTACGTCTGGCACGACAGGGAAACCCAAAGGGGTTGTCCATGTCCACAATGCAGTCTTGTACCACGGCTTTTCAGGCAAGGTGGCTCTGGATCTGACGCCCGGAACGATCTTCTGGTGCACTGCAGATCCGGGTTGGGTCACAGGTACATCCTACGGGATCATTGCCCCGCTGGTGAACCGCGTGACCATAATTGTAGACGAGGCTGAATTTGATCTCGACCGCTGGTACGGCATTGTCGAGAATGAACAGGTTGAGGTCTGGTATTCTGCGCCGACAGCAATCCGCATGATGATGCGCGCCGGTGCTGAAGCCGCTAAGCCCTATGATCTTTCATCGTTGAGATTTCTCGCAAGCGTGGGTGAACCGCTAAACCCCGAAGCCGTTACGTGGAGCGAAGAAGTCTTCGGACAGCCGTTTCACGACAACTGGTGGCAAAGTGAGACAGGGGGTATCATGATCGCCAACTGCCCCGGAGGACAAGTAAAACCTGGGTCCATGGGCAAGCCGATGCCAGGCATCCAAGCAGGCATCGTGGAACACGAAGATGACCGTCTGCGCGAACTTGCTGACGGAGAGATTGGCGAATTGGCCCTAAAGCCTGGCTGGCCTTCCATGATGCGCGCTTATCTCCATGAGCAAGCCCGCTATGACAAGTGTTTCAAGGATGGTTGGTATCTGTCCGGCGACCTCGCGACCCGGGATCAGGATGGATACTTCTGGTTTGTTGGTCGAGCGGACGATCTGATCAAGACATCGGGGCACCTTGTTGGTCCGTTTGAAGTCGAAAGCGCCTTGCTCGAACATGAAGCGGTAGCGGAGGCAGGTGTGATCGGACTGCCCGATGAAACCGCCGGTGAAATCG
This sequence comes from Ruegeria sp. YTSA135, assembly GCF_059610165.1. NCBI lineage: Bacteria > Pseudomonadati > Pseudomonadota > Alphaproteobacteria > Rhodobacterales > Roseobacteraceae > Ruegeria > Ruegeria sp. YTSA135. The sequence continues at coordinate 60,116 of NZ_JBXWNC010000019.1, read as the reverse complement.
TCAAGGCCTATGTCACACTCAACCCGGGATTTACACCCGACGAGGATTTAGAGCGCGACATCCGTGGCCATACACGAAAGAGGCTGGGTCCTGCGGTCGCTCCGCGGGAAGTAATCTTTCGCAACACGCTGCCCAAGACAAGATCCGGCAAGATTATGCGCAGGCTATTGAAAGCGCGCGAACTGGGTCTGCCTGAGGGTGATATTTCCACACTGGAGACGGATGAGACATGACGACAATCGATAAGCCACGACTCGACCGAGCCCATGTGTTGTCGCTCCTTCGCGACATGATCCGCGTACGGAAGTTCGAAGACAAGTGCGCAGAACTCTACACGCAGGAAAAGATCCGCGGATTTCTTCATCTATATGACGGTGAAGAAGCGATTGCCGCAGGTGTTATCCCAGTTCTGGAAGCGCGCGACCGCATTGTTGCCACGTATCGCGAACATGGGCATGCCCTGATACGGGGCGTGCCGATGACAACCGTGATGGCCGAAATGTATGGTAAGGCCGAAGGTTGTTCCGGAGGGCGTGGCGGTTCCATGCATCTGTTCGACGCCGGAACTCATTTCTACGGTGGCAATGCAATCGTGGGCGGTGGCTTGCCCCTTGCCGCAGGTCTCGCCTTGGCTGACCGGATGCGCGATCAGGACACTGTCACAGCTTGTTTTTTTGGCGAGGGGGCTGTCGCAGAAGGTGAGTTTCACGAGGCAATGAATCTTGCGGCACTTTGGAGCCTCCCGGTGCTTTTCGTATGCGAAAACAATGGCTACGCCATGGGCAGTGCCTTGACGCGCACAGAGTCCGAGACCGATATCGCCGCCAAAGCATCTGCTTATAAGGTCGAAGCCCATCGCGTCGACGGTATGGACGTCGTTGCCGTCGAAGCTGCGGCGAGAAAGGCCATTCACAACATTCGGACGACTGGAAAACCGGCTTTTCTTGAATGCAGAACATACCGGTTTCGTGCGCATTCCATGTTTGACGCCCAGTTGTATCGTGACAAAGCCGAGGTTGAGAAATGGCGCGACAGCGGCCCCATCGTTCAGTTCCAAGGCTGGCTTTTGGACAATGGGCTGGTTCATGAAGAAGAGGTCGCGGATATTGAGGCCGCGATTGACGCAGAGATTGCCGACGCCGTGGCCTTCGCAGAAGCCGGCACCTGGGAACCGGTGGAGCGTCTTTACGTCAATACGCTGGGCCGTCAGGCAGAACCGTCAGAGGGACTGACCCCATCGGGCGAGACCTTCGAAACAACCTATCGTGACGCCGTTCGGGACGCCCTGCGCGACGCACTGATCCGGGATGACCGTGTTTTCCTTATGGGCGAAGACGTTGGCGCATATGGAGGCTGCTACGCCGTATCAAAAGGACTGATGGAAGAATTCGGTGAAGCCCGCATTCGTGACACGCCCTTGTCCGAAAGCGGATTTACTGGTGCGGGTATCGGGGCTGCCGCCGCTGGTATGCGTCCAATTGTCGAGTTGATGACGGTCAATTTCTCGCTCCTAGCGCTTGACCAGATCATGAACACGGCGGCCACGATCCGTCATATGTCCGGAGGGCAGTTCGGCGTGCCGTTGGTAATCCGTATGGCCACCGGTGCGGGAAAGCAGCTTGCAGCACAGCATTCGCACAGTCTTGAAGGATGGTACGCTCACATTCCCGGACTGAAGGTATTGGCTCCGGCAACGTTGGAAGATGCGCGCGGCATGTTGTGGACAGCTCTGGAAGACCCGGATCCGGTGCTGATTTTCGAAAACGTGATGCTCTATAACCGGGCGGGATCGATTGATGCCAATGCAGGTCCGGTTGACATCACAAAGGCTGCCATCAAGCGCGAAGGCACCGATCTTAGCCTGATCACCTATGGCGGGTCGCTTTACAAAACCCTTGATGCAGCAGACGCACTCGCTGCAAAGGGGATATCGGCCGAAGTGGTCGATTTGCGGTCTCTTCGACCCTTGGATGACGAAACAATCATGGCTTCAGTGGGTAAAACGCGCCGTGCTGTAATCGTCGACGAAGGGTGGCGAAGTGGGTCTCTCGCGGCAGAGGTTTCTGCGCGCATCATGGAACAGGTCTTCTGGACGCTGGATGCACCGGTTGGTCGTGTATGTTCGGAAGAGGTGCCGATCCCCTATCCCAAACACCTCGAAGATGCCGCGATACCGCAGGTCGACAAAATCGTTGCAGCCGCGAAAGCCGTTTTGGGACGAAGCTGATGGCCATTTTTACGCTCCCATCGCTTGGCTCGGATATGGAGGCTGGAACGCTCGTCGAGTGGCTTGTCTCGCCGGGCGACAGGGTCAGTCGAGGTGACGTCGTCGCCGTCATAGAAACCCAAAAGGGCGCAATTGAGATTGAGTGCTACGAAGAAGGGACCGTCCATGCGCTGCTGGCGGAGACCGGCGAAGAACTCCCGGTGGGAGCGCCTCTCGCCATGCTGCTTGCTCCCGGAGAGGCGCCGCCCGACAATACGTCTGAGCTTCGTTCGGATACAACGACAGCACAGCCCCCCATCGTCATGCCAAAGTTGCAACAAATGCCAGCTGCCCCTTTGCCCTTCGAAGGTGTGCAGGCTTCCCCGGCGGCGCGCTTGCGTGCGCGAGAGTTGAATGTTGACCTGAAAAATCTGAGCGGGTCTTTTCCGGGTGGCGGCATCGTTCTGGCCGATGTCGAGGCGGTATCGGCAAGTGGGTCCGCGATATCCTCCAAGCCCTCGCCAATGGCGGAAATGCGCAAGGCGATTGGTGCCTCAATGGCGCGATCCAAACAAACGATCCCGCATTTCTATTTGTCGCACATGGTCGACGTTCAACCCGCGATGGACTGGCTAGCGGAACACAACAAAGCAGTTTCGCCAGCAGAGCGGCTTCTCAGTGGTGCGCTGTTTGTGCGCTGTGCTGTTCTGGCGGTAGAAAAGGTGCAGGAATTGAACGGTCACTATGTGAGTGGTGCATTTCAGCCTTCTGAAAGCGTTAACGCGGCCATTGCCGTTGCCTTGCGCGGAGGTGGCCTTGTTGCACCTGCTCTGATGGACGCAAACCGCCTGAACCTCAGCGAAACGATGGACGGAATGCGAGACCTGGTTAACCGCGCGCGTGCCGGGCGGTTACGCAATTCCGAGATCACAGAAGGAACGATAACTATTTCAAGCTTGGGCGAGACGGGCGCCGAAGCGATGGCTGGTGTCATCTTCCCTCCGCAGGTGGCACTCCTGTGTATTGGCGCGCCGCAAATCCGGCCATGGGTAGTGGATGGCGACATCGTGCCCCGCCGCGTGGTCACTTTGACACTGTCAGTTGACCATAGAGTGAGCGATGGCCGTCAGGCGGCGCGGTTTATCACCGAATTTGAGACCCGGATTAAGGATCCAGATAGCCTATGACCGAAGAAGACATCCGCGCGGTTTTCATTAATGAGTTGGTGAAAATCGCACCTGATCTCGATGCCGAAGATATTGGCGAAGATGAGCGCCTGCAGGACGATCTTGGGCTGGATTCGATGGATATTCTGAACCTCGTGGCTGCGCTCCACAAAGCTTTTGGTGTCAGTATCCCCGAACCGGATTACCCCAAAATTGCGACCACGCGTTTGGCCGTGTCGTATCTGCGGGACATGCAGGCCTAGCGTAATAGGCGGACTGCATGATCCTATACGGGGCATTCCGATGGCGGAGGCAGAGGACAATTTCTAAGCTGCTCTGGAAACTGAGGATGCTGCCGCGTAAGTGACTGAAATCAGCCTCCGGCAAACCCAGTGCCGTTCAATCTGGCTTGGCGCTTTGGAACTAGCCGAGCAAGTCCGGCCTGAGCACCATGACCGCACCCAGAACAAGTAGTACGACGCCACCGATTAGGTGCGAGATTCGTGAAAAACGCCCTGTTGCCGCAACCGAGCGCAGTGTTACCATCGCGATCACGAAGATGAGTATGTCGTCCAACAGGAAGACCGAAATATAAATGAGCAGATATCCGTAATGGGTTAGTGACGGGAGTTCGTGCATGGCCAAAACCTGGGTGTAAACAGCTGGTACGCCCGCCGAGCAAACCAGCTCAATCAAATTCACGCTGATCGCCAGTAAACCGATGGAAAGCGACGCTATGAGAAGGCTGGGCTCCTGTACAACCCGACGAAATGATGCCGTTACCGACCGCTTTCGGTCGAGACTGGTTACTTTGCAGATCCCCTCTGGGTTCGTCCAATACTCGCGCAGGTAATACAGGCCTGCCGTTATAGCCAGCACACCGATGACCAGCCGCAACCAAGACACTGCACCAATCCAAAGCATGACGTTCAGCCAGGCCGAGAGTACGGCAAAATACATCAGGGCAGTCGCCGCCAAAAACACGAGGCCCAGAGTCCACATGCGCCGGCTGTCTTCGACGCCCAACAACATTCCTATCAGAAGTGCCAACACCCACATTGCACAAGGATTGAAGCCGTCGATGGCTGCCAGTACCAAAGTCAGAACAGGAAGTGACAGATTGGAAAGACTTGTCTCACCAAGAAAGGGAAGAGCGACTGTTTCCGCATCATTCTCTGGCGTCGCATCCATTTGGACCTTACCGCTGGTCTCTTCGCCTAACCGCAGTTTTGCGACAATGTCTGGACAGCGTTCAGACCGACAGGCTTCAATCATTCTTAGGTAGCCATTTTCGCTGCGCCCAGCAGCATAGCCCAGCTGATACCTTGAGCCGACGACCACCAATGGTACTGCTGGGCGCTCGACTCCAAGTGTATCTATAACCGTCTGAAAAAGTGTATTGCCTTCGGTGGACGCCCCGAGCTCGATACGTTCCACTACCAGTTCCGGGTCCGTCTCGGCCATCTCAGTGATCGCGGTGATTGCCTTGCTGCAGTACGGGCAACCCTCCTGCCAGAAAACATAAACCGTCACCTCTTGCGCTGCTGCGGACGACCCTAGAAGAACGACCCAAAGCAACACCAGAAATTTGCAAAAATACGGCCTAATCACATTTGACACTCTACCCTGCACCGTATGCTCCTTGTCGGCGGCAGATAAAAAAGCACGCGAGGCCAACGGGCGTCAATGATCTGGCGCAAGCGCTTTTTGCAAACATTGTATGTCGGGTTCAGCACCCGTAATTTGGCAGGGTGTCTATCCGCCGGGGTTAGGGTCTTGTCGAAAAACCCTTTTTGTTTCGGGCAGGGGGCTTTCGTAGTTAAAATCCGTGAACCGACCTGGTTGTGGAAGGACTGATCGCCGAATGAAGCGCAGCGCATTCGACGAAGTCGAGCACTCTTCGATGTCAGTGCCAGAAAGCATTATTCAGCTTCTTTTTTGCAGCCTAATTCGGTGCTACCCACTAAAACAGCATGACCAATACCTCACCGACGATCCTTTCTACTGTTTCACGCCAGTTTATCGATGACTGGTTAAGTGCGCTGGAGGCTCTTTGTTCGGAAGCGCAAATGTCGTCGCTTATCAGCAGATCCGGTTTGGTTGCAGATCAAGCTCAACCTCATGCTCGGGTGACGCTGGATCAAATCGTCTGCCTTTATCAACTTGCTGCCGTGGAAACCGGTGATGAAATGATGGGACTCTGGAGCCGGCCCATCCGTCCCAGGGCCTTGCAACACCTTTTGACGTGCGTACGAGAAGCCACGTCTCTTCCCTCCGCGCTCTATCGGTTTTCGACATTCTGGAATTTACTATTGGATGATTATCAGTTTGAGCTGGATGATTCCGCAGGCACCTTGAAGCTGACCCTGAAGCCGCAAGGCGATGTCCCGGTTCAACGATTCGGGCACATGTTGATCCTCAAACTCGCGCACGGTCTCATGTCATGGCTGGCGGGTCACGAGGTGCCGGTCAAAGGTGTTGGTTTCGTGTTTGAACGACCGGAATTCAATCAAGACTACGCAACTATCTTTCCTGCGCCTGTGCAGTTTGGCATGGCGGAGACTTCAATCTCCTTCGATGAGGCGCGGCTCTCTCCAGTGAAGCCGCGCAGCCCTTCAGATCTTGATGAGTTTCTTCAAAACGCACCACGAGATTGGATTTTCACAAGCTCCCGTGAACACACGCAATCGCTGCGCGTGCGAACCTATTTGACCCAGACACCATGGGAAACGGCTAATTTGACCGAAGCAGCGCGAGCGATGCACATGACGCCGCGTACGCTGATAAGGAGGCTGGAGGCCGATGGGACTTCTTTTCAGGCCATCAAGGATGCGCTGAGGCGCGACATTGCTATTCGTGATCTACATGCCGGGCGCAAGAGCGTCGAAGCAATCGCGCTTGATGTCGGTTTTTCCTCCGCTGCGAATTTTCACCGCGCCTTCCAGCGCTGGACCGGCAGCACGCCTAGCACTTACCGACGACATCATTCGAAATATCCTTAGTTTTGTCACTTTCGGACAATGCATTGTCACCCAATGAGATAGAGCTCGGAGGGCAGTTTCGCTAATCCTCCGTTAATACAGTCGTTCTCAACTGCATTCAGTATACAGTCCAATCTTGTTCGCCATCGTTGCTAAGCTTGGAATGGCGTTATTCGAGAATGCGCTGCCGTGAAAGGATTCTCAGATGACAGATAAACTCGCCACAATACTGCATGCTGCCCGCGATCACGCAGAACAGGTCATTTTGCCCAATGTTGATACATGGAACGCCACAAAAAGATGGCCCCGCGATGCGTCAGACAAGGCCGGTGAAGTAGGCCTGACCGGTCTCTACGCACCAGAAGAGTTCGGCGGCCAAGGCTTGGCACTATCTGATGGCATTCAGGTTTATGAACAACTCGGACTCGGCGACGGTGCCTACGCCTTTGCCTTGTCGATGCACAACATCTGTACGTTTGCTGGGTGTGGTTATGGCACGGAGGCGTTCAAGGAAAAATGGGCACGTGACCTGACTTCTGGTCGCAAACTGGCGAACTTCGCACTGACCGAACCACAGTCGGGTTCTGATCCGATGAAGATGTACACTCGCGCTACAATAAATGGAGATGGCACATGGACCATCAACGGGTCCAAGGCCTGGGTCAGCCTGGCGACTGAGGCGGATATCTATTTTACCGTGGTTAAAACCAGTGACACACCTGGGCACCAGGACATGGCAATGATCGCTATTCCGGCCGATGCACCGGGGATCAGCTTTGGGCCACTGTACGATACACCCTCTTATAATTTCCTACCTATGTCCGAAATGTATCTGAACCAGGTAGTCGTCAGTGAAGACAATATCATCCTGCCAGTAGGTCAGGGCCTGCAAGGTTCGCTCATGGCCATTGATATAGCACGCGTGTCGATCGCCTCTGGTTGCTGCGGATTGATGCAATCCGCGCTAGACACCGCGTTGTCCTATTCTAAGAACCGCAAGATGTTTGGCGGCAAGAATCTGGAGTTGGATGGCATTCAGTGGATGCTGGGCGAAGTCGCGACAGAGCTTGAAGCATCTCGACTGTTGTATCGCAAAGCGGCAGAGGCGCTTGGAACTCCCGAAGGGCCGCTGATGGCAGCGCATGCGAAGCGCTTTGTCCCTGACGCTGCGGTCAAAGCTGCGAACACTTGCACCCAAGTGCTGGGCGGTATGGGATTGTTGCAATCATATGGTCTGGACCGTTTGTCCCGCCTTGCGCAGATGCTTCGGATTGTTGACGGGACAACGGAGATCAGCCGCGTTGTCATTGGGCGGGCTTTGCTAAAGCGTGCAGCGACTTTACCCGATCTGCCTGTTCCAAAAGGTTTTGGTGAAGAAGATGCAACATCTGAACTCCGGACTGCACACGAGATGGCCTGAGTTAACCTTATCTAGCAAACCGGCCGCGAAAGTGCGGCCGGTAGAGACTACCCGATCTTCGATCCGAATGTTTTTTTCGGGTTTTGAGCGGTTACCATTGGTTGGGAAGGTTTTTCAACCTGTGTCCCCCCGTGTCGAGATCGTCCAGCATGGCGGCAATCCGGGGACGATTTGAGCGATCGCAGGGCAGGGCGCGGAATGATCCGTCCTGCACTTCGATCTTGATTTCAAGGCTAAAGTCGTCGGTCTCGATGGTTGTGCCGATCCCGATGACCCGTGCGCCACATTCGGCCAGTACCCAGTTGATTGCCCCACCAACTCCACGGCCGGAGCCGGTGACAAACCCCGTCTTGCCGCTCAGATCAATGGTGCGCTGTTCCGGAAGCTATTCCTCTAATAATCTCCTCTGAGACATCGGCCAATGATCCGTATCATTTGCGTTTGATCAAAGAGCTGCTAGCCGCGTCCTGCTAAAAGGAACCATACTTTGCCGCTGAGTTTCTAGTGAGAGGGACCTTCTTAACAGGTATTTGAAACGACTGCCCAAGAAAAGGAGCGACACACATGAAAGATCCGGAGCTTACGATCCTGATCGAAGAGCTTGAGACCAGATCAGATTTGTCTGTAGGTGACCTTGATGGCGTTGCCCACGGTTTGACCTTCTTATTTTCGGACCGAGAAAGTCTTGCAGACCTTTCCGCGCAGGACGTCTCTGGCGCAGAGCAGGCATTGCATATTGCGGATGTGGCATTTCCCAACTGGTCTGTGAATATCCACGGCCGAGCCAACGAAAAAGATGGACATTGGAGGTGTTCGTTGCGCGAAAGCGATGTCAGGGATAATGACGCGGTGATCGGTATAGGTAGTTCCCCCGTCTTGTCCCAAGCCATACTTGCCGCGACCATGCGGCTTGCAATGTCACTACAGCCAGATTGACCGCCTTTGTGCGTCGGCCGGGCTTGAGCAAGGAGATGAGTGCGCGGGTTAAAAACTGGCTAATATCGCGTTATTTCGTGTGTGCATTTGGATGAAATTCTTACCATAACTCTAAACCCGGCGGTGGACTATGCCACCTCTATTGAGGCTGTTGTTCCGGGTCCGAAGTTGTACTGTAAATCACCCCGAGTCGATCCGGGGGGTGGTGGCGTCAATGTTGCCAGAGCCATCTGCATGCTCGGCGGACGGGCAAAGGCGCTTGTTGCGACAGGCGGCGCGAGCGGTCAGAAGCTGTGCGCGATGCTTGAAGCCGAGAGGGTTCCCATTCATGCCGTGGACGTCGGCGGCGAAACCCGACTGAGTTTTGCCGTGACGGACGAGAGTAGCGGTGATCAATACCGGTTCAGCCTTCCCGGAGACACGCTGACGAAAGATATCGGCGAGCTTCTGATAGAGGGAATCGTTTCGCAAGCCCCGCGCAATGGGCTGGTGGTATTGAGCGGTGGCGTCGCGCCCGGTCTCAGCGATCGTTTTCCCGAGAAAATCCGGACCGCCCTTGAAGGAATTACGGACAGGCTTGTCGTGGATACCTCCAAGGGCGCGCTGCATCGGTTGATTTCCGAACCTGTTGCTCCTCTCCATGTTCTGCGGTTCGACCATGGAGAGGCTGAACGCGCCGCAGGGCGGCCGCTTGCAGAATTGCAGGAAAGTATCAGTTTTCTGACCAGTATGATTTCGCGGGGCGTGGCGGAAACGATGGTGATGGGCCTTGGTGCCGAGGGATCGCTGCTGGTGACATCAGCGGCGCGATACTTATGCCGGACCCCAAAGGTTCCGGTTGTCAGTAAAATCGGGGCAGGCGACGCCTTCATCGGGGGGTTCACCCTGTCATTGCAGCGAGGAGAGGGTTTGCAAGATGCGTTGCGGTGGGGGGTTTCTGCCTCTTCTGCAACAATGGCGACAGAGGGTACGGGCCTTTGCAGGGAAAAAGATGTTCTAGCGCTTCTTCCAATGTGCGAAGTCGAAGTCCTTTGACTCAACTATTCTCGGCATTTGCGACATTGTGGAGTACCTTTGTGAAACTATCCGGTGTCACTGAGATACTGTCGATTCCCAACTTCACCAAAAGACGCGCGTAGGCTGGGTCATTGCTGGGCGCTTGCCCGCAAAAGCCTACCTTCACACCTGCATCATGTGCTTTGCGAATAACGGTTTCGATCATCCAGAGGACCGCAGGGTCATCTTCACGGAAGAGCTCGGACAAGTCTTCGGAGTCTCTGTCGATGCCGAGGGTAAGCTGTGTCAGATCGTTCGACCCGATCGAAAACCCATCGAAGCGCTCTGCGAATTCTGCAGCGCACACAACGTTTGAGGGGATTTCGCACATCACGTAGATTTCCAGACCGTCAATGCCGCGTTTCAGTCCGTTGTCAGCCATGACCTCAAGAACCCGGTCGGCTTCGGTCGGAGTTCGGCAGAAGGGGATCATGACAATCACGTTTTGAAACCCGATCTTGCGCCGCAAACGGTCGATTGCCCGGCATTCTAGCGCAAACCCCTCCCTGTAGTGATCAGAGTAGTACCGCGACGCGCCCCGAAAGCCGATCATTGGATTAGCCTCGCTGGGCTCGAAGGAGCGCCCACCTAATAGATCTGCGTATTCATTCGTCTTGAAATCGCTCATACGCACTATGACCGGTTTCGGATGGCAGAAGGCGGCGATCCGAGACAATCCGCGTGAGAGCCGTTCGACAAAGAATTCCTCTTTGCTGTCATATGCGTGTGTAAGCCGTTCAATCTCGTCCAGCGCGTCGCTGTCCGCCACCCGTTCCGGATGGACAAGCGCCATCGGGTGTACATGGACGATTGAGTTTATCACGAACTCCATGCGCGCAAGTCCAACACCCCGCACGGGCAAGCGCCACCACCTGAATGCAGCAGACGGGTTTGCCAAGTTCATCATCACATCGGTCCGCGTGTCCGGCAGATTGTCCAAGGGTTCCTCGGTCACGGTGATCTTCGACAGCCCTTCTGTGATTGTGCCGGTCTCTCCGCCTGCACATGAAACAGTCACTTCCTGTGCATTGTGCAACACGTGGGTTGCGTTGCCGCATCCGACCACGGCGGGTAGTCCAAGTTCGCGGCTGATAATCGCGGCATGTGACGTCCTACCCCCATGATCGGTGACGATCGCTGCCGCGCGTTTCATAATCGGCACCCAGTCCGGATCTGTCGTTGATGTCACAAGTATGGAACCATCGACAAAGTTCGCGATGTCACTGGCGCTTTGGATGATATTGATCCGTCCGCTTACTGCGGCATCGCCAACGCTCAGCCCAGTCGTCAGCGTCTTGCCGGGGGCTTGGACCTCATAGGTGCGAAGTGCAGGCAATTTGCGGCGGGATTGGACTGTCTCCGGTCTGGCCTGCACGATGTACAACTCGCCGGTATCGCCGTCGCGGGCCCATTCCATGTCCATCGGCTGGCCGTAATGTTCTTCGATAATGCATGCCTGGCGGGCCAGTGTTAGAATTTCGCTGTCGCTGAGAACGTATTGTTCCCGTTCTGCGGCGGATGTGTTTACTGTCCGCGCATCCCCGCTGGCGTCGAGGATCATCTTGATTTCTTTTCGCCCGTATTTTTTTTCAAGAATTGGGCAAAGCGCCGGATCGGTCAGAAACGGCTTGAATACCTGGTATTCATCCGGGTCGACCGCGCCCTGAACGACGGTTTCGCCAAGACCCCACGCCGCATTAATCAGCACAGCATTTGGGAAACCTGTTTCTGTGTCGATGGAAAACATCACCCCCGATCCGCCTTGTCCGGCGTTGACCATGAGTTGGACGCCAACAGACAGAGCCACTTTCTGATGCTCGAAACCTTTGGCCTGCCTGTAAGAGATTGCGCGGTCCGTATACAGCGAAGCGTAACAATTGCGACAGGCTTCAAGCAAAGCGTTTTCTCCGCAAACGTTTAGGAACGTTTCCTGCTGACCGGCAAAGCTTGCGTCGGGCAAGTCTTCTGCAGTGGCGCTGGAACGCACGGCAACTGCGACGTTTTTTTGCCCAAGTACATTTCCGAGACGTCGATAGTGCGAGCGGATTTCCTGTGCAATTTCGTCCGGCCAGTCGCCGTTTCTTATCGCATTCCGAATGGATTTTCCGGCGTCGCTTAACGAGATTTTACCTGTCGCAAGTCGTTGCAGGTCGCTTGCGATTTGGACCTCCAGTTCATTGCGTTCTATGAAGTCCCGGAACGCGTCTGCCGTCGTCGCAAAGCCGGGCGGTACTTGTATACCCTTCTGGCCCAAGCTGCGAACCATTTCCCCTAATGAGGCATTCTTTCCCCCGACGATATCGGTGTCAGTGTGCGTCACGTCTTCAAAGCCGATAACGTACCGTTCCCGGTTGGGCATGACCTCCTCCTTCTCGAAACGAAAGTAACTGTAACATCTCAGTCCAAACGTTTTTTGATCCATGTCAGCGTCCGAGAAATGCAATCGGATACCTGGAAGGTGGCCTTGTGTACGAACCTGACCTGACGTGGATCAATGCAACGTCTTGCAGATGGTTTAAACAATACTTCGTCTGATGCGGTCGGAAGGCCCAAGATGATGGAGGTTTGCCTTGTCGAGAATTGTCCGAGTACCCGAAGACGTCGTTGTTCTGGTTTGCGATTCAAAGAAAGCACTGCTTCTCAGAAATATTGGGGCGGTCGCGCACCCGGAATTCCATATCGAAGAAAGCATTGAGCGACCCCAAGACGAAGATGAGGCTGGCAACTCCGCCCGTCCTGGCCGAAGGTTCGATGGTGGCGCTGCAGCAGCCTCCGGCAGCTCCCGCAGTGCTATGGAAGCAACCGACGCCGAAGCAAAGCATGCAGAAGCATTCGCAGTAGATGTCGTTTCGGCTTTGGGTGAACGACACCAGAAAAAGCCGATGGGAGGGCTGATAATTGCTGCACCTCCGTCATTTCTTGGAATTCTGCGACAGAAGATGGATCACAATCTACAGAAACTTATCCGCGATGAAGTGGCTAAAGAACTTGCCGAAATGCCAATGTCAGAAATTCAGAAGGTCTTACTGAATAGCCTGTGAAAATGCGCTTTAACTGCTCGTCTGCTGGCAAATCCCCTGCAAAAACGGGTTATTGGGACGTTTTTGTTGGATTAAACCGTTCCGCAACGGTTTATGGGGTGGGATTTTCGGTTTGCAACAACAAGGTACGATCCAGCTAGATGGAACATGATGGGTATTAAGGGTAGTTTGCGCTCAGACATCTGTCAGGCAATCCGAATTGTGCGTTCCGAAATGGCAGAGCCATAAACTGGAACATCTGCCACCAATTCGATCAGTATTTTCAAGAATGGCCATAACGTTTCTCGATACGATCAAAGGCGAGGTTGATAACATCCTCGGCTACGCAATACGCCATCCTCACATGACCTGAACCCGAAGGACCAAATGCACTGCCTGGCGTCACGGTGACCTTCGCGTCACGCAGCAGCTCATGTGCAAACCTTACATCTTCCACTTGCGACCCGCGAAGACGAGGGAAGACGTAGTACGCCCCTTCAGGCCGCGCGTATTCGAATATGTGGGACACCGCATCCAGCCTATCACAGATCAGTTCCCGACGACGATTTAGCCGTGCCTCAAAGTCTTGCAGGTGGGTTGGCTCCGATGACAAGGCCGCCAACGCGCCAACCTGAGAAATCCGTGGTGTACAAATCATCGTAAGATCATGCACCTTGGCGACCTCACCGCAGATCACTTCGGGGGCGATCATGTAGCCCACTCTCCATCCGCTCATCGCATAGGCTTTGGAAAAAGTGAAGAGATACACAAGGTTGTCAGCATGTTCTGGTGCCGAGGCAAGGTTGAAGAAAATCGTTTTGTTTTCGTAAGTGAATAGGCTGTAAGGATCGTCGAGAATAATCAATACACCGTGCTGGGCGGCAATCTTTGCAGTGCGGCGCAAAGTGTCTTCACTGAAGATACGGCCCGTTGGATTAGAAGGGGATACCAGTACTATGGCTTTGGTTCGGGGGCCAATAAGTGTTTCAAGCGCATCGACGTCCAGTTCCCAGCCTTTATCCTCATTCATAGACCAGAACACAGGCGTTCCGCCGCAAAACTCAACCTGGCTTATGTGAGATACAAAACCCGGGTCTGTCACAATCACTTCGTCTCCGGCTTCGACAAGAACATGTAGAATGCTATTCAACGCCTCCATATTGCCAGAGGTGATCGTCACATTTCGCTCTGGATCGACGCGTATGCCGGTTCGACGCTCGTGTTCTTGCGCAACGGCGGTGCGCAGTTCCGGTAAACCGGCAGGCAAACTGTACATTCCGATCGTGGCATCCCGTTCCAGTTCCCGCGCTACGCTCTCGCGAATGTAGGAAGGTGTGCGAAACGAGGGCAATCCCCAAGCAAGCGATGCTGCCCCAGAGACTTTGGCGCTCAGGATGGACATTTCCTTGATCGCCGACATCGCGAGGCGGCGCGATCTGCTTGAGATCAGTTCAATCTGTTTGTTTTGTGTATTCATGAACTTTTACCGTAGATCATAAAAAGGATCTCTGTCTTGATTGCAGCATTGAACTCAAGCGTCAGTCTTCGGGTTCAATGGCATGGCTGAGCCTGGTTCGGCTTCGTTTGTGAGCCGTTATTGAACGCCGGAACGTCCGCTCAGCATACGCCAAAGACTAAGGCATGCTTGCCGGATCAGCATTGAAAAACGTATCCGTCTGCAGCACCCGTCAATGGGCGCCGAAGGCTTAATTACGTGGCACTGATTTGAGAGAAGCATGACGTCAGGTGATCTCTGGCGCAACCCTTTTACCAGCTCCTGAGGTAGGCGCTCTTTTCGGGTTGCGTGGAAGTCCCAGCAGTGGGAACCTGAAGATGCCGGTCTTTTTATGTGTGCAGCGAAATTGCGTTGCATCCTCCTCTGGCCGGATCGGGCCCGAACCCAGCTAGCCAAACGGTCGCTTTCAGTAAGGAGCCGCTGATGCATGTAGACCCGCGGACACGGGGACAGGTTCACGCTCAAGACAGTGCGAGCGCGTTGGCGTTGCTGGACGTGGATGCGAAGCTCGGGCTGAGTGCGGAAGAGGCAGCGCGCCGCCAGAAGGTCTATGGCGTAAACCAACTGGAACGAGCGAAACGTACTTCGGTCCTGACGTTGCTACTTGATCAGTTCCGCAGCGTGATTGTCTGGCTTCTGACTGCTGCCGCGGTGCTGTCTCTGATGGTGTCCGATTACCCTGAAGCGATTGCGATTTTCTGCGTATTGGCTATCAACACCGCAATCGGCTTTTTCACTAGCTGGAATGCGCTGCGGTCTATGGAGGCGCTGTTTCGCCTGACTGCAGTCACCACCCGGGTGCGTCGGGACGGAAGTTCGGTTTTGCTGCCGGTAGCCGAGATTACCCCGGGCGACGTAGTGATCCTCGAAGCTGGAGACGTGGTGCCAGCCGACTTGCGGCTGATCCAGGTCGAGAGTTTGCAATGCGATGAAAGCGCTTTAACTGGAGAGTCAGCGCCCGTTACCAAAACGTCGCAGCTGCTGGCCGCCGATACCTTGGTGGCAGATCGCACGAACATCGCCTTTAAAGGCACGGCGGTGACCCGTGGAGCCGGCATAGGGATTGTCGCCCTTGTCGGTGCCGAGACGGAAATTGGCCGTATCGCCACCCTTGCACAAACCGCAGAAGCAGCGGCCAACCCGCTGGAGAAACGTCTGGACAAGCTGGGTCAGGCGCTGGTCCTGATTACCATCGCACTATCAGGGCTGATTGGCATAATTGGATTCATGCGCGGCCTCGGGATAGTCGAAATGGCTGAGACCGCGATCGCGCTGGCTGTTGCGGCAGTGCCTGAGGGTCTGCCTGTTGTCGCCACTCTGGCGCTGGCGCGCGGCATGCTGCGAATGGCCCGGCGCAACACATTGATAGAACGGCTTTCTGCGGTCGAGACCTTAGGCGCGACCACACTGATCCTGACAGACAAGACCGGTACCTTGACCGAAAACCGGATGACCGTCGCGGGCTTTGTCTTGGAAGATCGCGATCTCTCTAGCGAGAGCTTGGTACAAAACGCAGCCGATGCGGCGGACTTGCGGATGGCGCTGGAGATCGGTGCGCTTTGCAACACTGCGGAACTTAGCCATAGCGGCGAGAAGGGTATCGGAGATCCACTGGAACTGGCGCTGTTGGAAATCGCTACGTTGTTGGATGTGCGCCCGGATCTTGACCCCGACGACCGGCCCGAGGTCGGCAAGCATCCATACGACCCGGCCTTTAAAATGATGGCGACGCAGCACAGCGCTGAAGGTCGCTATTTCGTCGCGGTCAAGGGGGCACCAGAAGCAGTGCTTGAAAGCGCGATTGAGGTGCTGGGCGCAACCGGTCCTCAGCCTTTAACCGAGGCCCAGCGGCAGCAATGGCTGGACCGGATCGAGGCGGCGGCTGGGTCGGGCTATCGCCTCATCGGCCTTGCGTACAAATATACCGACAGCACAGAGGAGCCGCTGCTTGAGCGCTTGACGCTTGTTGGCCTTGTTAAACTGCTGGACCCTTTGCGCTCGGATGTGCCGGAGGCGATTGCGGAGTGCCTGAGCGCCGGAGTGCGAGTTGTCATGATGACTGGCGACCATATAGCCACTGCAACCGAGATCGCAGCCCAAGCAGGGCTGGGTGTGGGTGGAGGCATCGTCGCAATGTCCGAGGCCTCGCTGCAAGAACTGAAATCCGGCCGCGTCGACAGCGAGTTGGGTAGGCAACTGGCTGAGACGAATGTATTCGCAAGGGTGGCACCTGAAACCAAGCTGCGGCTTGTCGAATATTACCAGGATCAGGGCCATGTGGTCGCTATGACTGGTGATGGAGTGAACGATGCTCCGGCGCTTAAGAAATCCGATATCGGCATCGCCATGGGTCAACGTGGAACCCAGGTGGCACGCGATGCAGCGGATGTGGTGCTGAAGGACGACGCATTCACCTCGATTGTCGCAGCGATGTGGCAGGGACGTGTGATCTTTGGCAATATTCGCCGCTTTGTCGTCTATCTGATGTCCTGCAACTTCAGTGAAATCCTGATAGTCGGGCTGGCTATAGCCGCTGGTCTTCCCGCGCCGTTGGTACCTTTGCAAATTCTGTTTCTCAATATCGTCACCGATGTGTTTCCCGCATTTGCCTTGGGTCTGGGCGAGGGGGACCGCAACGTCATGAAGCGGCCGCCGCGCGATCCGCAGGAACCAATTGTTGGCCGTCCGCAATGGATCGATATCGCGGTATTTGGCCTTCTTATTACCGTTGCCACTCTGGGTGCGTATTGGCTGGCACTGATCCATCTGATGCTGCCGGTGCATGAGGCGGTGACAGTCGCCTTTCTAACACTGGCGCTGGGGCAACTTTGGCACGTTTTCAATATGCGGGAACGCGGAGAGGGACTGCTGATCAATTCCGTGTCGAAAAATCCCTGGGTCTTCGCAGCACTGCTTTTGTGTCTGGCGCTGCTGGTGGCTGCATATAAATTGCCTTCGGTGGCAGCGGTACTGCAACTTTCCCCACTCTCGGCCGAAGAGTTTGTTTTAGCCGCAGGTGCGAGTATGTTTCCGCTGGTCGGCGGCTCGCTGTGGCTTGGGCTGACTCGCAACCGAAGCGTTTAGACGAAACTGCGGCGCATTGCCATCGCATCACACACCCTTGTTTGCGCAAGATCGACGGCAGCTTGTCGTGGCGGAACTTGTCTGTTGCGCATATCCTCAAGTATCGCCCTCGTGTTGTGTCGGATCTTGCTGGCGATGGTTTGCATGGCTTGTGCCTCGGACCCGCCGTGATGTTCAGTCGAGGCGCAAATTACCCCGCCGGCATTGGCGATGAAGTCCGGTACTACGAGCACTCGCCGTGAATGAAGCTGCGCTTCTATGTCTGGACTTGCCGGGATGTTCGCGCCTTCAAGGATAAGCTTGGCTCTTATGCTGTCGACGTTGCCGACATGTATGGCGCCAGGGCGCGCGGCCGGAACCAAAATATCGCAGTCGACTCCGATAACCGAGGTCGAATCTGGCATTGCTTTCCCGCCGGTCAGCGCAGTTACGCTTTTTCCTGCGCTTTTCAAGGCTATCAATTCGCCCAGCGGCAAACCGTCCGGGTCCATGAGGCTGCCGAGACTGTCAGAGACAGCGACCAGTATTGCACCTTTGTCGGCGAGGAAGCGCGCCGCGTTTTGGCCGACCGCGCCGAAACCCTGGATCGACACCCGCGCCCCTTCAAGGCCCATGTCGCAATAGTCCACAGCCACTTCGGCGGCAGCAGCCAGCCCGAAACCTGTTGCACCGATTTCATCCAAAGGGATGCCGCCCAGTACCCGTGGCAGTCCGACAGCGCGGTCAATCTCGTCGGTGACCCAACCCATGCAGGTTTCGTTGGTGCCCATGTCAGGGCCAGGGATATAATCCTCAATCTGTTTGATCGCTTTGGCAAAGGCGCGCATCAGCCCTTGTTTTGCGGCAGTCGACATGGTTGGGTCCGCAGAAATCACCGCCTTTCCACCGCCATGTGGCAAACCAGCGGCGGCGTTCTTCAGCGTCATCGCTCGGGCCAGTCCGGCGCATTCCGCTAGTGTTACGTCAGGCGCCATCCGAACCCCGCCCATCGAGGGTCCGGCAGCAGTGTTGTCAACAACCACGATTGCCTGCAAGCCAGCTCTGGAATTATGCAGGTGAATGACCTTTTCTGGACCTAACTCGTCGCACATTGCGAAGATCTTGCTCATTGCATCATCCCTTTTCCGAGGGTGTTTCCAATCGGGCGCGCACCGCTGCAAGGAAACGTGCCGCCTCGCCACCGGTAACGGCGCGGTGGTCGAAGCTCAGTGACAAGGGAAGCACCCGCTGTTCTTGTGGCCTGCCATCCTTTAGTGTGATGCGAGTACCGATCCGACCGGCGCCAAGGATAGCAACCTGCGGTGGAACGACCACCAGCACCGCATGTTCACCGCCGATCATACCAAAATTCGAAAGGGTTATCGTTGCATCGCGCATCGCCTCTGGGGTGATGGTCCGGTTGCGGACCGAAGCTTTGAGCGCTGCCAATTCGGACGCCAGATCGCGCGGGGTCTCGACGCCGCGCAGCACCGGGGCGAATAAACCATCAGGCGTATCCATAGCTATCGCCAAGTCCACATGCGCATGCAATTGACGTCGTTTACCGTCGAACCAAGCGTTCAGCGCGGGTTCTGCAACGCATGCAGCAGCAATGGCACAAACAAGGTTCAGCGTCGGATTTTCATCCGTTGCCCAGGCGGAGATGTCGGCATGATCCATAACGGTCGCTGGCACTACGCTGGTGCCCGAGCGCTCCATCGTCCGAGCCATGACTCGGCGCGGCCCGTGCAACGCTTCGCCCAAGCCGACGGCGGCTGTCAGCACATCTGCAGATTGGATCGTACCGTCGGGACCGCTACCGGCTACAATCGTCAGATCAACCCCGCGCTCGGCTGCCAACTTGCGCACTGCCGGGCTGGCCTTGACCCGGGTCACTGTTTCCGCAGGGGGGGCCGCCAGTGTATCTTTGGGGTTCGGTGCCGCAACATTTATCTCGCCCACGACAGAGCCTTTGTCCGTAGCCCGGTCGCTGTCGAACACTACCAAAGCTCCACCCACGGGAACGATCTCACCCGGTTTCGCCATGAGCCGGGAAATGGTGCCGCTAAAGGGCGAGGGCACCTCGACCACCGCTTTGTCGGTCTCGACCGATACCAGCGGCTGGTCAGCGATCACATGATCGCCGGCGGTCACATGCCAGGCGACGATTTCCGCTTCATTCAGACCTTCTCCAAGATCGGGTAGGTGAAATATGCTCATGCAAACTCCATGGTTTCCCGGGCCGCGGTCATTATGCGGGCGACGTCCGGAAAGAAATGATTTTCGAGCCGTGAATAGGGAGTTACGGTGTCATACCCGGTGACCCGTCGAACCGGCGCCAGAAGGCTGGTCAGGCGGTTATTGGCCAGATCGGCGGCTACCTCGGCGCCAAACCCGCCAGTCATCGGTGCTTCGTGAACGATCACACAGCGCCCTGTCTTTTCTACTGAGGTGTGTACCGCAGCGCGGTCATAAGGTTTCAAGGTCGCCAGGTCGATCACCTCGGCGTCGACCCCTTCACTGGAGAGTTGATTGGCGGCTTCTAGTACTTCCTTGCAACATGCGCCCCATGTGATCAGGGTCACATCGCCGCCGGCGCGCAAAGTAAAGGCAGTGTCGAGCGGCAGTGCCTTTCCGTCATCCTCGACCGGTTCCGAAAACGCGCGGTAGAGCCGTTTCGGTTCTAAAAATACAACTGGATCAGGGTCTTGGATCGCAGCCAGCAACAGACCATAGGCTCGAGCGGGTGAACTAGGGATCACGACCCGCAGCCCCGGTATATGCGCGAGCATTGCCTCCATGCTTTCAGAATGGTGCTCGGGTGCCTTGATGCCGCCGCCATAAGGCGCACGCAACACCATCGGGCAACTCAATCGCCCCCTGGTGCGATTGCGCAGTCTGGCGGCATGATTGGCTAACTGGTCTATGGCAGAATAGATAAAGCCCATAAACTGGATTTCGGCCACTGGCCTCAGCCCCTGCGCTGCCGCGCCTACCGCGACCCCAGCGATCACAGTTTCGGACAGGGGGGTGTCGCGCACCCGTGAAGCACCGTGACGCTGGATCAGTCCGTCGGTGGCTCGAAAAACACCGCCATCGATGCCCACATCCTCGCCAAATATGATCACCTCGGGGTCGTCTCGCAGTGCACGGTCAAGGGCCAGCCGTATTGCCTCGATCATCGAAAGTTCAGCCATCTGCGACCTCTTCGGCTTGGAAAGCCAGATTGACGGGCAGCTCTGCGAAAAGGTGATCGAACATGGCCCGAGCTGGCTCTGGTTCAATGGTCAGGTAGGCTTCGGCCGCCGCATTCACACAGGTATCGGATTCGTGCAGGAGAGCCTTTTCTTCCTCTCTGCTCCAGCCATGATGCGCCACAAGATGGTTTCGCAGCCTTGCAATGGGTTCTTCCCGCCAATGCGGGCTGACCTCTTCGTCATCGCGATAACGGCTGGCGTCGTCCGCAGTCGTGTGGTCGCCCAGCCGATAGGTCTGGCATTCGATCAAGCTGCCGCCTTTTCCGACCCGCGCGTTATACAGCGCTTCAGCGACTGCGGTTCGAACTGCGATCACATCGTTGCCATCGACAATTTTCCCCGGTACCCCTGCCGCCACCGCCTTTTGCGCCAGCGTCTGAGCCGCGCTCTGATCGCTACGTCTGACGGAAATGGCCCATTGGTTGTTGTTGATCACGAACACTGCCGGCAAAAGCCAGACTCCAACAAGGTTTAGGGCCTCGTAGAAATCTCCTTTGGACGTGGCGCCGTCGCCAGCCACTGCCACCGCCACCCGTGCCTCGCTGCGCTGCGCCATTGCCAGTGCGACCCCGGCGGCATGGGGAAAATGTGAGGCTACCGGGATACAAACCGGAAAATCTTGCGCCTGCTCGGCAAAAGCATTGCCACGCTCGTCACCAGCCCAGAACAGAAACAGTTCCTCTAAGGAAACGCCGCGCAGCATCTGCGCGCCGTGCTCTCGGAAAGAGGGCAGGAAAACGTCCTCGTCCCGCATCGCAAGCGCTGTGCCAATGCTGATCGCCTCTTGCCCTAAACTGGAGCCATAGGTGCCCAGCCGCCCTGTGCGTTGCAGTGCAATCGCCTTGGTATCGAAGGTCCGGGTCAGCATCATCGCTCGATACATACTCACCAAGCAATCACGGTCTTGGGCAAAATCGGGTGGGTCGCCCACGACTTCTCCTTCGGGCGTAATGAACCGTAGGGGTTCTGGTACCGTGATTTGTACGCTATCAACCATGGCCTATTCCCTTTTTACGCTTGCAAGGTCCCGCTCAATTTGCTCGCGCATCACGTTTTTCTGCACCTTGCCAGCTATCGTCCTTCGGACGCTATCGGCAAACTTGACGTGACGCGGGACCTTGAAATGCGCGATTTGCCCTTGCAGAACTCGCGGCTGCCCTCGGTGTTGTCGTAATGGCCTTTACTTGGCTTGATACAGGCGCAGACCTCTTCGCCGGATTTCTCATTCGGGCACCCACCGCTTCGACCTGATCAATGAGCGGGTGGGTATAGAGGAATTCCCGTGCTCGTAGCTCTTCGACGAGTGAACGTTATGGTAAACCTCTTGCATTCAGAGCCTCCCACTCTGTCCGTAAGGCGGTCGACTCCGGTTTTTTGGGTCCCGGCGTTGCATTGAAATAGCATACCGCCAGACCCGCGATCAGGGATTGATGGAAATCAAATGCTGATGACAGTTCCACCCGCAACAGGGCAACTTGTGAGATTTCGATGAAGCAATGCAGCGCAGCCGGGATACCTAAAGGCTGATCCTACGCCTATGAGCGGTCATTCTGAGGTGTATTATTACATCTTTATATTCCCGTTTTAAATCAAATAGTTTTTTCGTTTCTAATGCCTGCCGAAAGTGCGTTTGTAACAGACTGCGTGCCAATCTTTCTGGAAAGGACACGCAGCAGGAGCGTCAGGAATAACCAGGGCAACATGACCGAAATCAAAGTGAACTTGACTGGTCCTTGTCACACTACAGTTCGAGCTAACACTCCTGACCGACCCCGATGGTCAGTTCCTGTGTCGGTCAGGGCTGTAGGGGAGTGACGAGAAATGAACCAACTTGGTCTGAGGTTCTCGGATCGCGCCGAAGCTGGGCGCCAATTGGGAAATCGTTTGGCAGGCATGACATTGGATAGTCCTGTTGTCTATGCTTTGCCGCGCGGTGGTGTGCCTGTGGCCGTTGAAGTTGCGCGCGCACTAAAAGCACCGCTTGAT
The DNA here is from genome assembly GCF_059610165.1 of Ruegeria sp. YTSA135. NCBI lineage: Bacteria > Pseudomonadati > Pseudomonadota > Alphaproteobacteria > Rhodobacterales > Roseobacteraceae > Ruegeria > Ruegeria sp. YTSA135. Next base: position 37,509 of record NZ_JBXWNC010000019.1, on the reverse strand, counting down.
CTGATATTCGTTCGCAAAATAGGTGCGCCGGGATCGCCAGAGGTTGCGCTTGGAGCGATCGTTGACGGTGAAAACCCTCAAATCGTTGTTAATGAAGAGATTCAGAGACGATCACACGCTGGTGCCGATTATCTTGAGAAAGCGCGCGCAAGGGAATTGCACGAATTAGAAAGACGTCGATCGCGATACCTTGGTGAGCGAGCGCAAGTATCTGCGAAAGGCAAAACCGCGGTTATTGTAGATGATGGACTAGCGACCGGAGCGACGATGAAAGCGGCTCTTATCGCGATGCAGCAGCAAGGCGCAAAGAAAGTGTGCATTGCGGTTCCCGTCGCCCCGGCTGAAGTCGCAATAGAATTCCAAAATTTAGCCGACGAAGTTGTTTGCCTGAACCCGGCGCAGCAGTTCTTTGGCGTCGGTGCTTTTTTCGACGACTTTCATCAACTCAGCGATGAGGAAACCATAGGTCTCTTGCGGGAAGGGTGGTCGGAAACCAATAATGAGCAGTTATCGTCCGGGTTTTCATCCCGGCAAGTTGCGGTGCCACCTTTAGCGCTTTCCGGAGAAATCATTGTCCCGCCTGATCCCCGTGGACTGGTAATCTTCGCGCATGGTAGCGGGTCGAGCAGGTTGAGTCCCCGCAACAAGGCCGTGGCCAATACGCTGAACACCCGCGGCTTTGCAACATTGCTCTTTGATCTGCTGACACCGGATGAGGCGCAGGATCGACGAAATGTCTTCGACATACCTCTATTGGCCGACCGGATTGTAGAGACTGTTCTTTACGCCAGCGGTGAGCCGGACATAGCTAACTTGCCGATTGGGCTGTTCGGTTCCAGCACCGGCGCAGGTGCATCGCTGGTTGCTGCGGCGGAATTAAAAGACCGTATCGGCGCTGTTGTTTCCCGAGGCGGACGTCCTGATCTTGCCGGTGAAAAACTCAATAACGTCACCGCACCGACACTGCTAATTGTTGGCGGCGACGACCATCATGTGATTACCCTGAACAGGCAAGCCCTCAGCGCGCTGAGTTGTGAAAAGCTCCTCAAGATCGTTCCTAATGCTGGCCACTTGTTTGAAGAGGCAGGCGCGCTCGAGATGGTTACTGAATTGGCCTGCAATTGGTTTCAACACCATCTAACTGTGCCGGAGACTGCAGTACATCCAGAACCAGAGTTTCATTTGAAAAGCTCGGAAGACATTGCGAAGGTGCTGCGCAAGAAAGTAATTTCACTGCCGGAACCAGAAGATCCGTCCTTTGCTGAAGCATTTGACAGGTTTGGCACGGCAAAAGTGGTTCTGTTGGGCGAAGCCTCACATGGAACTTCGGAATTCTATCGTGCAAGGGCTGCGATTACTAACCGGTTAATAGATCAACACGGCTTCAATTTGATAGCAGTAGAAGCCGACTGGCCCGATGCCGCCGCGATTGACCGTTACATTCGCCATAAACCGGGCAGACCGATGCGCAGCCCGCCATTTTCTCGGTTTCCAACGTGGATGTGGCGGAACCGTGAAGTCGACGACTTTATCGCTGGCCTACGTAGACGCAATTCGGGAATCTCACCTGAAAATCAGGTGAAGTTTACAGGTTTAGATATTTACAGCATGCACACGTCTATAGGGGCAGTGCTGGACTATCTTGACCGGGTGGACCCGACAGCAGCTGCCGAAGCCCGTCAGCGCTATGCCTGTTTCGATCCCTGGTCGCATGAACTGGCATCATACGGCCGAGCCTCGCTAAGCCGTGGCTACGCGTTGTGTGAGGCTCCGGTAATGCGCACATTGCTCGACTTGCTACAGGGCGAACTGCAATATGCTGCGAAAGATGGCGATGACTTCTTCGATGCTGTTCAAAACGCGCGGCTTGTCGCGAATTCCGAGCGCTACTATCGCGTCATGTACTACGGGTCACATGAGTCTTGGAACTTACGGGACAGCCATATGTTCAAGACATTAAAGCAGAGTTTGGACCATGCCGGACCTAATGCAAAAGCCGTCGTTTGGGCACACAATTCGCACATCGGAGATGCCCGTTTTACTGATATGGGCACCGCGCGTGGCGAATTGAACATCGGTCAGCTGTGTAGAGCGGAGTTTGGCGACGACGCTGTGCTAATTGGCTTTAGCACAAACACAGGGACGGTTGCGGCCGCCTCGGAATGGGATGCACCAATGGAAATAAAGTCCGTGCGACATTCCCGATCCGATAGCTACGAGGCAATTTGCCATGAGGTGGGTGTGCCTCGGTTCCTGCTCAACCTCGGAAACGAGCTGGATACTCCACTTCGCACGGCGCTCTCAGAGCCGCGTCTAGAGCGATATATTGGAGTGATCTACCGCCCCGAAACCGAACGATGGAGCCACTACTCCCATGCATCGCTGCCCGATCAGTATGATGCGTTCGTGTGGTTTGATGAGACCTGCGCGGTAACCCCAATACCAACGCGTGTGTCGGCTGGTGAGGACGAGACCTACCCGTTTGGGCTCTGAATCTTTTGTGGTGTGAGTAGGCTGATTTGGTTCGAGCGTTGCCATCATATGTGTCCGTTTTCAGATAATTCGGGCCAAATTGCGGTGTTGGCTAACGGAGAGTTCCGGCCCTCGTGTTTCTGACTGCCCTCGCATTTCGACGTAACAAGGTGGTCAGCGGATGCGCGACTGTTTAGCCGCAATCGGTGTGGAGCCGGACTGGTATGGCGCTCATTCGCTGCGACGAACCAAAGCGACCGAAATATTCCGTAAGGTCGGAAAAATCAGGGCAGTTCGGCTGTTGCCTGCACATATCAAGGTGCCATAGCGCTTTGCGCGACCACGGCGTCGAGTTGGAGGATGCGCTCAGCATCGCTGAAGGATTTGATACCTGAACCCTCTGGCGGGCGGTATGGACCTCCCGCCAGTCCAGACCAATTGCAGCTTGCCCCCACCAAAAGAATGTGTGGATTTTCGTTGAGGCTGATCGCACTTGGGTCACGTCCTCGAAACTAAAAGTTTTGGACTGAAGCTTTGCAATTAAATCCGGCTGTTGCCGTTCAAAGCCAGATGGGGGTATTCCATGATCGGACGCAGGGTTGAGCCTTTTTCAATGGGTTTGATGGGTTTTAGAATGGGCGGAAGGCGCTACCGAGCTAAAAGACGTGGCACCAAGCTGACCCAGGGCACGGACTAGCTCCAGCTTAAGGATTTCCATTGCGCGCGCTGCGCCCTTGGCGCCGCCCGCCCCGACGCCATAAGCCAGCGCCCGGCCTGTCAGGACGAAATCCGCCCCAAGTGCTTTGGCACGCAGGATGTCAGCGCCCCGGCGAATGCCGCTGTCGAGGATGATCTTCAGTTTTCCGTCGATTGCCTCGGCGATGGCGGGCAGGGCCTCGATGGTTGGTGGTCCGAAGGCGACCTGCCGCCCGCCGTGGTTGGAGATCACGATGCCATCCGCGCCCAGCTCTGCGCACTTGATCGCGTCCTTCGGGTGCAGAATACCCTTGACCAGAAATATGCCTTTCCAGCGATCACGCAATTGCCGAAGTTGGTGCCACGTCAGGCCGGGGGTGATCAGCGTTTTTTGAACATCAGCATAAGATGTGGCGCTTCGCAGAAGGTCGGCGTAATTGGCGATGTTGGGTTTGCCGTGCCGCAGGCTGGCCAGCGACCAGACCGGATTGGCGGCTAGTTGCAGCATGACCTCGGGCGTGAACTTGAACGGCACAGACAGTTGATTGCGAATGTCACGGTCGCGTTTGCCTGCCGCCGGAACATCGACGGTGACCATCATCACGTCATAACCCGCAGCCTCGGCCCGGGAGATCAGGCCCTCGGTCACGGTATGGTCGCCGGAAACATAGAGCTGGAACCAGCCATTGCCGTCTGCTGCCTCGGCGAGCTCCTCCAGCGCGGTGGAGGCGGCAGAGCTGGCGACGTAAGGTACGTTTTCGCCTTTGCAAAGGCGCGCCAGCGTCAGGTCGGCCCCAGGCCAGAAGGCATTCAGCATACCGATAGGGGCCTGCCCGAAAGGCAGATCGAATGTCTGGCCAAAGAGTTCAGCCTTGGTGTCTATCATGGACACATCCACCATGTAGCGCGGGACCAGTTCGACCTCTTCGAAGGCCTCGGTGTTGCGCCGCATATTGCGTTCTCCCTCTGCACCTCCATCGACCAGATCGAAGGCGAAACGCGGAATGCGGCGCTTGGCACGCGCGCGCAGATCATCAATGGATGCAGCGCGGTCTAAGCCCATCAGATCGACCAGCCCCCGTCGACGGCGAAGGCCTGGCCCGTGGTGAAGGCCGCCAGATCACCGGCGAGGTAACAGACCATCTCGGCGATCTCCTCGGGACGGCCGAGGCGGCCCATTGGCTGGCGACTTTTGAAGGCGGCCAGTGCCTTGTCGAAATCCCCTGTGGCGTGCAGGCGGTCCTCGAGCGAGGGGCTCTGAACCGTGCCGGGGCAGATCGCATTGCAGCGGATGCCGTCCTTCACGAAATCGGCGGCAATCGCCTTGGTCATGCCGATGATGGCGGCCTTGGACGCACCATAGGCAAAGCGGCGCGGCGCGCCCTTTTCGCTGGAGACGATGGAGGCGATGTTGATGATGGAACCGGCTCTCTTTTCCAGCATGCCGGGCAAAACCGCCTTGGTCAGCCGGAAAAGAGCCTTGGCATTCAGATCAAAAGACCGGTCCCAGACCGCTTCGTCACAATCAAGAATGGTTCCATCATGCACCCAGCCTGCGCAGTTCACAAGGATGTCAGCAGGCGGGATCTCTGCGATCAGAGCCTCGACTGCCTCAGCGTCCAGCACGTCCAGCCGATGTGTCGTAATCTGGTCTGAGGCCAGCGAGGCAAGCCCTTTGCCGTTAATATCCGTGGCTATCACTGCCGCACCGCGCGCCGCCAAAACTTCAGCCGAGGCGCGCCCGATGCCGTTTGCGGCAGCGGTGATCAGGGCAGTTTTCCCGTTAAGTTCAAGTGTCATTTCAGTCCTTTCATCTAGCCATCCAGCCGCCGTCCACTGTGACCACGCTGCCGTGGCAGTATGCGGCGGCGTTGGAAGCCAGGAAAACGGCAGCCCCTGCGATTTCGGATGGCTCCGCGAACCGCCCGGCGGGAATGCGGTCCAGTAGCGCTTTGGACCGCTCAGGATCATCCCGCAGTGCCTGGGTGTTGTCGGTGGCCGTGTAACCCGGTGCGATGGCGTTCACGTTCACACCCCTTGCGGCCCATTCGTTGCAAAGCGCGCGGGTCAGGCCGTTCACTGCATGTTTGCTTGCGGCATATGCGGGCACACGCAACCCGCCCTGTGAGCCGAGAACGGAAGACACGATGACGATTTTGCCCGCCCCTTGGTCCACCATCCGCCGCCCTGCCGCCTGGCTTAGCAGCCAGACGCTGTCGAGGTTGACCGCCAGCACCCGGCGCCAATCTTCCAGCGGCATATCCGTGCTGTCCTCGCGGTGGATGATACCCGCGTTGTTGATCAGGATGTCGATCCCGTCCAGCGCCTTGGCCGCGAAATCCACGATGGCGGTGGCCGCGGCCTCGTCCATGTCCAAAAAATCGGCCTTCACGGCAGCGGCTTTTCGCCCTAGGGCTTCGATTTCGGCAATCGTGTCTTCGGGTTGGTGGCTGCGGTAGGTCAGGGCGATATCAGCCCCGGCGGCGGCTAGGCCAAGGGCGATACCCTTGCCAATGCCAGTCGCGCCGCCGGTAACCAGTGCCTTCCGGCCTGTCAGGTCGAACGGATGTGCCATCGCTCAGTACCGGTTCGCAATTGGCAGATCTTCGGCAGGGAAGAGGCTAATCACCTCGCAGCCGGTCTCTGTCACCACGACCTCTTCCTCGATCCGCGCGGCGGAGTATCCGTCGGCGGCCGGGCAGTAGGTCTCCAGCGCAAAGACCATGCCGGTCTGGATTTCCATCGGATGATCCAGCGACACGGCACGTGAAATGATCGGGCGTTCATGCAGCGCCAGACCCAGCCCGTGACCGAATTGCAGGCCAAAGGCCGCGTCCTCATTCGGGAAGCCGAACTCCTCGGCCTTGGGCCAGAGCTCTGCGACCTTGTCGGTGGAAACGCCCGGCTTGATCGCCTCGATGGAGGCGTCGATCCATTCGCGCGCCTTCACATAGGCGTCATTCTGCGCAGGCGTCGCCCGACCGATGTTGAAGGTCCGGTAATAACAGGTGCGATAGCCCTGATAAGACTGGAGGATGTCAAAAAACGCCTGATCGCCGGGTCGGAACAGCCGGTCGGTGAAGTTGTGTGGATGCGGGTTGCAGCGTTCGCCCGAAATGGCGTTGATGGCCTCGACGTCGTCCGACCCCATTTCGTAGAGCATCTTGTTCGATAGGGCGACGATATCGTTCTCGCGCACACCCGGCTTCAGCTCTTCGTAGATCATGTGATAGACGCCATCGACCATCGACGCGGCTTGCGTCAAAAGCTGGATTTCATCCCAGTTCTTGATCTCGCGTGCCGCCAGCATGATCTGCTGGCCGTCTACGACATGCAGGCCCTCTTCCTGAAGGGCATGGAACATGGCGGTTTCGGCATAGTCCACGCCAACAGGCATGTCAGCCATGCCCGCGTCGCGGATCAGGCCCGCGATCTGTTTGGCGTATTTCTTCATCAAACCGAACTCGGGCGGGATGGTGCCGCGCATTCCGACAACGCCGGCAAGGCAGTGATCGGGCTCAAGCCAGTCTGAATATCGCTTGTGATGCTGTGCGGCAGAGCCGAAATCCCAGACATAAGGCGAATCGTCACCGGTCAGCAGGCAAAAGCGGCACATCTTATCCCGTTCCCATTCGCCGATCTTGGTGGCGCTGACGTAACGGATGTTGTTCACATCGAACAACAGAAGCGTACCTGCGGGCGAGTTCTGTAACGCCTGCCGGGTTCGGGCCAGGCGGTAGCGGCGCAGTCGGTCATGGTCGATCCGGCGTTCGAAGTCGACGGACAAATGCCCCCAGGCAGGTAGCTTGTCGCGCCACTCCCAGTTGGGTTCAAGGTCTTGCGGGGTTAGCATGTTCGGCAACAATGCTCGTGACATATTAAACTCCTTTCAGGAGGGGCGTCCTCCGGGTTTTGTAAGAAAGACTTGGAGGGGTGGCGTTACTTGGTGACCCAGCCCCCATCGATTGAGATCATCTGGCCGGTCATGTAGTCGCTGTCGTCCGATGCGAGGAACGAAGCGGTCCCGGTGATATCATCGGGGTAGGACACCCGCTTGATCACCAGGTTGTTGTCGACGATATCGTCGTAAGCCTGCCCCGCACGTTCCTTGAAGCCGATTTCGACCAAGTCCTTGTCCAGCTGCTCCCACAACGGAGTGACAACTACGCCGGGGGCGTAGCCGTTTACGGTGATGTTGTGCTCGGCCAATCCGAGCGCGCCGCATTCGGTTAGTGCCAGGCAGCCGTATTTCGAGGTGCAATAAACGGTCACGTCAACCAGGGGTTTGCGTGACGCGATCGAACCCACATTGATCAGCTTGTAGGGGTGTTTTTCCATCGGGCCCTGGGCGATCATCTGCTTGGCCGTTTCCTGCATGCCTAACCACATCGCCTTGGTGTTGACGTTCATGATCATGTCCCAGTTGTCTTCGTCGATATCCATGAAGAACCGGGGCTTGTTTAAACCAGCGTTGAAAAGGCCAACGTTTATGGATCCGAAAGCTTCGACTGTGGCGGCAACGGCGGCGGCGTTGTCTTCGCGCTTGGTCACATCCATCCTTACGGCAATCGCCTTGCCATTGCCCGCCGCGTTTATGCGGTCGGCAACTTGTTGTGCCTCATCAAGATCAAGGTCCCCAAGGCAGACGTTGGCGCCCTGTGCGGCGAAGGCTTCGGCATTGGCCGCGCCCATGCCGCGCGCGGCACCGGTGATCAGAATGTTCTTACCTTTCAGGCGATTGGGGTCCATGATTTTTCCTCCTTGAATCTACAGTGTCCCGTTTGGTCCCATCAGCGCGTCGGCCCTTGCCTGAGCCTTGCGCAGAGCGTCTCGCGGTGGGGTGATCCCGCGAAGCATGTCGTGAAATTCCTCGCCGCAGATGCGGATGATATCGACGATTTCGGGGACCGGCGGGCGCGGCCAGAACTGCAGTTCGTCGCGCCATGACATTGCGTCCACCGCCTCGAATATCGGCGAAGCACGTCGCACTTCGGGGTCAGACGCGACTGAATAGCGCGGGTTGGTACGGCTACCGTTCTGGACGTACAGCTTCTGTGCCTCGGGCGAGGTGAAAACGGTCAGCGCTTCGACAGCGGCCAGCACGCGCTCGGGCGGCAGGTTGGCCGGAATCCCCATCACGTAGCCACCGACCGGAGCGACCGGATGCGCACCAGGCCCCGCGGGATGCGGAAGGTAACCGGTCTGGCCGTAGGCGGGGGAACTTTCATCAAGCTCGAAATACGGGGCAAGAAGTGTGTAGCCATAGGCCATTGCGATCTTGCCCTCAGCATAGGGGCGTACCCGCTCATACCAGGACATCGACAGGATATCAGGCGGCGAGAAGTCCAGAAGCTCCCGCAGGAACTCTGCCGCGTGCAGTCCGGCTTCGGTATCAATCGTGGGACGATATGTACCGAACGCAAGGTTTCGAGCGTCAAACCCCCCTGCGAATTCAGGAAGGTTCAGTACCGGCTGTCCGAAATCGGCCATCGTCATCAGAACCGTGTGCCCCAGCGCCGTGCCCCGTGCCGCGTTCCAGGCGATCCCGTGGAACCCGCGCCGGGGATTGTGAAGCGTGCGTGCGGCTTTGAGCAAATCGTCTGTTGTTGCGGGCGGCTCTAGCCCCGCCTCGACGAAAAGGTCGCGGCGGTAGAACAGTAATTCCGGCGTCGTCTGCGCCGGCACACCGTAGGCGCGGCCGCCCCAATGCGCCGCCTGCCATCCGGCCGTATGGAAATCCGCCGGGTCCAGCCGGGCGATGTCCATTACCTTATCCAGCGGCATCAGGACGTTCTTTTCCGCAAATTCCCCGATCCAGGGTAGATCGACTGCAATGATGTCGTAGCGGCTTGTCGAGCGTTCTGCGTTCCGCAACGCCTCTTCGCGCAGACGGTCTATAGAAAAGGCGCGTTGGCTGATCTGTGTTCCGATCACCTGTTCGAACTGGCGCTTGAGCGTATCCATTACCAAGAAGGTCGGATCGCCATGCACGAGCACCCGGATACCCCCCGGCACCTTCAGCGGCTCAGGTAGGACGCTCAACGGCGGTATGGACTGCGCCGCAATATAGCTTCCGCCGAAGTAGTAATCCTTGGATCTCTGGCCACGCCCACGCCCGCCGAATTGCGCCTCGGCCAGTCGGCGCATGCGCCCCGACACCTGCATCCATTGATCCAGAAGCTGGTTGCTGGGATGCATCGAAAAACTCTTGCCGCTTTTGGTACGTGGCCGCTGCTCGATCAGCCCCGTCTCAATCATCTCTTTCAGCTTGCGGTTGGCCGTGGCGTAGGGCACGCGGCTGGCCCCGATCAGCGCCGTCGGGGTTATGGTCTTTCCTGAAAAATGTCCGTTTAAAAGATGCACCACCATCCGCAGGTGCGGATTGGGTGCGACCAGATCGAACAAACCTTCCATCTCATCGCTGAAATCATCCAAGAAGGACAGGATATCCAATGCATCAGTCTTCGCTTGTGGCGAAACCTGGCTTGCAAAGCTATGTCCTTCCATGGCATTCATCTGTTTTCGTGACCTTTTTCGCCTTTGGCTTTTAAGCATGGCCGCTGATTTGTTCGATTTGGATGAAATCTTGTCGCCCACTTTGGTTCCTCCGAAATTGACCAATCTGGCCAGATCAGCGTATCGGGAAAAAGTCCAAAATGAATGTAAAAATATTCATTTTGGATAAAATTCAGGCATTCTCGATCACTTGAAAGCGGCAGATTGCGTAGCAGTCGTCCGGCGTGCCGGGAGATAGGGCGGCCGCTGCCAGAGGTGGCCGACAGACACGCAAAAAAGCATGAAATTTCCGGGAGGAGACCGAAATGAAAATTGTTACTATGCTTGCCGCAACCACTGCAACGTTTGCCTTGGCGGGCATGGCATCCGCCGAGTCGATGAAGATCGGCATTACCCAGAACAACGTTGGCGTCGACAGCTACCAAACGACCTATGAAAAGGCGTTCATCGCCGCAGCTGAGGCAAATGCCAATGTTGAAACGGTCGTACTGGACGCTGGTGGCGACGTGGCGCGCCAGATTGCCCAGATGGAAGACCTGATCCAGCAGGAAGTCGACGCCATCATTATTTGGCCAACTAACGGTGAGGCGGTAATCCCCGCCGTCCGCAAGGCGCATCAGGCCGGTATCCCGGTCATCGTCACCAACTCCAACATCGCCGAAGCCGGCTTTGACTTCATCAAGTCATTCTCGGGCCCCGACAACATCACCCAAGGCGCGCGTTCGGCCGAAATTATGTGCGACAAGTTCAAGGACATGGGCATCGAGAACGAAGCTCAGGTCGTGCACATCACCGGCCAGCCGGGCTATACCACCGCTATCGAGCGCGCCAAGGGCTTTGAGGACCGTCTGCCCGAAGTTTGCCCGAATGTGACCGTGGTCGACACCCAACCGGGTGACTGGAACCGCGAAAAGTCGCAGCAGGTCATGGAGGCCTTCCTTGTCAAGTATGACGACATTGACGGTGTCTATGCTGGTGACGACAATATGGGCGTGGGTGCCTTAAACGCTGCCAAGGCTGCGGGCCGCGATGGGATCATCTTTGTCGGTGCTACCAACTTTGCCGTTGGTTACGAAGCAATGGGTGCAGGCGAGTACTGGGGCTCGATCTACCAGTCGCCGGTTGATGATGCCGAGGCTGCACTGAAGACGGCCATTGATGTGTTGAGTGGTGAGGACGTGCCGTTCCTGAACTACTTCGACACCCCGAAGATCACCCAGGACAACATGGGCGACTTCACCAAGCCGGTGTTTTAAGCGAACGCCGATCCGGGGCGCGGCAGGTTCGCGCCCCTGACTGCTTTTCAAACCACCGGGTTTTTAGGGGGGACACGCCATGGGACGTGTAACCAACCGCGTCTGCATCGTGACAGGTGCAGCTCAGGGTATCGGACGCGCCATTGGAGAAGCGCTGCTCGACGAAGGCGCCAGAGTCTGTTTTGCCGACATCGACGGCGAGAAGGTGTCAGAAGTCGCCGAAGCGAACCGCAGCCGCACCAATGGCGGAAAAAGCCGGGTAACCGCGTCACAGGTGGATGTTACCAATCGCGAGCAGGTTCGCGCCATGATCGCACACACGGTTGAAACCTTTGGCCGCCTCGATGTGAAGTTCAACAATGCAGGCGTGAACAAGCCGATGAACTTCATGGATGTGACCGAGGACAACTGGAATTTCATCATGGGAGTGAACGGGCTGGGCTGCATGATCGGCATGCAGGAGGCTGCCCGACAGATGATCACGCAAGGGCATGGCGGCAAAATCATCAACACCGCCAGTATTGCCAGCCGCCAGGGTTTTGACAATGTCGCCCCGTACTGCGCGTCTAAATGGGCCGTGGTCTCATTGACGCAATCCGGTGCGCGCGATTTGGCGAAACATGATATCACGGTGACAGGCTTTGCGCCCGGCGTGGTGGCGACCGAGATGTGGGAGCAGGTCGACAAGGACCTGATGGAAATCGGCGCCGCCGAACGTCCCGGGCAGGCGATGGAGGAATTCTCGGCCGAGATCCTAAAGGGCCGCGTGGCGCGGCCCAAGGACATTACCGGCACGACCACGTATCTTGCTTCGAAGGACAGCGACTACATGACCGGCCAGATTGTCATGATTGACGGCGGCATGACGCTGGTCTGACCGGCAACGAAGAACACTACGATTGTCGGTCGATATCTGGTGCCGACAACCCGAAGGAGGGAAAGATGGCGACACTGACCAAAGACCGGCTTGGCAGCCTGATTGCAAGCCAGGGCATCCTGCTTGCCTTCGTGCTGTTTATGATCGCTTTTACCATTGCCAATCCTAAATTTCTTTCAGTCGACAATGTGCTGAGCGTAATCCGATCTTCTGCTATCCTCGGAGTGATCGCACTGGGTGTGACTTTCGTGGTGATAAGTGGAAACCTCGATCTGTCGGTCGGATCGATGATGTCGTTCTCGACCATTGTGGTTCTGGACCTGCATGACAAGATCGGACCACTTGCGGCCATCCCCGCCATGTTTGGAATGACGCTTTGCCTAGGCGCCTTCATCGGTTTTCTTGTCGGATACCTCAGGCTCAACTCGCTCATTGTGACACTGGGCATGTTGTCGGCCATCCACGGGTTGACGCTGACCTATTCCGGTGGACAGAACATGGATATTGCCGACAAGGAAGGTACCTGGTTCAGTGTTTTTGGCCAAGGCGAGGCGCTGGGTATTCCGGTGCCAATCTTGATCTTCGTACTGCTTGCGGCCGTGCTGGGCATGGTGCTGGCCAAAACACCCTTCGGGCGCAAAGTCTATGCGGTGGGCGGAAATGGGACGGCAGCCACCTTTTCCGGCATCCCGCGCGCACGCACGGTCTTTTACTGCTACCTGATTTCGGCGTTCTGCGTAGCGACCGCCGGGCTCATTCAGGCAAGTCGGTCACTGGGCAGCCAGAACACGGTTGGACAAGGGCTGGAGCTTGAAGTCCTGGCCGCAGTTATCCTTGGTGGCGCCTCGCTTTTGGGTGGGTCCGGCACGATCTTCAAGACCGTGATCGGGGTACTGATCCTGGGTTTCATCCAGAACGGCCTGCTGCTGGTGGGTTTGCAGTTCTATGTCCAATTCGTCGTAACCTGGATCATCATAATTCTTGCTGTCTGGCTTGATATCGCGGCCAAGCGCGGCAAGCTTTGGTCACCGATCGCGTAAGGGAGGGGAAGCCATGCAACCGGGTGCATTGTCCAAAGCGTTGAAAAGCGGCGCGATCTGGGGGTTCATCGTTCTCGAGCTGATCTTCTTCAGCGTGGCGGGCGAGTTCATGTCGCTCTCCGACAAAGCCTTCATGGATTGGGAGAACATGCTGCTGCTGCTCAAGCAGTCCGCGCCAATTGGGATCATTGCGATGGGCATGACCATCGTCATGGTCAACGGCAATATCGACCTTTCGGTTGGTGCGACCTTTGCCATCGCCGCAATTATCCTGCTTGACAGCATGACATGGCCGATCTTCGCCGGCCTGGGAGACTGGGTGATCCCCGTTGCGTGGCTTCTGGCCTTGTCGGTGGGTACTCTGCTCGGTGCGCTCAACGGTCTGATTGTCTGGAAGACCGGTGTGGACGCCTTTATCGTAACGCTTGGGTCGATGCTGGGCTATCGCGGCATCGTCTTCATGTTCAACGGGGAAAACCCGACCAGCCACCTGAATTGGACGCTGGTGGACTTTGCCGAAGCCCGATTCCTTGGGCTGGCTACGGCCTCGTGGTTCCTGATCGCGGTAACATCAGCGATATGGTTCCTGATGAACAAGACGGTACATGGCCGCAACGCCTATGCCATTGGCGACAACCGTGAGGCTGCGGTAAATGCAGGTATCCGCGTCGGCCCACATATGATGATCAACTTCTCGGTCATCGGTTTTTTGGCGGCACTCTCGGCTGTGGTCTTCTACTCTGAGTCGGGGTCGGTAAACCCCAATGACGGGCAACTTTATGAGCTTTGGATCATCACGGCCGTCGTTCTTGGCGGCACCAAGATCACCGGCGGTGCGGGATCTGTAATCGGCACATTCGGCGGTGTGATCGCGATCCAGCTTCTGCGCAAGGGATTGGGTCATATCGGGGCTGACACATCCACCGTTAATCTGGTGATTGGTCTCATTCTGATCGCAGTGCTGTTCCTGGATCGTCAGCTCAATATCAAGGGCAAAGAGGAGTTGAAGGTATGACCGACAAAGAACCCGTTCTCCACCTCGACAACATCGTCAAAACCTTTCCCGGCGTTCGCGCGCTGGATGGTGTGTCTTTTTCCGTTATGCCCGGTGAGGTTCACGCGTTGATGGGCGAAAATGGCGCCGGAAAATCGACACTGATGAAGGTTCTGGGCGGCATCTATCAGCCTGACGGAGGCGAAATCTATATGGGCGAAGACAAAGTGATCATGAGCGGACCACTGGAGGCTAAGGCCAAGGGGATCGTCTTTATCCACCAAGAGCTTAGCTTGGCCGAGGAGCTGACAGTGGCTGAGAACATCTATCTTGGCGAACTGCCCCGCAAAAGCTTTGGCCGTGTCGATTGGGGCAAGCTGGCCGATCAGACGAACACGATCCTGGAAAAGCTGAATGTGGGTTTCGATGCCAAGACACGTGTGGGCGATCTGTCTATCGCCAACCAGCAGATGGTCGAAATTGCCCGTGCCCTGACCGTCGATGCCAAGGCGGTTATTTTCGACGAACCAACAGCATCGCTGACTGATGCCGAGAAGGTTGTGCTGTTCGATGTCATCGCCGATCTGAAACGCGAAGGTGTGGGCATCATCTACATCTCTCACCGCATGGAAGAGATATTCAAGATCACCGACCGCATCTCGGTTCTGCGCGATGGCCAGTATCAGGGCACGGTTGCGACGGCGGACAGCACCGAAGAGTCCGTCACGCAGATGATGATCGGGCGCAAGCTCGACCTCAGCAGAAACCTTTCGCACCACGATCTGGGTACCGTGGCACTTGAGGTGCGCGGGCTAAGTTGCGGCAAGCTATACCAGGATGTAAGTTTCGAAATCCGCCGGGGCGAAGTTGTCGGATTCTATGGTCTTGTGGGCGCTGGTCGGACTGAGATAGCCGAAACCCTATTTGGCCTGCGTGACCCGTCCAATGGGCAAATCCTGCTGGACGGCGAAGAAATCCGTATTCACTCCCCAGCGGATGCCATTGCTCGTGGCATCAGCCTGGTGCCGGAGGACCGGAAAGGTCAGGGCCTTGTCCTTGGCATGAATTGCCGAGACAACATGACCCTGCCTCAGGTCGATGACCTCAAAGCCGGGCCTTTTGTTGCCGAAGGCGCCGAGATCGCAATTTTCGATCAGTACCGCGACCGACTGGACATCCGCACACCGGGCTGGAAGGCGCGGGTGGGCAACCTGTCAGGTGGCAATCAGCAGAAGATCGTGATCGGCAAGTGGCTGTCGATGCATCCCAATGTCTTGATCGTGGATGAACCTACCCGGGGCATTGATGTGGGCTCCAAGTCGGAAATACACAAGCTTCTTCGCGAATTGGCGGCTCAGGGCTATGCAGTGATGGTGATCAGTTCCGAAATGCCAGAGGTGCTGCATGTTTCCGACAGGATCATCGCCATGTATTCAGGCCGGGTGATGCGAACCTTCACGTCTGATGAGGTGTCCGAGGACAACCTAATTCAGGCGATCTCAGGCCTTGGCGGCGATCAGGCAGCCTGAATCCGGCGCGCCCGACCGCTGTGAAATTTGAAAAGGAAGACAGATGAAACTTCTCCGCTATGGCCAGCCCGGTGCCGAAAAACCTGGCCTTCTTGATGCCTCTGGCCGTGTCCGTGACCTGTCGGGCGTCGTGCCCGACATCGCCGGAGAGGCGCTGAGCCCCGACAGCCTGAGCAAGATCGCCAAGCTTGATCCAGAAAGCCTGCCGCGGGTCGAAGGTATCCCTCAGCAGGACCTGCGGCTGGGGGCCTGCGTCGGCAATATTGGCAAATATGTCTGCATCGGCCTCAACTACGCCGATCATGCGGAAGAGGCTGGGATGCCGATCCCAGAAGAGCCGATCATCTTCAACAAATGGACCTCAGCCGTGGTGGGCCCCAACGACGACATTCAAGTGCCGCGTGGTTCGGTCAAGACCGATTGGGAAATCGAACTGGGCGTCGTGATTGGCGCACCGGGTACCTACATCGACGAAGCCGACGCCATGAACCACGTAGCCGGATTCTGCGTGATCAACGATGTGTCCGAACGCGACTTCCAACTCAACCGTGCAGGCACCTGGGACAAGGGCAAGGGGTGCGACACCTTTGGACCAACCGGCCCATGGCTGGTCACACAAGACGAAATCACCGATATAAACAACCTCGACATGTGGCTCGATGTGGACGGTGAACGCATGCAATCAGGCTCGACAGCCACACTCATTTT
Organism: Ruegeria sp. YTSA135; assembly: GCF_059610165.1. Lineage (NCBI taxonomy): Bacteria > Pseudomonadati > Pseudomonadota > Alphaproteobacteria > Rhodobacterales > Roseobacteraceae > Ruegeria > Ruegeria sp. YTSA135. Next base: position 21,421 of record NZ_JBXWNC010000019.1, on the reverse strand, counting down.
TAAGGTACCTTATCTGGTGTCATACTGCAGCCAGTTCATGAGCCTGCAGCCTGGCGACGTGATCTCTACCGGTACCCCCCCGGGCGTGGGCATGGGGCAAAAGCCACCACGCTACCTGCACGGTGGAGAAACTGTCACGCTTGGCATCGCCGGACTTGGTGAGCAGCAATCTTTGGTCAGACCTGCGATCACATAGCACCTGACACGTCCGATCGGCGATACTCCAAGTCAAACTGTCGGCACTCAACGACAACTTGGGGCAAAACCGCATTGGTATCGTTGGAGCTTTCGCCGCAGTGCCGCGCACAAGATCAGTTGCTGGGAACGTGAGGACGCCGGTCAGTAAGCCCATAGCAGTCGTTCAGTCGGGCTTTTGAGGCCGTGTTGCTAAGGATGACTGTTCAGAACACAGTGTAAGGAAGCCGCGCAAACCCTGTTATCCTTCTTCGGCGACCGTAAACTTCAGGGGTTTGCGGCGAAGTTGGCACAGGAGGCGCCTGCCGTTTAAGGCCGCAGATTGACCGAAGGTCTCTCAAGAAATCTGCAGTGTACTTGGGCACTGCGGCAAAGGGCCTGATTATATGGGAAGATCGGTATGCGAACGCGGGCGGCTAGGTTCCGCCAAGGAAGGTTTGCGGCTTTTTTGACAATTGACTGTATGCCTACAACGGAGACATTCGGGACGACTGAACAAGTGACCGGGTCGAATCCCATGCGGACCTGATCCAGTACCTTCGCAGATGCGGTATAGAATCGACAGAAGTTGACAGCTGCGATGCAGCAAGAAAAGCGTTCCTTTATGGCAACCGAAGCGAGTTCTCGGTGAATGATGTCCGCGTTCGAGGCAAAGCAGCCTTTCGCCAATTCTCTTTAGACGAAACAGAAAATGCGTGATAGCTCCGAACTATGGCAACCATATCCGCGCAAAATCGACCGTCCATCCCTTACGGGCTTGCGGTTGTTGGTGTCCTTTTCGCCTCAATCTGTTTTGGGTTGGTCCCTTACTTTAGTCGCAGCCTGACCGAGCAGGGCGTCGCACCCTATGCGGTTGCATTCTATCGGTACATTGTCGCGGCAGTTCTCCTGCTTCCTGTTCTCGTCTTGCACCGAAAAGAATGGCGAGCGATCATTTGGGGCCTTTCAGCCGGTGCCGTAATGGGGCTTGGTTGGATCGGATATGTAACGGCGCTAGAGGCGTTGCCTGCATCGACAGTGGGTGTACTTTACATGACCTACCCAGTGTTCACCCTGGTCATCGCATGGGCTGTGTTTGCCGATGCACCTACGCCGCGCGCATTGTTGGCCGCTGGCCTGATTGTAGTCGCGGCTGTCATTGCTGGATCGCCCGCTTCAATCCCTGCGGAGCATCTACCAACACTTTTCATATCCCTTGCCGCGCCATTCGGGTTTGGTTTTGGAATTTGCGTGCTGGTGCACAGGTTGTCACGGATTGCGCCGTTGGCACGTATCGCGTCAGTGTCTTTGGGGTCTGTTCTGGGGCTTGCGCCGCTCATTCTTGGTGCGGACGTCGCAGAGCTTTTCCCAACGGAGAAATCTGATTGGCTTTTGATTGTTGGTATTGGGCTTGTCACCGCGCTTGTGCCCCAGCTCATCTACACGATCTGCTCACCGGTTATCGGGGCGTCCCAAACTGCGGTAGCCGGAAGCATCGAATTGCCCACGATGTTTGCCGTCGGTTTTCTGGCCTTTGGTGAGGCCATCACTGTTTCTCAGGCTTTGGCATGCGCATTGGTGCTGGGCGCAATCGCGATCACAAGAAGCCGAAAGACACGCACCGTATCGACCGTGCTTGCAAAATCACCCAAGCGGTAGCGTTGGGTTCAATGCGGTCGGGTTCACCGCCCGACTTTCCCTGATCGGAGTGACCTTCAATTACGTCGAGATTGTCCCGTCCTGAACCCAAACATCAAACTGCGCCAATACGGCGTCACTGAAGGCCTTGTCGTTGATATGTGCATCCAGTTCGGTGGTCGGAATTCGATCAGATATCGCTTTTCTTACTTCGTCAACCATGTCGCTTAGGGCTTCCGGGTCGTATGCCTCTTCACCTTCCTTGTCCCAAGCTTCGACCCCCTGAGTAGGCATAAAAAAGTGCACCGGCCCCGTCGCAGCTTCAAGGCGGTTGGCGAGTTCACGTATCCACGCACGGCGTTCTTCGCCTGTAAAAACCGAACTCTTGATCAGGCGATTATGTTCGTGAAAGGGGCGATCAGCGTATTGCTCTGGAATGTCCTGCCAGCCTGCAAAGTCCAACAAATCCAGTGCGCCGGGGGCCACCATTTGCGGTGTACCCACGCGCCCGGCATTTGTAACGCGGTCCTCGCCGCTGGAGACCACGGAACCTGCCATCAGATTTCCGAATTCCTGCATGCAGAAGTCCATCACGCAAACAAATGCACCCTCACCGGCAAGTTTCTCGAAGGCCATACCGCCCATGCCGGTAGAATGGAAAACGGCGACTTCGAAACCACGCTCTTCCAGGGCTGGTTTCAAGGTTTTCATGTAGCGCAGGCAGGATGATCCCAGGCTGGTCATTCCGATCAAGGGCTTGCTGCGATCCAGTTCGATTGCAGCTTTGGTAGCCCCGACAACTGCTCCGGCGGCCTGACTTAAAGAGGATCTGCAAATCGAGTTCATTCCATACAGACCGCCGGCCCATAGGATCATTTGAATGTCAGGGGCCAGACGATGAGGAGGGATCAAAGGCGAGAAGCTCACCGTTGAAACGATGTATTTTGGAACCCCCATTGGCAGCGACTGTGCGCAATCCAGCGCCAGATCGGTGCCCATTGTCCCCCCAATTGCGAGCATTCCGTGAAATCTGCCTTCGGCATATGCCTGCGCGACAACAGTGGCGGCACCAGCGGACATCACGCGGAAGGCTTTGTTTTCGTCCCCTTGCGCGATGACATCTTCAATGGTCATTCCGGCAGCGGCGGCGACGTCGTGTTTGCTGATGTCTGTTGCGCTCTCAGGTTCCCCCAGAACCGAGACGTCCATTGTCAGAACGCTGGCACCTTGCGCCTTGACCACGTCCTCGATGAAACGCATCTCGGGTTCCTTGGTGTCGTAGGTGCCGATCAGCAGAACTGTTTTTTGGGTCATGGGTTCCTCTCCTGCCTGCGCATTGGTCCAGATATTTTGTCAACAGCTGCGTGGTTTTTTGAAGAAACCAAGACTCGCGTACTGAAGTCTCTTTTGTCCACATTGCGGTGAAATCCACACGGCGAAAGACGTCGTGTTTTAAGTTTCGCGGGCAATTTCCGCCCTGATCCCCCAAGTGTCACGCGGCCTTCCTTAATTCAGAGTTTTATCCAGGCCGTTTTTAGATCTAGGTACTTGTCAAATGCGTGCAGCGACTTGTCATGTCCATTTCCGGATTGCTTTACGCCCCCAAGCGGCACTGTGATATCCGCCCCGCCATACGTGTTAACATGCACCACACCAGCCCTGATTTTTGATATCATACGGTGTGCGCGGGATAGGTTCGAAGTCCACACGCCCGCGGCAAGACCAAATTCAGTCGCGTTGGCAAGGGCGATGGCTTCTTCTTCTGTGTCAAAGGCTTGAACTGTAAGAACCGGTCCAAACACCTCTTGGCAGACAACGCGGTCGTCAGGGTTGACGCCGGTTATGACTGTCGGTGCCATATACGTCCCCCCGGTGTCGTGCAGAATCCGCGTTCCACCTGTGGCAATAGTGCGACCAGCGGCGCGAGCCTCTTCAACGAATTGAAGGTTTTGCGCCAGTTGGTTTTCCGAGTTTACGGCACCTGCTTGTGTCCTTGGGTCCAGTGGGTCGCCGACCTGCATGGCCTCGGCGTTCGAAACCAACCTCTCCACGAATTTGTCGTGGATTTCCCGCTGGACCAGCAGCCGTGAACCGGCAACGCAGACTTGGCCGGAATTGCGAAAGATGCCAGCGGCCGAGACCTTCGCGGCTTCGGCCAGATCGGGGGCGTCCGCAAACACGATATTTGGGGATTTTCCGCCAAGCTCCAGATAAACGCGTTTGAGGTTTGATCTTGCCGAGGCTTCAAGCAACCGACGGCCTGTCGCGCCGGAACCTGTGAAAACAAGAGCATCAACGTCGTGGGATTCAGCGATTTCTGCCCCAACAACTATGCCTTCGCCAGTCACCACGCTTAGAACCCCCGGTGGAAGACCAGCCTCCAGCGCAAGTTCGGCCAACCGGATAAGAGTTAACGATGCCGTTTCTGCGGGTTTCAAGACAACGGTGCATCCTGCGGCAAGCGCGGGGCCCAGTTTCCAACTGCCGATCATCAGTGGAAAATTCCATGGCACGATTGCGCCTACTACTCCAACCGGTTGCTTGTGAATTAACCCCAGTGCATCGGGCGCAGTAGGGGCAATCTCGCCATAAATCTTGTCGATCGCCTCTGCAAAATAGCGGATCGTCCCGGCAGCGCTGAGGGGCTCGGCCTTGTAGGCCATGCCAATTTCGGTTCCATTGTCGCGTACGCCCAATACAGCCAGTTCTTCGGCCTCTGCTTCGATAAGGTCTGCCCATTTCAGCATGATTTTTTTGCGAGCAGCGGGGGCAAGGTCAGACCATCGCCCATCGTCGAAAGCACGTCGCGCTGAACGGATTGCCAATTGAGCGTCCTCACGGGTTCCCTTGGGTATGGTTGTCAGGATCGATCCGTCGATAGGCGATATGACGCCCATTGTCGCGCCATCCGACGCGTCACGGCTTGTACCATCGATCAGGTGACGTGCCGGTGGAACCGCGCGGTGCCGGAGTTTCTCTATCCTTATTTTGTCCAAATCGAGCCTCAATAGGTTTGAATAATGAACCATTGGTGTCAAAAAAAGTGTCAAACTTTAAACCTGCATTTGTCAATAATGATTTTTTAGTTGACAGGTGAAGAAACAAATTCAGAATAAATGATACTAAAGGTTCAAATAATAAACCGATCAGTGACTCGTCGCAGGGAGATATCATGTCCAACAAAGCCAAGGCCGCATTGGCCGCACTTGCAATTGGTCTGGCCAGTTCGGCCTTGGCCGAATATCCCGAAAAACCCGTGAGCTTTATCGTTCCTTGGCCTCCGGGCGATTTGGAAGACGTACTGACCCGTATGATCGCCGAAGATTTTCAGGCCGAATACGGTGTTCCGGCAGCAGTGGTGAACAAGCCTGGCGGCGGCGGTGGCCCGTTTCCGGGGGCCGTAGAGGTGGCAACAGCCCCGGCAGATGGGTACACAATCGGATCATTTGTTCCAGCGGTTTCATTGATCGGGCACGAGATCGACATCCCGGAGCTTACACCTGAGAAATTCGATCCGATCGGTATTTTCCTGACCTATCCGTTCGTGATCGCGACTTCGGGCAATGCACCTTATTCGTCGATGCAGGAACTGGCCGATTACGCCAAGGAAAACGAGGTGTTCCTCGGGCATTTCGGGGATGTTCTGACGCCAACCCAAGTCACCAAGGCTTTGTCTTCGACAATGGGTTTTGAATGGGCAGGGGATGCGGCATTTGACGCCTTGGATTGTAACACGCTGGCCTCTGGCGATGCAGACGTGATCAACACGACGCTACAGCTTATCCTGCCTTGCCTTGACGATGTGAAGGTTTTGGTCTCGATCACCGGTGAGAGGATCAGCAAGGTTCCTGACACGCCTGCGATTGGCGAGGTTGAGCCGAGCTTAGATATCTCGCTGTGGAACGGTCTGTTCGTGACCAAGGATACCCCGGCGGATGTGCGCGAGAAGATCGCGGCCGTTGCCGAGAAAACTGTGAACAGTGAGCGTGCTCAACAGCTTGCAGAGGAAACAGGTGCGCTGGTCTACTGGCTGAATGCAGACGAAAGCGCCGCCGTGATTGCAGAGGATAAGGCAACTCTGGGCACGATCTCAGAAGCGCTGGGTCAATAACCGCGATCTTTTGAGAGGGTGTCGGCGCGCCCTCTCGCCGCTGCTAAGGACCACTTCGAATGGATAACTCCGAGCTTTTACAGGTCAAAACAAAGTCGTCCGGCCAGGTTGTTTTTGTTGTTGCAGGTTTGATTGTCACATTGGTTCTGCTGTCCCAAATTGGCAACCAGACCGAATGGACCGACAAGGCGCGCAACATTGGCAGCCAGCCCCGTTTATGGCCTGCTATCGCGCTGATCACCATGCTTGCAGGTTTTGCGATCCATTACCGGTTGATGCGACGCAGAAAGCCGAATGCGTTGGATTGGGTCGAAGCCCGGCGTTGGGCGGAGCCATTGGAATACCTCGTTTGGTTTCTTGTCTATGTCCTGGCCGTCCCGCGATTGGGTTTCATGCCCATGAGCATAGTTTTCGCCTGTGCTTTGACCTACCGCCTGGGATACCGGACGCGATTGGCAGTTGGAATTGCTGCTCTGTTCGCGATTGCGATGGTCGTGTTGTTCAAGGGAATGCTGGGTGTGAGTATTCCGGGCGCGCAAGTCTATGAGTTTCTGCCAGATTCGATCCGAACGATTTTTCTGGTGTATCTCTGATGGACCTGGTTTTTTCAGCCATTGACGTTCTGGCACGCTGGCACGTGATGCTTGCCCTTCTGGTGGGGGCGGTGGGCGGGGTCGCCATCGGCGCCATTCCGGGGGTGGGGCCAGCTGTTGCCATTGCCATCCTTTTACCCGCGACGTTTTCGATGGACCCGATTGTGGGGCTGACCTTGCTGTTGGGCATCTACGGGTCGTCAATGTATGGCGGGTCAATTCCTGCAATCCTGATCAATACGCCCGGTACAGCCGTGAACGCGCTGACCACCTATGACGGATTTCCAATGACGCTGCGGGGCGAAGGCCGCCGGGCTTTGTCTCTGGCCTATTCAGCAAGTTTCCTGGGTGGGTTATTTTCAGTCATATGCCTGATCTTCCTGTCGCCCGTTCTGGCAAAGATCGCACCAATGTTTGGATCGCGTGAGATATTCCTTGCGGCTCTGCTTGGCCTTGTACTGGTCGTCGTTGCACATAAAGGCCAGATGGCCATCGCGGCCGCGCTTGCGGGGTTTGGTATTTTGATCGGCACAGTTGGTCTGGAACCTGCTGCCTATACCCGCCGCTTTACCTTTGGTCAGAGTTGGTTGGCGGGTGGTCTTGATCTGATCGTGGTGGTGCTGGGCCTTTTTGCGCTGTCACAGGCGTTTTTGCTGCTGACCATGGATGATGAGAAAATCAGGCTACCTCGGTCGCGCGGTTCTTTGTTTCAAGGTTTTCGTGAGCTTGCGCGTCATCCGCGCGTTGCAGCGATCTCGGCCAGTTTCGGTGTTGTCATGGGTATGATTCCGGGGGTCGGTGAATTTACGGCGCAGTTCATGTCCTACACATCGGCGCGCAAGCTGTCCAAGAACCCCAAAGCGTTCGGGCATGGCTCGTCCGAGGGGCTGATCGCATCAGAAGCTGCCAACAACGCCGTGCCGGCAGCGGCCATGATCCCACTGCTTGCGCTTGGTATTCCGGGCGAGGCGCTGACCGCGATGATGCTGTCGGTGTTTTATGTCCACAACGTGGTTCCTGGCCCTGGTCTGTTCCAGAATGACATGGATTTTGTTGTCGCGCTCTACATCGCGCTGCTGGTCTTGAATGTCATTGTTGTTGGCTTCTTGCTGGTTTCAACCGGCTGGCTGGTGCACCTGACGCGCATTCCCAATCGCTTTCTAGGAATGTGCATCCTTTTGCTGAGTTTCGTTGGCGTGTATTCGATCCGCAATTCGACTATGGACTGCATAATTGCGGCGGTGTTCGGCCTGCTGGGGTTTGTCCTCAAACGCCTGAACATGCCCATCGTCCCGATCATCCTTGGCATGGTCCTGGGGGGGATTATGGAAGTTAAGCTGCGCGCGTCCTTGGCGCGGGTCAAAACCCCGTTGGACTTTATTGATCGCCCCATCGCCTTTCTCCTGTTCTGCGTCATCCTGATCATCCTCGGCTCGACCATCTGGCGGGTCTGGCGGGAATGGCGACCGGTTGATCGCCGCTCAATGCAGAAAAAGGCATCAAACACCTTTGCCAAACGGATTTCAGGTCGCTCGCACCGGCATTTCGAAAACCGTAAGAAACAACAAAGACGGAGGCGTTTCTATGACCATGTGGGTTCCTGAAGGCGATGGGTATGCTGATCTGGGCTCGCATGACAGTTTCGCTAACGGTGCGCCTTACAATTCGTTTGCCCGGCTGGAGGTGCGAGTGCTGTTCGAGGAATTGGTCAAGCGGATCAAAACTATCGAACCCGATGGACCCGAGGCGTTCGTCCGGTCCAATTTTGTAAACGGCATCAAGCGGATGTCTGTTCGCGTCACTTTGCAATAGGTTTTCAATGTCTAACCGTTTACGCGCCCTTTTCATCGATCACCTGTCGATCCCGCGTGGGAAGTACATGCCCGCCAGTAAGATCGGTGATGCCTCGACGCGTTTTGCACGCGCAACGTTCGGGGTGCATTACGATCGCGATCTACTGTTGGACGCGCCGCACGCAAAAGTACGCGAAGGTGCCCCGGACATGGAGTTGCGCTGGCGCGGTGATGACGTGCGCACGGGGTGGGAGCCAAACACTTCAATCGTTTTGGGCGACCTTTACGACGCTGATGGATCGCCCTTGTCCTTGTGTCCGCGAGGTGCCTTGAATCGCGCAGTTGCTGACTGGGAAAAGCACGGCTTAAAGCCAATGCTTGGGATCGAACTGGAAGCCTATGCTTTGCAGGGCGGCGAGGACGGTCGGTTGCGGCCCTATGATGCGCCCGGAGGTGGCGTGTACGGAACCGGGCCGTTCGCCGATCCGATGAGGATCAATGATGTGATCTGGAATAAGGCGCTGGAAATGGGATTCCGGCTTGACCTGATCACGGCCGAATATGACAGCCCCCAGTTTGAGTACACTCTGACCTTTGATCATGCACTATCCGCAGTGGATGACATTGTCCTCTTTCGCCAAATGGCCCGCGAGGTTGCATTGGATCACGGGATCATCCTGACATTTCTGCCCAAGCCGCTGTCCGAGCTTGGCGGGTCTGGAATGCATATCAACTTTTCGTTTCAGGACGCCGAGGGAAAAAACGCGCTTGCGACCGGCGGGGTTGGCGGCCCGGATCACCTTAATGATCTGTCGCGTGGTTGCCTTGCCGGTTTGGTGCACCATCACGAAGGCCTGGCTGGCTTGATTGCCCCCACAGCCGGGTCATACCGTCGCCTTCAACCTGCGTCGCTGTCAGGCTATTGGAAAAACTGGGGTGGCGATCACCGCAGCGTCACCACGCGCGTATCTGGCGAAGGTGGTGCGAAAGCCCGTTTGGAACACCGCATGGCCGACGCCAGTGCCAACCCGTACACAGCCTGTGCCGCGGTCCTTCAGGCCGCCCGTCTTGGGTATGAGTCCGGCATGAACCTGCCGCCCATCGAAACCGGAGACGGGTTCGACAAAGTTGACGCGCGCACCGGAACGGCCCCCAACTTGCGCAAAGCAATTCACGACCTGCAGGCCGACACCGCGTTAGTGGATGCTGTTGGTCGGGAACTGGTTGAAAATCATGCCTTCATGAAAGAGCGCGAATTCCGTAAGACGCGCGAACTGGAGCCTGATGCTCTGCTCGACTTTTATGTGTGGTTTATCTGATATGCGACTTGCAACCCTTGTCACCAACACCGACGTCAGCGCTTTTGCAAAAGCGCGACCGTTGGATGACGAAAAATTCGCGACATTGATTGCCGAGGTTCGCCCCGACTGGGTGGTCACAGCCTTTTGGGTCTGTAAGGGAGAGTTCCCCGAAGATATTTCGGCATTTGATGGCGTTGTGATAACTGGAAGCCCAGCATCCGTGACCGAAAATGCACCTTGGATGCAGCAGCTTGAGGTGCTGATCAAAAATATCATCGAACGCAAGATCCCTGTTTTTGGTGCGTGTTTCGGGCATCAGATCATTGCGAAGACCCTCGGTGCGCCAATTGTGCGGACTCCGGATGGGTGGGCGCATGGTCTGATCGAAAACAACTGCGCGGCCTCCCGGCTGTCGTCGGACCATGAGAATCGATGGAATCTCTACGGTTCGCATACTGAGCAAGTGGGCGCTTTGCCCGATGGTACGCGCCAATCACTAGAAACAGGCCCGGCGGATCGCACAGAATTTGCGACGTTCTTCGAGTATGGAGGGCGATAGATGGGAACGATCACTAAGGCACTGGACCTGCTGACGTTATTCGCCCGTGATCGGGCTGAAATCGGGTTGGGAGAATTCGTACGCCTGACAGGTCGAGATAAGGCGACGATACATCGGCATCTGACTGAGCTGACCGAAAACGGCTATCTTGAACAACATCCTGATACACGCGCTTATCGCCTTGGACCTGCACTCCTGCGCCTTTCGGCCCTGCGCGAGACGTTGTTTCCAGTGCGCAAGCTGTTACAGCCCATCGTTTTTGAATTGTCGGAAACCGTGGGTGAGCTGGCCCATGCCAGCCTTCTGCAAGGCGATGCGTTGTCGCCGGTCGCTCATTCCGATCCGGCTTTGCATGGCATTCAGGTGAATTTCGACATTGCCGAGATGTTGCCCCTACACGCGACGTCATCCGGCATAGCAGCATTGGCCTTCTGTCCGGACGACTGGCAAGCCCGCGTCCTGAGCAGACCGTTGTCGCGCTTTACGGATCAGACAATTTCGGACCCAGCGGACCTGAAGGCCGAAATTGACATGGTGCGCCGGTATGGCGTCGCTTCGGTCGCAGGTGCATTCGACGAGGGCGTCAGCTCAGTCGGTGCGCCGTTATTTGGTGAAGGAGGCCGGGTTCTCGGCTCATTGGCTGTCGCTGTTCCCAGCGTACGCGCCAAGCCGGAGAAACTACGCGATATTGCACTGATGGTATTGAAAGAGGCGGAACGCGCCTCAACCGCTTTGGGTGGTACGGTCCCCCGGAATTTCGAGGACCTGCCGCCGCACTGGGGTGATGAAACTACGACATAACAGGTGATCTCATGAAGGACAGCAATTTCCTTAAAGAAAACAATGCACGCCACCTGTGGCATCCGATGGCTCACCCTGCTGACAGCCTTGCACACCCGCCCGAGATAATTGTTGGCGGCGAAGACGTCAGCATCACTGATGTAGATGGGCGCACAGTTGTGGACGGGGTCGGCGGCCTTTGGAACGTAAACCTCGGCTATTCCTGCCAGCCGGTTAAAGACGCCATTTCGGAACAGCTGGACCGACTGCCCTATTACTCAATTTTCAGGGGAACGACGAACGATCTGGTGATCGAGCTCAGCTATATGCTGCGTGAGTTTTTCGCGCCCGATGGTCTGTCGCGTGCGTTCTTTACGTCAGGCGGATCGGATGGAGTAGAGATCGCCCTGCGCTTTGCGCGGCAATACCACAAAGTGCGTGGGGAAGCCGGACGCGTTAAGTTCCTGAGCCTCAAGAAAGGCTATCACGGAACGCATACATTGGGCGCGTCAGTCAACGGAAACCCGAATTTCCGAACCCAATACGAGCCACTTATGCCGGGCTGCCATCACATTCCCTCGCCCTACACCTATCGCAATCCGTTTGGCGAAACCGACCCGGAGAAACTGGCGCAGTTGTGCCTTGCAGCCCTTGAGGATGAGATCAAGTTCCAGGATCCCTCGACCATTGCGGCGATGATCATGGAGCCTGTTCTTGGGGCAGGTGGGGTTATCCCCCCGCACGAGAGCTTTATGCCTGGTGTGCGTGAGATATGTTCAAAACACGGAATTCTGGTGATCGCGGATGAAGTAATAACAGCCTATGGCCGAACGGGCGCGTGGAGCGGATCGCGCCGCTTTGCTGTGAAACCCGATATGGCGGTCACGGCCAAGGCCATCACAAACGGATACTTCCCTTTCGGCGCTGTAATGATCAGCGACGCCATCTCCGAGGTCTTTGAAAATGATACCTCTGGAAAAGCCACGATTGGATCAGGCTATACCTATTCCGGACATCCGGTTGGCGCGGCTGCTGCAATCGCATGCCTGAAGGAAACCGAACGTTTGAACGTCAAGGACAATGCCGCAAAGCGGGGTGAGCAACTGCATGCTGGTCTCAAACAACTTGGTGAGACATACGATCTGATCGGCGATGTGCGCGGTGGATATGGTTTGATGTGTGCTTTGGAGCTTGTTTCAGACCGGGGTACGAAAGCGCCAATCGACAAAGCCTCAATCGGCAAGGTTCAGAAAACAGCCTACGACGCCGGAGCCATGGTGCGCGTGTCCGGTAACAACATCATTCTGTCGCCGCCACTTATCCTGAGCGAAGATGACGTGAACACAATACTCACTGCTTTGGACAAGGGTTTGGGAGCGGTCTGAGCGCTCAGGCGTCCTGTTCGTCTTCGTTAAGGCGCCGGGTAAATTTCTTTAGCAGCGTCACAAGAGTATCGTGATCTTTTTCCCCAAGGATGTCGCGGTAGTAGGTCGCGATATCCGACACTTCGGTCATATGATTGTTGATGATCGCTTGCCCCGCGTCGGTAATGGCGATGTGCTGGCGGCGACGATCATTGGGGTCAGCCTCGCGCGAAACGAGTCCGGCGTTTTCCATGGAGTGAACAATCCGGCTCAGGCTGGGGGACATCAAGGCAGCGCGATTGGCCAGCGTTCCGGTTTCCATTTTTCCGCTTTCGCTCAAAACGCGCAAGACGCGCCATTGCTGCTCGGTAATGCCGGCTTTTTGCAGCATTTTGCGGATAGGCGCCATGACCGCCTCGCGTGCGCGGGTAAGCGATACGGGCAAAGACTGAGAGGTCGGAGGCAGTAAAGAGTTCACTTGATTTGTCAGCGTGTCTTGCAATGATCTGATCCTATTTATTTCACGTGTTAACTAAATTGATTGACTCGCGGTTGCAATTTCTAGTACACAAGAATTTAATTAACATGATAAGTAAATCGGTGAACTCATGCCGCATATCCACATTGAGTATTCCGGAAACCTTGAACGGGTCGTTGATATGGCCGGTTTGTGCGACGCGCTCCGGCAAACAGCGGTCGGGATACCTGCTTTGCCCATGCCCGGAGTACGCGTCCGCGCGATACGCGTCGATCACTGTTCCATCGCGGATGGCGATCAAAAACATGGGTTTGTTGATATATCGGTCCGTTTGCGCGAGGGGCGACCGGAAGACGTCAAGCAAGACGTCATCGCTAAACTTTTCGAAGCCGCGCAGGCGTTTCTTACACCCGCAATGAAAACGCACTCGATCGCGCTTTCTTCCGAACTGCGCGAGATCGATGCAAAGCTTTCCCCGAAATGCGGCACAATCCGCGACCATCTGGAGGACCCGAAATGAGCCCCTTGGAGCTGAACCTTGAAAAGCTGCGCGCGTTGTTGGGACGTTTCCAGGCAGAAGGGATAAAGAACCGCATTGCGGGCGAGGATCGGGACGGCTCGGCTGGGACGTTTCAAAACACGTCTCCCGTAGACAAGAGCGTGATTTGCAATGTTGCCCAAGGCAATCGTGATGACATCGATGCCGCAGCGAATGCCGCAGCCGACGCCTTTCCCGAGTGGCGCGACATACCCGCAACCGAACGGCGCAAGATACTGATCCGTGTGGCCGAGGCTATCGAAGAACGTGCTGAAGAAATCGCATTGTGTGAATGCTGGGATACAGGCCAGACCCTGAAATTCATGTCCAAGGCAGCGCTGCGTGGAGCCGAGAACTTTCGCTATTTTGCTGATCAAGTCGTTCAGGCACGGGATGGCCAGCATCTGAAATCCCCGGCCCTGATGAATATCACAACACGCGTACCTATTGGGCCTGTTGGTGTCATTACTCCTTGGAACACGCCATTTATGCTGTCCACGTGGAAAATAGCCCCTGCGCTGGCGGCCGGATGTACGGTGGTTCATAAACCGGCGGAAGCAAGTCCGCTTACGGCGCGATTTCTGGTGGAAATCGCTGAAGAGGCCGGTCTGCCAAAAGGTGTGTTGAACACAGTGAACGGTTTTGGCGATGAGGCGGGCAAAGCGCTGTGTGAACATCCAAAAATCCGCGCTATTGCCTTTGTCGGCGAAAGCCGCACGGGCAGTTTGATCACAAAGCAGGGGGCAGATACGCTGAAGCGCAACCACCTTGAACTGGGCGGAAAAAACCCGGTCATCGTGTTTGACGACGCCGATCTTGAGCGTGCATTGGATGCGGTGATCTTCATGATCTACTCGATCAACGGTGAACGCTGCACCTCTTCCTCGCGCCTGTTGATTCAAGACACGATCAAAGAAGAGTTTGAGGCAAAACTCGTCGAACGTGTAAGCAAGATCAAGGTTGGACATCCATTAGACCCGACCACCGAGATCGGCCCGCTGGTTACCGAAGAGCACTACAACAAGGTCACTAGCTATTTTGACATTGCAAAAGAAGACGGTGCGACCGTAGCAGCAGGTGGTACGAAGGTCGGAGACGAAGGGTACTTTGTGCGACCAACGTTGTTTACCAATGCGAACAACCAGATGCGTATCGCGCGCGAAGAGATTTTTGGCCCGGTTCTGACCGCGATCCCGTTCTCGACAGAAGAGGAGGCGCTGCAAATCGCCAATGACACACCTTATGGTCTGACCGGATATGTCTGGACGAACGACCTGACACGCGCATTACGTTTCACGGATCGGCTAGAGGCGGGGATGATCTGGGTGAACTCGGAAAACGTGCGCCATCTGCCCACGCCGTTTGGTGGTGTCAAAGCCTCTGGCATCGGTCGTGACGGTGGGGATTGGAGTTTTGAGTTTTACATGGAGCAAAAGCACATCGGTTTTGCGACTGGGCAGCACAAGATTACGCAACTTGGGATGTAATGTGACTGAAATCGGTGCCTATCTTGGGCTGATATCTTATATTTGGGTTTAGGCGCGTGATCGGAATTTGGGTTCGAAATTCCCAATTTCGATAGGGATCAGAAAACGTCTCCCTCGGGCGAAAAGCTTGAGAGAAACGAACTGACAAAGGAGGAACTGTCATGGGAAAGATCGTGCAGGCTGCGAAGATTACGCATGTGCCGAGCATCTGGATGTCCCACACGATGCCAAAGTACAAAGGCATCCGGCAACCTGCCATCGATGGATATGCGCGCCTGCGTCAGGACGCGATTGATCGCGGGGTCGATACGTTTGTCGTGTTTGACACGCATTGGATTACCAATCAGGGTTTCCATTTGAACACTAAAGAGCACCACAAAGGCCGTTTCATCAGCCACGAACTGCCGCATATGCTGGCGGATATGGAATTCGATTACAGGGGTGATCACGAACTGGGAGAAACCATTCTTGAAGTGCTGCGAGAGCGTGGGGAGCGGGCCCTTGGCCATTCGAACCCCGATATGGGAATGGAATACGGCACGCTTCTACCGATGCACTTCATCAATGAAGGTGTGAATGCACGGGTGTTGCCGGTTGCGGTCAACCAGTTCTCGTCGATCCAGGAAAACCGGGTCTGGGGCGAGGCTATTGCGGAAGGAATTCGCCGCTCGGATCGCAATGTGTCCGTTTTGGCCTCGGGTTCGCTCAGCCATGACTTCACGCCGAACGAACGCTCGGTTGACGGTTTGAACTCTGTCAATGGTGAGTTTAACCGCCAGATGGATCTAAGAGTGATTGAGCTTTGGGGGCAGGGCCGGTTCGAAGAATTCCTTGAGCTTCTTCCTGACTACGCCAAGAAATGTACCGGAGAATGCGCGATGAACGATACGGCGCTTTTGTTTGGTGCGCTTGGTTGGGGCAGCTACAAAGGTAAGATCGATATCTACACACCTTATTTCGGCAGCTCTGGAACGGGTCAGGCAAACATCAGCTTTTCAGTCTAAAAATCTGTACCACAAGGAAAAAGCCAAAAATACCCAATCCGCGATGGCCAATCTCGGTCGGCTGTTGCGGCATAAGAAAGCGAACGGATGAACTGGGACGAATTTGCACATTGGGGGCAGCAGATATCGAAATGGGCTGCCGACTACCATCAAACCCTGTCAAATCGCCCGGTCAGGGCGCAAACGGCACCAGGGGCTATTTCTGCCCAGCTTGAACCGGCGCCGCCAGAAACTGGTCAGCCGATGGAAACCATCATGGCCGACTTTGAACGGATCGTGATGCCGGGGATAACCCATTGGCAGCACCCGCGCTTTTTTGCGTATTTTCCGGCCAATGCCGCGCCGCCATCCATGCTGGCTGAGATGCTGGTGACCACGATCGCTGCGCAGTGCATGTTGTGGCAGACCTCGCCCGCTGGCACCGAAGTCGAAAGTGTGATGGTGGATTGGCTGCGACAAGCGCTTGGTCTGCCCGATGGCATGACAGGCGTCATTCAGGATAGCGCCTCCTCGGCCACACTGTCAGCGGTCCTGACAATGCGCGAACGCGCCACAGGTTTTACCGGTAACCGAGAGGGCTTGAATGCAAAGGGCGCCCTTAGGATTTACTGTTCTGATCAAGTGCATTCTTCGATTGACCGGGCCTGCTGGGTCGCCGGGATTGGTCAGGACAATCTGGTCAAGCTACCCACGCAAGGGCCGACCTTTGCAGTTGATCCCGATGCGCTTGAGGCCGCGATCCAGCGCGACATCGCCGCCGGGCATGTGCCTGCAGGGATCATCGCAATTACCGGTGGCACGGGTGTGGGTGCCTGTGATGATCTAGTGGCCGTGGCGGATATCGCCCAAAGGCA
The DNA here is from genome assembly GCF_059610165.1 of Ruegeria sp. YTSA135. NCBI lineage: Bacteria > Pseudomonadati > Pseudomonadota > Alphaproteobacteria > Rhodobacterales > Roseobacteraceae > Ruegeria > Ruegeria sp. YTSA135. Next base: position 4,747 of record NZ_JBXWNC010000019.1, on the reverse strand, counting down.
TGATCTTTACACGCATCTTGATGCTGCATGGGCTGGGTCGGCCATGATCTGCCCCGAGTTTCGGAGTCCAATATGGGCCGGGGCGGAGCGCTATGACAGCATCGTGTTCAATCCGCATAAATGGCTGGGGGCCCAATTCGACTGTGCGATCCAGTTTCTGAAAGACGCGACACCGCAGCTCAACACGCTAAAAATCGAACCGGAGTACCTCAAGACCACAGGGGCAGAGGTTACGAATTATTCGGAATGGACAATCCCGCTGGGTCGTCGGTTCCGGGCGCTGAAAATCTGGTTCTTGCTACGCTCATACGGGCTTGACGGGTTGCGGGCGCGTATCCGCAATCACGTTGCCTGGGCCAACGAGCTTGCCGAAGAAATCGCTGCGATAGAGGGTTTTGAGATCACGACTGGCCCGATCCTCAGCCTGTTTTCCTTTCGCTGTCCGGGTGACGATGACATGCAGCAGCGACTGGTAGACGCGCTGAACGATGATGGCAGGATTTACCTTACGCAGGGTATGTTCGACGGTCGAAAGATTATCCGCTTTCAAGTCGGGCAATTCGATACAACGCGGGATGACGTGCTAATGGCCGCTGATGTCATTCGCGAGGTTTGGGAAACTCTTGCATGAAATTTGCCACCTTCACCGCCGATGGAGACACATTTTTTGGCGTGATCACCGATAGTGGTGCAATCGCGCTGAACGAAGCATTTCCCGACTACGCCAGCCTCTATGAAGTGATCGCCGCCGGTGCGTTTGATCAGTTGAGTGGTGCAGCCGAAGGCAAACCGGTCACACATACGGATTTTAAGTATGAAATGGTCATGCCGGATACCCGTCGGATCCTCTGTGTCGGCGTGAATTTCCCAGACCGGAATGCTGAATATAACGACGGCAGTGAACAGCCAGAATATATGTCACTGTTCCCACGCTTCGCCAGCGGGTTCACGGGGCATGATCGCCCGTTGATCCGCCCACCGGAAAACCACACGCTGGATTATGAAGGCGAGGTGGCCGTTGTTATTGGAAAGGGCGGTCGCAGAATTTCAAAGCAGGACGCTTATGACCACATCGCGGCCCTGACACTTTGCAACGAAGGCACGATCCGCGATTGGGTACGGCACGCCAAGTTCAACGTTACCCAGGGCAAGAACTGGGACAATTCGGGGGCCATGGGTCCGTGGTTGGTGCCTTTCACAGATCCCGCGCAACTGGATGATGCGCGCATCCAGACCCATGTGAATGGTGAGTTACGTCAGGACGATACTCTGAACCGAATGATGTTCCCGATCTGCCGCGAAATCGAATATATCTCGACTTTTATGACATTGCAGCCGGGGGATATTATCGTCACCGGCACGCCAACCGGGGCAGGCGCGCGGTTTGATCCGCCGAAGTATCTGGTTCCGGGCGATGTCGTAGAGGTCTCGGTCGAAGGCATCGGTACTTTGCGCAACACGGTCAAGGATGAACAGCCATGACGCCGGATGACCACGCCCGCGCCGCCGCTGATTTGCTGCAGGCGGAACGTACCGGCAAGCAGATCGGGCTGCTGACCCTGCGCCATCCCGATATGGGGATGGATGATGCTTACGCGGTACAAAATGCCATCTGTCGCCAGAAGTTAGCGGAGGGGCGAAAGGTAATCGGGTGGAAAATCGGCCTGACCTCAAAAGCCATGCAGCATGCGCTGAACATCGACATTCCCGACAGCGGAATCCTGTTTGATGATATGGCATTCGACAATGGCGGCAGGGTTCCTGCTGGTTGGTTTATTCAACCACGTATCGAAGCCGAGATCGCCTTTGTTATGAAGTCTTCTGTCGGCGGTAAAAACGTGGCTCGTGAGGATGTTATCGCTGCCACGGACTACGTGGCACCCTCAATCGAAATCCTCGACACCCGCATTCAACGCGCAGACCCAAAGACGGGCAAGTCGCGCACCGTCTATGATACAATCAGCGACAATGCCGCCAATGCGGGAATTGTGCTGGGCGCAGAACGCCATGCGATTGATGCTTTCGACTTGCGCTGGGTCGGCGCGTTGACTTTTCGCAATGGCGAGATTGAGGAAACCGGCCTGGGGGCCGGGGTACTGAACGACCCAATCGAAAGCGTGGTCTGGTTAGCCCGTCGTATGGCGCAATATGGTCAGAGCATTGAGCCGGGCCAAATCGTCCTTTCCGGAAGTTTTATCCGCCCTATCGAGTGTCCAACAGGCGCGGAAATCCGCGCAGATTTCGGGGCTTTTGGTTCGGTCGATATCACTTTTGCCTGACAGTAACGCCGCAGATGCCAGCGCCCAGACAGTTAAGATCGCCCACCTAAAGGTCATTATCGCAACCGTCGCTCTTACAACAACAGTCAGCTAGGGGTTATGATCCTGACCCTAATTTTCTAAGTATTCGCTCCAACTCAGCAGCCTCAGATTTGCTGAGCTTGTCCTGAATGGAATTGACCAGCATTTCAGCGTAAACCGGCCACATCGCCTTTCTGATCGCTAGCCCCTTGGGTGTAAGCTTGATCGTCTGACCTCTTCCATCATTTTCAACTTCCTCCCGAGTGATAAGACCTGCTTCAGCAATACGGCCCAACATGCGGGATAATCCGTACTGTGGAAGCAATAACCTTTCCTTCAACTCGTAGGGGCGGATACCGTCCGGCCCAGCCTTTTCGATTTCAAGCAATACGTCATACCAGCCAAGCCTTGGTAGGTTGTTGTTCTTCAACTCAGACTCGATGCCGTCAAGCAATGCTTGGCCCGTATTCAGCAAAGAAGTCCAAATTCTCGTTGTTTGTGGGTCTGGGGTGATCATGCCCAAGTTCTCGCAGAAAGATGCAATTGCATCAACCTTGACGTTTGCGCATTGAAGCCAATATAGATGCATATGCATCCACCTTGGAGATACCAGATGACCCTTCACCTGATGAGCCACGTTCTGTGCCCCTATGTTCAACGTGCGGCCATTTCGATGTTCGAAAAAGAAGTGCCTTTTGATCGAACTGATATCGACCTTGGGAACAAGCCAGATTGGTTTCTGGAAATATCACCGCTGGGAAAAACGCCGGTTTTAACCTTCGACGGCCATGCCATTTTCGAATCTGCTGCCATTCTGGAGTTTCTGGAGGAAACGCAAAAACGTCCACTTCATCCAAATGACCCCATTTCGCGTGCTCAGCATCGAGGATGGATTGAGTTCGGCTCGACAATCCTGAACGATATTGCTGGGTTCTATAGTGCTAAAAGCGAAGACATGCTTGACCAGAAGATCACCACTCTGGCCGCAAAATTTTCGCAGCTAGAGCTGCAATTAGATGACGGGCCGTATTTTTCAGGCAGCAAATTTACCTTGGTGGATGCCGTTTTTGCGCCGATATTCCGGTATTTCGACACGTTCGATGAAATTGCAGATTTCGGTATTCTGGTGGGAAAGAAGAAAGTTCTTACGTGGCGAAAGGCGTTGGCTGCGCGACCTTCGGTCGTCAACGCGGTCTCGGCCGATTATCCCCGACTTCTCTGGGAGTTTCTGCTAAAACGCGACTCTTACCTGTCTAATTTGATGAAGCAGCCAATTGGCGGGGATCAATATCGTCTGCCGCACGAAACAGCCACGAAAGTTTAATTCGGGCCGCTGTGCCTGCAGAGCGGACCTTCAAGGTATTGATGATGGCGGTTCCAATCCCAAGGCAGCTACGTACTATCGAGCAGGAAGACGCGTGCTGACCGAACGAGGGCACCGTCTTCAAGCTGCGTTGTAAATCTCGGTTGCTGAGGTCTTGGATCGGTTGTCGACCCCGGTTCTGCAGGGTGACTAAATGTCGAAGATGTCCATCAGGCTTTCAAACATGCTTTCACGTTTTCGCCGTTGGGGGCGACGCTGTCCGGTCTGGGGTTGCTGTTTATAAGACTGTTCATCGTCAAAAGACCGCTCGACGGAAACACTCTGCGCACCAGCGTCCTGAAGGGCTTCTTCGCGGATCATCAAGATGATCTTTTCAAGTTCGCCTTTGTCCAGCCAGATGCCGCCTGACGTTTGGCAGATATCGATCTTCACACCATAACGCTCAACCTCTTTCATCGGGGAGCCGTCAATTGGAGAACTGAGTAAGGGCATATTGTTTTACCTTTGCTGAAAGGATGTACGACACTCACATTTAACGCTTTTCCGTCCTCGTGATATGATGATTTGGATGTGTTGATACAAGGGTATGAAGTCCCGGAGTTCTGCGACACAACTGCCAGGGCCGAGAGTAAAAGATCGAACTGCGCCACTTGTCAGGACAACGTCGGGCCTATGGATAAAACATCTACTACGGGCACCGTTTCGGTGTGAGCCCAGGTGCTGGTATCGCCTTCAGCGTAAAAACTCTCACCTTCTAAAATATGGGGTCTTCCCAGCAAGTCTCTTTTGTATTCTGAGAATTCGCGCGACTCCCCCAGCCGAAGGCTGGGTTTGGTACTGCCAGCCAATCGCCCCATCGGTTTTATGACCTTGGCTGTGCGGCTGTAACTTGAGCAGCCCTTATGTCAGAATATCTGCCTGCGGTGGGATATTTACCAGTCGGGCGACCGCGTGATTGCAGCAGCTAACCTCGGTCCAGATTACTCTAGTTGCCGACACGAAAAGGATTGTCAGTTGCAGCGTATAATGGGCGAGGTCGGCTGCATGATCGCCGCCCCAATCGGGGGCGGAGTCCACTTCTACCTCGTGGCTGTTTTTGAACTGAACCCTGTGCGCGTTGGAG